>NZ_CP026377.1:4225764-4527605 GCF_002953195.1 Mixta gaviniae | reverse complement strand
AGGATCCAGGGATAAAAAAGAGTGAAATATGCTGGGGATCAATGGAAAAAAGCGCGGTGATCCCAGCATTGATCGTGCGATCTACAGCAAAGGTCGCCAGTTTTCCAGCCAGGCCTCTGCCGGATCTTCCGGGATCTCATGCTCCAACACATCAATCTCCAGCCGTTCGCCGATACGCTTCGCACCCAGGGCGATCAACAGCTGGTCAAACTGCTTAATCGCACCGCAGAACAGATCGTATTCCCGGTTGCCGATGCCGACGGCGCCGTAACGCAGGCCGGAAAGATCGGGACGCTGCTGCTCCAGCTCTTCATATAGCGGTTGCAGGTTATCCGGCAGATCGCCCGCGCCATGGGTAGAGCTGACCACCAGCCAGATCCCCTGCAGCGGAAGTTCATCCAGCGCCGGACCGTGCAGCGTCTCGGTAGATAAGCCTGCTTCCTCCAGCTTGTCGGCCAGATGTTCTGCTACATATTCCGCACTGCCGAGAGTGCTGCCGCTAATAAGGGTGATATCTGCCATGATGCGATCCTGCAACGTGCTGTCTTTAAGAGCGAGCATTGTACGCTGTGATCAGGCTGGGATCTACCTGTGGAAAACCAGAAGATGAACAGAGGGGAATAACGTGGATCCGCCGTTGCCGCGCGGCGCCACGTCAGGGATAAGGTTATACACAGATCATGGCTTGATCGTGCGCATGATCGGGTTCTGCAGGGAGATAAGCGTTTCGGTGGACTGGATTTCATCGATGGTCTGGATCTTGTTGATCAGCACCTGCTGCAGTGCGTCGATCGATCGGCACATCACCTTAATAAAGATGCTGTAGTGCCCGGTGGTGTACCAGGCTTCCACCACTTCGTCCAGCGCCTCCAGCTTCGCCAGTGCCGCCGGATAGTCGCGCGCGCTTTTTAAAATGATGCCGATAAAGCAGCAGACGTCATAGCCCAGCTGGCGCGGGTCGATCTCCACGCGCGTGCCGATAATGATGCCGGCCTGGCGCATTTTCTCTACCCGCACGTGGATGGTGCCGGGGCTGACGTTGAATTGCTTGGCCAGTTCAGCGTAGGCGGTGCGGGCGTTCTCCAGCAGCGCATTGAGGATCCCGCGATCCAGATTATCGAGTTGCAGCGTTTCTGCCACGTTTCGCTCCACTTGGCTAAGTATAAAGAAGAAGGGATCAACGGCCGGGAAAACGCGCCCGGCGGAACAGAGGCATCCTACCGTTGCCTGCAGGGATTGCAAAGTCAAAGCTGCTGCCTGCGCGGAACCGCGGCGGGTCAGCGTTTCCAGCGGCGCAGCAGACGCTGTTTCAGCCCGGTGTCGAACCGCCAGATATGATCAAAGATGCGCAAAATTCCCGGCTTGCCGTGCGCCGACATGGCAACGGCGTGGAAACGCTGATGCTGCTGCTGTTGATGGCGTTGAACGGTTTTGATGATCTGTTCCGGCAGGCGCTGTGCGATAAAGTCCGAGACGATGACCGCATCCGCATCACGCCAGGCGGCGTCCTGCAGACGCAACAGCACCGCTTCCAGGCAGGCGGCCAGATCGGTGCCGCCGCGAAAGCGCTGGCTGAGAAAGCGGATCGCCTGCGCGATGCCGTCTTCGGCGGTCAGCTCGTAGCCGATCACCTCATGGGCGAACAGCATAATGTAGCAGCGGCGCTTCTCCGCCAGCGCGACCTTCAGCAGCGCCAGACAGAACGCTTTCGCGCAGCGTTCGTTAAAGCCGCCCATCGAGCCGGAGGTATCCACGCAGACAATAAAGGGGCCTTGCGGGCAGGCCTGCTGTTGCTGATGGCTCACCGGGCGTTGCACGACCTTGTCGCGCCAGGCCTCTCCCTGCAGACGATAGGTGAGCAGGCGCTTCTCCACCAGTCGACGATAGAACTCCACTTCCAGCTCGCTGATGCCGAGCGTTGCCAGCTCCGCGGGTAAAAGGCGCAGCACATCTTCGCTCTGGTGCAGGCCGTTTACCTCTTCCGGCACGCTATCCGGCTGGCGGACCGGCTGGCGAAACGCCTCCGGCGGCGCCTCTTCCGCCGGTGCCGCTTTCGCTTCGCGGCTGCGGCCCAGCTGCTGCGCCAGCTTTATCAGCTCTGGCTGGCCGGCGAGAAACTCGCCGTACTCCACGATCAGCTGATAATCGCCACGCTGCAGCGGCGTCGCACTCATATCCCACAGCCGTCCGGCGGAAGATTCGTCGCTTTCCGACAGCACCGGCGCCAGCTGACCGCTCAGCGCCATGCGCTGCTGCAGATCGGCCAGCAGGTTTTCCCGCTGCTCCTCCAGCAGATGTTCATTCAGCGTCATGGTTTGCAGCGTCAGGCTGAGCCGCCAGCGCTGCAGAAACAGGGTGTGCTGCGCCGGGCTAAGCTGCTGGCCATCGCAGTGGCCCGCCAGCGTGCGCGCCTGCCCGGCGAAGGGAGAGGCGAACGCATCCAGCCGTGACAGCAGCGCCGGCAACGCCTGGGTAAAGGCGCTTTGGCCCAGCGCCTGATGCTGCTGGAAAAGCCGAAACTCCTGCTTTAGCGCCTCCGGCACCGGCGTGGTTTTTAACCGTTCGCCGATCTCCGTTTTCCAGCGTGGCAGGTCGCGCAGCAGCGCCTTCTTCATGCCGGGAAACTTTTCGAAAAACAGCACCAGCTGCGGTGAGGCGAGCAGGGCGATCGCCAGATCTTCGATCAGCTGGGTCTGGCCGATCGACAGCAGGGTGCTGATCGTATCCAGCGAGATCATTGTCTGGCTTTCTTCAGCTGTTCGGCCACATCCTGTAGGCTGTTTTCGATGCGCGCCAGCCAGTCGTCGCTGATAAACAGGCAGCGCTGATGCTGAGCGAAAAGCGCGCGCTGCGCACGCAGCTGAGCGTCCAGCGCGTCCAGCGCCTCGGCGATCTCCGCCGGCACCGCCTCGTGGCTGATTTCACCCGGCAGCGCCAGGCGTGACGCCTGCAGGCTAACGTCGCGCAGCGTCAGGCAGTCGTTGCCGTCTACCTGCAGATCCAGCGTCTGGGCAAAGCCGATGCCGTTCAGTTTGCCGCGCGCTTCGCCGCCTTTCAGCAGCCAGTGCTGCAGGGCGTCGCGCGCGATGACCACGTGCGTCACCTGCATATCATGCAGCGTCAGCGGTTTTTGCAGCATCAGCGTCAGCTGTTCGGCGTTCAGCGCCGCCGGCAGCGCATAGTGCGCCTTGCGGCTGAACATGCCGCCGTGCTTTTCCAGCCGGACGGCGCGATCGAGGCTCTGCTGTTGCGCGAGGGCGAGATGGCGCGCTTTGATATGCTGCAGCGCGATCAGCATTGGCTGCTGCTGCCACGCCTGTTCGGTGATCAGGCTTTCGATCTCACGTTCCAGCAGCGACATCGAAGCCATATCGTGCCACAGGCAATCTTTCAGCAGGATCAGGTCTACCGGCGCGATCGCCTGGCGGCCGCTGTAAAAGGCGCACGCCTGCAGCAGATGAATGGCTTTTTTCCAGCGGCGATCGGAGATGTAGGGGGCGTCGGGCAGCGCTTCCAGCCGCTGGCGCAGCTGGTAAATCAGCTCAAACACCGGCTCCGGCAGCGCTACCTGGCTGATGCTGGCCTGCCACTGCCGGTACTCGTCATCGGTGATGCAGAGCGCGCTGTCCACCGGATTGGCGTTTTCATCCTGCTGGTGGATGAGCATATTGCGGAAGTTATGCTTTTCATGCACGTTGTCCAGCCAAAGGCGGATCAGCATCCGGTCATACAGCGCTTCCAGCCCGCTGTCCGCTTCCGGCAGCTCGTTGGAGGCGGTGACCAGCAGCCGCATCGGGATGCGCTCTTCGCTGTCGCCGTTGCGGAAGCGCCGTTCGTTAATCGCGGTAAGCAGGGTATTCAGAATGGCCGGCCCTGCTTTCCAGATCTCATCCAGAAATACGATCTCCGCGTCGGGCAGATACCCTTTGGTCAGCCGTTGATAGCGGCCTTCATCTTTCAGTGCCTGAATAGAGAGCGGGCCGAACACCTCTTCCGGCGTGGAGAAGCGGGTCATCAGATATTCAAAGGCGCGCGCATGCTGAAAGGCATATTTCAGGCGGCGCGCAATCAGGCTCTTGGCGATGCCGGGCGGGCCAAGTAAAAAGACGCTTTCACCGCTGAGCGCGGCCAGCAGACAAAGGCGTATGGCATGATGGCGCTCATACAGGCCTTTTTCTAAGGCGTTGCTGAGGCGTGAAATTCTTTCAGCCAGTAAATGTGGTTGAGCCATAATCAGTCAATTATCCTGTTACTACTGCACACGCTTTAGCCGATTGGCGGGCGCAAACACTACTGGCTATCATGCTTGAAAGCATTGATAGCCGTCAGCTTTTTTATCCTGAAAGGGTGAGGCGACGCTTCTATTGCCGATTATTGTCGAAAACCATCGCCGACCGGGGGTGGGTTTTTACTTAAAATTAGGCATACTGTGCGCTTTTTGATGGCCTGAGCCGTGCGCGCCGATGCGTCGCAGCGCTCCAACAAAAGATGACATTATGAGTTCTGACAAGAAGCAGCCGCTCGCCGCAGTCACCCTGGCGGCAATAGGTGTGGTTTACGGGGATATCGGCACCAGTCCGCTTTATACCCTACGCGAATGTCTGTCCGGACAATTTGGTTTCGGCGTTGAGCGCGACGCTGTGTTCGGCTTCTTATCACTGATTTTCTGGCTGCTGATCATGGTGGTCTCCCTGAAGTACATCAGCTACGTGATGCGTGCCGACAACGCCGGCGAAGGCGGCATTCTGACGCTGATGTCGCTGGCGGGGCGCAATACCGGCGGCAAGGCCACCGCCGCGCTGGTGATCATGGGGCTGATTGGCGGCAGCTTTTTCTACGGCGAAGTGGTGATCACCCCGGCGATCTCGGTGATGTCCGCCATCGAGGGCCTGGAGATTGCCGCGCCGTCGCTCGACCCCTATATCGTGCCGCTGTCGATTGCCGTTCTGACGCTGCTGTTTATCATTCAGAAACATGGTACCGGCATGGTGGGCAAGCTGTTCGCGCCGGTGATGCTGCTGTGGTTTATCGTGCTGGCGGTGCTGGGCGGGCGCAGCATTCTCAATAATCCGGAAGTGCTGCAGGCGCTGAATCCGGCCTGGGCGGTACACTTCTTCCTGGAGTATAAGCAGGTGTCGTTTTTCGCGCTGGGTTCGGTGGTGCTGGCGATCACTGGCGTTGAAGCGCTGTATGCCGATATGGGCCATTTCGGCAAAAAGCCGATTCGCCTCGCCTGGTTCAGCGTCGTGATCCCCTCGCTGGTGCTGAACTACTTCGGCCAGGGCGCGCTGCTGCTGAAGCACCCAGAGACGATCAAAAACCCCTTCTTTCTGCTGGCGCCGGACTGGGCGCTGATCCCGATGCTGATCCTCGCCACGCTGGCGACGGTTATCGCTTCGCAGGCGGTGATTTCCGGCGTCTTCTCGCTGACCCGTCAGGCGGTGCGCCTGGGCTATCTGCCACCCATGCGCATTATTCACACCTCCGAGGAAGAGTCCGGCCAGATCTATATCCCGGTGATTAACTGGCTGCTCTACTATGCGGTGCTGATTGTGATCATTAGCTTCGAACACTCCAGCAACCTGGCGGCGGCCTACGGCATCGCCGTCACCGGCACCATGATTTTAACCTCTATTCTGGTTTGCACCGTGGCGATAAAGAACTGGCACTGGAATCGCCTGCTGGTGGCGCTGATTCTGGTGACGCTGCTCTGCATCGATATTCCGCTGTTCTCCGCCAACCTGATCAAGATCTTCTCCGGTGGCTGGCTGCCGCTCTGCCTGGGCCTGACGATGTTTATCATCATGACCACCTGGAAGAGCGAGCGTTTCCGCCTGCTGCGTCGTATGCATGAACACGGCAACTCGCTGGACGCCATGATCGCCTCGCTGGAGAAATCACCGCCGGTGCGCGTGCCGGGCACCGCCGTCTATATGTCGCGCGCCCTGAACGTCATTCCGTTTGCGCTGCTGCATAACCTGAAGCACAACAAGGTGCTGCATGAGCGCGTGGTACTGCTGACGCTGCGCACGGAAGATGCGCCATACGTGCATAACGTGCGGCGCGTTACCATCGAACAGCTTTCGCCGACTTTCTGGCGCGTAGTGGGCAGCTACGGCTGGCGCGAGACGCCGAACATGGAAGAGATTTTCCACCGCTGCGGCCTGGAAGGGCTGAACTGCCGCATGACGGAGACCTCCTTCTTTATGTCGCATGAATCGCTGATCATCGGCAAACGGCCCTGGTATCTGCATCTGCGCGGCAAGCTGTTCCTCGCGCTGCAGCGCAACGCCCTGCGTGCGCCCGATCAGTTTGAAATCCCGCCTAACCGGGTCATCGAACTGGGTACCCAGGTCGAGATTTAACTGACTGAGAGCAGCCGGGGCTGCTCTTTTTTATGGCAGGTCGAAGGTAACACTGAAACCGCCCTGCGGCCGGTTCGCCAGCCGCATACGCATGCCGTGCAGCGCAGCGATATGTTGCACGATGGAAAGGCCGAGCCCGCTGCCCGATTTTTCCTGTCCGGGCGGACGATAAAACCGCTCGCCGATGCGTTCCAGTGCCTCTGCATCGACACCCGGCCCATCATCGCAGATCTCCAGCTGACGCTGACGCAGGATCAGCGTTACGCTACCGCCGGCGCGGCCGTAGCGGATCGCGTTGTCCAGCAGATTGCGCAGCAGCAAAGAGAGCAGCAGCGGATGCCCCTGCCAACGCTGCGCCGTCGTCGTCTGTTTCTCCAGCCGCAGGGTAATGCCGGCCCGCTGTGCTGCGGCGTCCTGTTCGACAATCGCCTGTTGCAGCAGCGTCTCTGCGTCTACCGTTTCGCTCTCCGCCAGCGCCCGCTGCGCATCCAGCCGCGACAGCGTAAGCAGCTGATCCACCAGCCGGGTGGCGCGATCGATGCTGGCGTCCAGGTTGCTCAGCGCGTGCTGGCGCATGGCGGCGTCGTCATGCGCCAGCTGCACCACCTCGCTCTGTACTTTAAGCGCCGCGAGCGGGCTGCGCAGCTCATGCGCCGCGTCGGAGGTAAAGCGTCGCTCGCGCTGCAGCATGGCGTGAATACGGGCGAACAGATCGTTCAGCGCGTCCGCCATCGGACGCACTTCCGTCGGCAGCCGGCTCGCGTTCAGCGCCTCGTTGCTATCGGGAGAGCGCCGCTGCAGCTGGTGGGCGATCTGCCGGAGCGGCGCCAGCTCGCGCTGCAGCAGCCACAGCAGCAGCAGCGCCATCACCGGCAGCGCCGCCAGCCACGGCAGCAGCGTGCTGCGCACCACGTCGGCAGTCATCTCATCGCGGTATTCCCGCTCCTGCCCAACCGCCACCACGTAGCGTCCGTCGGGCGTGTTCAGCCAAAGCGTGCGCCAGAGATCGTCATCGTCGCGCAGTCGGCCATCGCGAAAGCCGCGCCAGTTAGGTTCGAACAGGAAATCTCTGCCGTTATCGCCATCATCCAGCACCCGCTTTCCGTCGCGGGTAAAAATGGCGAAGGCCAGCGCGTCATCCTCCTGTTCGCCGCGGTGATGGCGCAGCATTTTTTTGCTTTCCGGCAGCGCGGCCGCCGGCTGGCTCAGCGTGTCCGGCGTCAGGGCAGCCAGATGCCGGGCAAACAGCATCTGCTGCGTATCGAACAGCTGATTGATGTTATGGCGTGCCTGAAACCAGGCGCTGATGCTGGCGGCGCCCCAGCAGATCGCGGTAAGCAACAGGAAACCGATGGTCAGGCGGGCGCGCAGGCTGAGGCGGCTCATGCGCTTTCCCCCAGCGTATAGCCCACGCCATGCACCGTGCGAATAAAGCTATTGCCCAGTTTTTTGCGCAGATGATGGATATGGACTTCCACGGCGTTGCTGGAGACATCCTGCTCCCAGCTGTAGAGCTTCTCTTCCAGCTGCGCCCGCGTCAGTACGCGGCCCGGGTTCAGCATAAAAAGCTCCAGCAACGCCAGCTCGCGCGGCTTCAGCTCCACCGGCGCGCCGTTTAGCGTCGCCGCACGCGCCGCGGGATCGAACGACAGCGAACCGTGGCTCAGCGTCGGCTGCAGCTGGCCGTGACGGCGGCGGATCAGCGCCTGCAGGCGCGCGGCGACTTCGCTGAGGGCGAAAGGCTTGCACAGGTAATCATCCGCCCCCTGCTGCAGGCCTTCTACCCGCTGCGCCACCGCGTCGCGCGCGGTCAGGATCAGCACCGGAATATCTTCGCCCCGGTCGCGCCAGGCGCGCAGGATATCCAGCCCGTCCAGCTGCGGCAGGCTGAGATCAAGCACCACGGCGTCGTAAGTCGCCGCGCTCAGCGCCTGCATCCCCTGCTGGCCGTCCGTCAGCCAGTCGACGCTAAATCCCAGCTTGCCCAGTCCCGCCCGGATGCCGTCCCCAATTAAACGGTCGTCTTCAATTAACAGAATGCGCATCGCTTCCTTCCTGATGAGGTGACTGCCGCCGTTATACGAAACCTGCACGCCGCTTGTACAGGCCGCCGGGGCAAATAGTCATGGCCGCCGGCAAAGCGAGAAAAAAAACCACCGCCTTAAGATCCTGTTAAGAACCCTGTGCTGTACTTAGGGCGTCTACCAACGTCATTCACCAAAAGAGGGAAAGATGATGAAAAAGCATGCTGCAATGGTTGCGATGGTTGCTCTGTTCACGATGCCGGCATTGGCGGCGCAGAGCGGCGGCTTTGTTGATCCGAACGCGCCGCAGACCGAAGCGCAGAAAGGCGGCTTTAAAGGGCCGCAGAATGTGGTGACGGTAAAAGAAGCGAAAGAGATGAAAGATGACAGCTGGGCGACGGTGCGCGGCACAATCGAAAAACGCCTCAGCGATGACGACTATCTGTTCCGTGACGAAACGGGGACGCTCTCCGTCGAGATTGATGATAAAGACTGGCAAGGCCAGAGCGTCTCTCCCAAAGATAAAGTCGAGCTGCAGGGAGAGATCGATAAGGCCTTCAACGATGCGCAGCTGGAAGTGAAGCAGGTGCGCAAGATTCAGTGATCCTGTGCGCTCAGCTGCTGCGCCAGCGTCTCCAGCAGATGCTGGAGCGTCGGCGAGCGGTCCCAGCGTCGCCAGGCCAGCGCCACGTCGGTGGTCAGCGACGCTTCCGGACAGTGCAGAAAACGGGTGCCCGGCATCGTGACACAGCTCAGCGATTCCGGCACCAGCGCGAAGCCGAAGCCGGCGGCGACCATGCCGATGGCGGAAGAGATCTGCGGCGCCTGCGGCCCGGTCTGCGGTTGAAAGCCGGCGCGCACGCAGGCGCTGATTATCGATTCATACAGGCTGGGCGCCACTTCGCGTGGAAACATCACCATCGGCGTATCGCTCAGCTGCGTCAGCCGTATCTCTTGCTGCCCGCTCAGCGGATGCGAGGCGGGGAGTACGATGCGCATCGCTTCACTGGCAATCAGTTTCAGATGAAACGCTTTGCTGGTCTCGCAGGGGAGGCGCACAAAGGCGGCGTCCAGCAAACCTTCCTGTAAATCCTGCATCAGCGTCGACATGCTCGCCTCGCGGGGCAGCAGCGTTACCGACGGAAACTGCTGTTGAAAAGTGTGCAGCAGCCGAAAAATATCCTGATGAAAGGCGACCGAACTGGCGAAACCGAGCGAAAGTTTGCCGGTAACGCCGCGCGCGATCCCTTTCGCTTTCTCCAGCGCGTGGCCGGTCAGGTCGAGGATCTGGCAGGCGTCCTGATAAAACGCTTCGCCCGCCTCCGTCAACTCCACGCCGCGCGTTAAGCGCCTGAGCAGCGGCGTGCCGATCTCGCGTTCCAGACGCAATATCTGCTGGCTCAACGGCGGCTGGGAGATCCCCAGCATTTCAGCGGCGCGCGTAAAGTTGCGCGTTTGCGCGACGGCGACGAAATAACGCAGATACCGTAGTTCCATATCAAAAACGTCTCAAAGTGAAGGGGTTTCTATATTGGATTCTCGCACTGAATCGAGTCAACATTACAGTTAATGAATATTAACCTTTTCTGTAAGGGAGGGAATAATGTCGCATTCTGTAACCGATTGTTTATGCGAGAAACAACTCACTGATACGATTAGCGCCATGCGCAAAGAACAGCCAGAAAGCGTAATCTATCAGACCTCATTAATGAGCGCGCTGCTGAGCGGCGTCTACGAAGGGTCGCGCACCATCGCCGACCTGCTGAAAAAAGGCGACTTCGGCCTGGGCACCTTCAACCGTCTCGATGGCGAGCTGATCGCGTTTAACAGTCAGGTTTACCAGCTGCGCGCCGACGGCAGCGCCAACGCGGCCCGTCCGGACCAGCGTACACCCTTCGCGGTGATGACCTTTTTCCAGCCGCAATATGAACATCGCTTCGACGGCCCGGCCGATCGTGACGCGGTGCATGAGATTATCAATCAACACATTACGTCGGATAACCAGTTCTGCGCGCTGCGTATCGATGGCCGTTTTACCCAGGTCGCCACGCGTACCGTGCCCTGTCAGCACCGTCCCTATAAGCCGATGATGGAAGCGGTGGAACAGCAGCCGACGTTCCATTTCGACCAGCGTGACGGCGTGCTGATCGGCTTCCGCACGCCGCAATATATGCAGGGCATCAACGTCGCCGGCTATCACGAGCATTTCATTACCGATGACCGTCAGGGCGGTGGTCACGTACTGGATTATAGCCTGGAGTCGGGCGTGCTGACCTTCGGCGCCATCAGCAAGCTGGTGGTCGATCTGCCTGAGGACCCCGATTTTCTGCAGGCCAATCTCAACCCTGACGATCTCGACAGCGCCATTCGCGCGGTTGAAAGCTAATCCCCGCCACAGGAGAAACAATGAAAAGCGATATGCAAAAAGAATGGGCGCACGGCGCCGATTTAATTGTTGCCCAGCTGGAGGCGCAGGGCGTGAAGCAGGTGTTCGGCATTCCCGGTGCCAAAGTAGACAAAGTGTTCGATTCGCTGGTGGACTCCTCTATCCAGACCATCCCGGTTCGCCATGAAGCGAACGCGGCGTTTATGGCGGCAGCAGTAGGACGCCTGACCGGCAAAGCGGGCGTGGCGCTGGTCACTTCCGGCCCCGGCTGCTCTAACCTGATTACCGGTATGGCGACCGCCACTTCGGAAGGCGATCCGGTGGTGGCGTTAGGCGGCGCGGTGAAACGCGCGGACAGCGCCAAGCTGGTCCATCAGAGTATGGATACCGTCGGCATGTTCCGACCGATCACCAAATATGCGGTGGAAGTGGGCGCGCCCGATGCGCTGGGTGAAATCCTCGCCAATGCCTTCCGCTATGCGGAGCTGGGCCGTCCCGGCGGTGCCTTCGTCAGCCTGCCGCAGGATATTGTCGACGGACCGGTGCGCGGCAACGTGCTGGCCCCGGCGGGCGAGCTGCTGCTCGGTTCCGCGCCGGAAGGCGCCATCAATGCGGTCGCCGACAAAATTGCCAAAGCGAAAAACCCGATTATTCTGCTGGGCCTGATGGCCAGCCAGCCGCACAACGCTACCGCGCTGCATCGTCTGCTGGAACGCAGCCATATTCCGGTAACCAGCACCTATCAGGCGGCCGGCGCCGTTTCGCAGTCTCACTTTTCACGCTTTGCGGGCCGCGTAGGGCTGTTCAATAACCAGGCGGGCGACCGGCTGCTGCGTCAGGCGGATTTGATTATCACTATCGGCTACAGCCCGGTGGAATATGAGCCGGCGAAGTGGAACAGCGGTCACGCCGAGCTGGTGCATATTGATGTGCTGCCGGCGGAAACTGATAACTGCTATCAGCCGGACGCGGAGCTGATCGGCGATATCGCCTCAACGCTGGAGAAACTTGCCGCGCGGATTGAAGCGCCGCTGCACCTTAGCGCCGAGTCGGCGGATATCCTGAAGGATCGTCAGCAGCAGCGTGAACTGTTGGCGATGCGCGGTCATCAGCTGAACCAGTTTGCCCTGCATCCGTTGCGCATCGTACGCGCCATGCAGGACATCATTAATAAAGATGTCACCCTGACGGTGGATATGGGCAGCTTCCATATCTGGATCGCCCGCTATCTCTATAGTTTCCGCGCGCGTCAGATCATGATCTCCAACGGTCAGCAAACCATGGGCGTGGCGCTGCCGTGGGCGATCGGCGCCTGGCTGGTGGATCCGAGCCGCAAAGTGGTCTCGGTTTCGGGCGACGGCGGCTTTATGCAGTCGAGCATGGAGCTGGAAACGGCGGTGCGTCTGGGCGCCAACGTGCTGCACATTATCTGGGTCGATAACGCCTACAATATGGTGGCGATCCAGGAAGAGCAGAAATACCAGCGCGTTTCCGGCGTGAAGTTCGGCCCGATCGATTTCAAAGCCTATGCGGAAGCCTTCGGCGCCGCCGGCTTTGCGGTAGAAAGCGCCGATCAGCTGGAGCCGATCCTGCGCAAAGCGATGGACGTTCAGGGACCAGCGGTAGTCGCCGTGCCGGTCGATTATGCCGACAACCCGAAACTGATGGGGCAGCTGCACCTGAGCCAGATCCTGTAATTCCCTTTATCAACTCAGCAAGGAGCAGTTATGGAAAGCAAAGTGGCACTGGTGACCGGTTCCGGTCAGGGCATTGGTAAAGCTATCGCGCTGCGGCTGGCAAAAGATGGATTTGCCGTCGCGGTTGTCGATTACAACGTGGAAACGGCGCGTCAGGTCGCCGAAGAGATTAACGGTCAGGGCGGCAAAGCGGTCGCTCTGCAGGCGGATGTCTCTGACCGCGATCAGGTCTTTGCGGCGGTAGAGCAGACCCAGCAGCAGCTGGGCGGCTTTGACGTTATCGTCAATAACGCCGGCATCGCGCCGACCACGCTTATCGAAGACATTACGCCGGAAATCGTTGATAAGGTGTACAACATCAACGTTAAAGGGGTGATCTGGGGCATTCAGGCGGCGGTGAAAGCGTTTAAGGCGCAGGGCCGTGGCGGCAAGATCATCAACGCCTCCTCTCAGGCGGGCCACGTCGGTAACCCGGAGCTGGCGGTTTACAGCTCCAGCAAGTTCGCCGTGCGCGGCCTGACCCAGACCGCTGCACGCGATCTGGCGCCGCTGGGCATTACCGTTAACGCTTACTGCCCGGGTATCGTCAAAACCCCGATGTGGGATGAGATCGATCGTCAGGTTTCCGCCGCTGCGGGTCAGCCGCCGGGATACGGCACCGCTGAGTTCGCGAAGCGCATTACGCTGGGACGTCTCTCTGAGCCGGAAGATGTCGCCGCCTGCGTCGCGTTCCTTGCCGGCCCCGATTCCGACTATATGACCGGACAGGCGCTGTTAATCGACGGCGGCATGGTCTTTAGCTAATCGTCTCTCTGCGGGCCTGTCAGGCCCGCTTTTCTGCCTAAATCAAATTTCCCCGCCGGCCAGCGAAACGTTTCGATAGCGATCACAATTTCGTTACCTTCCTGTTGTCTTATTCACCGCTTTTTCTGACACTCCCGTCCAGCGAAACGTTTCGCTGAGGAGCGTAGAATGAAAAAAAGCCCCCTACTTAACGCCGAAATATCCGCCGTCGTCGCCCGTCTTGGCCATACCGATAGCCTGACGATTGGCGACGCCGGTCTGCCGATCCCGCCAGGGCCGCAGCGCATCGATTTAGCCGTGACGCACGGTATTCCTACCTTTTTACAGGTGGCGCAGGCGGTCACTCATGAGATGCAGGTGGAAAGCGCGGTTATTGCCGAAGAGATCCGCGAGCATAACGCCGGGCTGCACCGTGAACTGCTGGCGCTGCTGGCGTCACTACAGCAGCAGCAGGGCAACGCTATCCGCATTGAGTATGTCCCGCACGAACATTTCAAAACCTTAACGCAACGGAGCCAGGCGGTGGTGCGCAGCGGGGAATGCACCCCGTACGCCAATATTATCCTGACCGCCGGCGTGACCTTCTGAGGCTGCCATGCAACCGTTACTGCAACTGACAGGCATTGAAAAATCGTTCCCCGGCGTGAAGGCGCTTAACGGCGCTTCGCTCTCGGTTTATCCGGGCCGGGTGATGGCGCTGGTAGGAGAAAACGGCGCGGGCAAATCCACCATGATGAAAGTGCTGACCGGCATCTACAGCCGTGACGCCGGTTCGTTGCAGTGGCTGGGCCAGGAGACGCACTTCAGCGGGCCGAAAGCGTCGCAGGAGGCGGGGATTGGCATTATCCATCAGGAGCTGAACCTGATCCCGCAGCTTTCGATTGCCGAAAACATCTTTCTGGGGCGCGAGTTCGTCAGCCGCCTTGGCCGTATTGAGTGGAAAAAGATGCACGCCGAAGCGGACGCGCTGCTGAAAAGGCTGAACCTGCGCTTTAGCAGCCATCGGCTGGTCGGCGACCTCTCCATCGGCGATCAGCAGATGGTGGAAATTGCCAAGGTGCTGAGCTTCGAATCGAAAGTGATCGTGATGGACGAGCCGACCGATGCGCTGACCGATACCGAAACCGTCTCTCTGTTCCGCGTGATCAACGAACTGAAGGCCCAGGGCTGCGGCATCGTCTATATCTCCCATCGCATGAAAGAAATTTTTGAAATTTGTGATGACGTGACGGTATTCCGCGACGGGCAGTTTATTGCCGAACGCAGCGTCGATACGCTGACCGAAGCCTCGCTGATCGAGATGATGGTCGGCCGCAAGCTGGAAGATCAGTACCCGCGGCTGGACAAGGCGCCGGGCGAGGTGCGGTTGCAGGTGGAAAACCTTAGCGGGCCGGGCATTGATAGCGTCAGCTTTACGCTGCGCAAAGGCGAAATCCTCGGCGTGGCGGGCCTGATGGGCGCGGGCCGCACCGAGCTGATGAAGGTGCTGTATGGCGCGCTGCCGCGCAGCGCGGGCCGCGTCACCCTTAACGGCCGCGATATCATTATCCGCACGCCGCAGGACGGGCTGGCGAACGGCATCGTCTATATCTCCGAAGATCGCAAACGCGACGGCCTGGTGCTGGGGATGACGGTAAAAGAGAACATGTCGCTAACCGCGCTGCGCTATTTCAGCCGCGCGGGCGGCGGGTTGAAGCACGGCGCCGAACAGCTGGCGGTGAGCGATTTTATCCGGTTGTTTAACATCAAAACGCCCGGTATGGATCAGACAATCGGCCTGCTTTCCGGCGGTAATCAGCAGAAAGTCGCTATCGCGCGCGGCCTGATGACGCGGCCGAACGTCCTGATCCTCGATGAGCCGACGCGCGGCGTGGATGTCGGCGCAAAGAAAGAGATCTATCAGCTGATCAACCAATTTAAGGATGAGGGACTGAGCATCATTCTCGTCTCGTCCGAGATGCCTGAAGTGCTGGGCATGAGCGACCGCATCCTGGTGATGCATGAAGGCCGCCTGAGCGGCGAATTTTCCATTGAACAGGCCACGCAGGAAGTCCTGATGGCCGCCGCTGTAGGCAAGCAACGCACCGAGGAGTTAGCACATCTATGAGTACGCAAACCTTACCAGCCCGTCGTCGCTGGTTCAGCAAAGCCTGGCTGATGGAGCAGAAATCGCTGATTGCCCTGATTGTGCTGATTGCGGTGGTGGCCAGCCAGAGCCCGAACTTTTTTACCGTCAATAACCTGTTCAATATCCTGCAACAGACCTCGGTGAACGCCATTATGGCGGTCGGCATGACGCTGGTTATCCTCACCGCCGGTATCGACCTGTCGGTGGGATCGCTGTTGGCGCTGACCGGCGCGGTAGCGGCCTCGATCGTCGGCCTGGAGGTGAATGCGCTGCTGGCCGTGGCCGCCGCGCTGGGGTTAGGCGCATTTATCGGCGCCATTACCGGCACTATTGTCGCGAAAGGCAAGGTGCAGGCGTTTATCGCCACGCTGGTAATGATGCTGCTGCTGCGCGGTGTCACCATGGTCTATACCGATGGCAGTCCGGTGAATACCGGCTTTAACGACAACGCCGATCTCTTTGGCTGGTTCGGCATCGGCCGTCCGCTGGGCATTCCGACGCCGGTATGGCTGATGGCGGTGGTGTTCCTCGCGGCCTGGTACATGCTGCATCACACCCGCCTCGGCCGCTATATCTATGCGTTGGGCGGCAACGAGGCGGCGACCCGCCTGTCGGGCATTAACGTCAGCCGGGTAAAGATCATCGTCTATGCGCTGAGCGGCATGCTGGCAGCGCTGGCGGGTACCATTGAAGTGGCGCGCCTTTCATCGGCGCAGCCGACCGCCGGTACCGGCTATGAGCTGGACGCCATTGCGGCGGTGGTGCTGGGCGGCACCAGCCTGGCGGGCGGCAAGGGCCGCATCATGGGCACGCTGATCGGCGCGCTGATCCTGGGCTTTCTGAACAACGGGCTGAACCTGTTGGGCGTCTCTTCCTACTATCAGATGATCGTCAAAGCGGTGGTGATTTTGCTGGCGGTCCTGGTGGATAACAAAAGCAGTAAATAGCGCTTACCTCAAAGGATATAAAGATGAAGATGAACAAACTGACTGCACTGGCGGTACTGCTCGGCGCCACCCTCAGCGCCAACGCGCTGGCGAAAGAGACCATCGCGCTGGTGGTCTCTACCCTCAATAACCCGTTCTTCGTGTCGCTGAAAGAGGGCGCGCAGAAAGAGGCAGATAAGCTCGGCTATAACCTGGTGGTGCTGGATTCGCAGAACAACCCGGCGAAAGAGCTGGCGAACGTACAGGATCTGACCGTTCGCGGCACCAAACTGCTGCTGATCAACCCGACCGACTCTGATGCGGTCGGCAATGCGGTTAAAATGGCCAACCAGGCCAATATCTCGGTGATCACGCTGGACCGCGTAGCGTCGCAGGGCAAGGTGATCAGCCACGTGGCGTCAGATAACCGCTTCGGCGGCAAAATGGCGGGTGACTTTATCGCTAAAAAAGTGGGCGAAAGCGCAAAAATCATCGAATTACAAGGCATTGCCGGCACCTCTGCGGCGCGTGAGCGCGGCGAGGGCTTCAAACAGGCTGCCGATGCGCATAAATTCCAGATTCTGGCCAGCCAGCCTGCTGATTTCGATCGCACCAAGGGGCTGAACGTGATGCAGAACCTGCTGACCGCGCATCCGGATGTGCAGGCGGTGTTCGCGCAAAACGATGAAATGGCGTTAGGCGCGTTACGCGCATTGCAAACTGCCGGCAAATCTGATGTGGTTGTCGTGGGCTTCGACGGCACCGCTGATGGGGTTAAAGCCGTTGAAGGCGGCAAACTGGCCGCGACCGTGGCGCAGATGCCGGAAAAAATTGGCCAGGTAGGCGTACAAATCGCGGATAAAGCGTTAAAAGGCGAGAAAGTACAGGCTATCAATCCGGTTGATCTGAAGCTGGTCACCCAATAACAAAGAAAAGCAGGGCAACGCGCCACCGTCAGGTGGCGCACTTTTCTGGATGAACCCCGAATGACGCAATCCGCTAAACTCGCTGTACTTGGCAGCATCAATGCCGATCATATTTTAAATCTGACGCAGTTCCCGCGCCCCGGCGAAACGGTGATCGGGAAGCAGTATCAGGTCGCTTTCGGCGGCAAAGGAGCGAACCAGGCGGTCGCCGCCGGACGCAGCGGCGCGCAGATCGCCTTTATCGCCTGCGTCGGCGCGGATGATATCGGCGAACGCATTCGCCAGCAGCTGGCCGCCGACCGCATCGACGTCTCTCCCGTCTCCGTCATTGATGGCGCCACCACCGGCGTGGCGTTGATCTTCGTTAACGGCGAAGGCGAGAACACCATCGGCATTCACGCCGGCGCCAACGCGGCGCTGACGCCGGATGTGGTAACGCGGCATCAGCAGACCATTGCGGAGGCCTCTGCGCTGCTGATGCAGCTGGAATCGCCGCTGGAAAGCGTGCTGGCGGCGGCGAAAATCGCCCGTCAGCATCAGACTCGCGTCATCCTTAACCCGGCGCCCGCCGCGCCGCTCTCCGATGAGCTGCTGGCGCTGGTGGATATGATCACCCCCAATGAAACCGAAGCGGAAATGCTGACCGGCATCGCGGTAAAAAGCGATGAGGATGCGGCGCGGGCGGCGGCGGCGCTGCATGAAAAGGGCATTGCGCAGGTGCTAATCACCCTCGGCAGCCGCGGCGTCTGGCTGAGCGAAAACGGCAGCGGCCAACGTATTCCCGGCTTTCGCGTACAGGCGGTGGATACCATCGCGGCGGGCGACACCTTTAACGGCGCGTTGGTGACCGCACTGCTGGAGCAGCGGACGATGCCGGAGGCGGTGCGTTTCGCCCATGCGGCGGCGGCGATCGCTGTGACGCGCCCCGGCGCGCAGCCATCGGTGCCGTGGCGGGAAGAGACAGACCGCTTCTTACAGCAGCAGGGGTAAGCGGATTGGCCACTATGAAAGATGTCGCCCGCCTGGCGGGCGTCTCAACCTCGACCGTTTCGCACGTTATCAACAACAACCGTTTTGTCAGCGAAGCGATACGCGAGAAAATCGAAGCGGCGATCCGCGAACTTAACTACGCCCCTTCCGCGCTGGCGCGCAGCCTGAAGATCAATCAGACCCATACTATTGGCATGCTGCTTACCGCCAGCAGCAACCCTTTTACGCCGAAGTGGTGCGCGGCGTGGAAAACAGCTGCTATGAGCGCGGCTACAGCCTGGTACTGTGCAATACCGAAGGCGATGAGGATCGTATGAACCGTAGTCTGGAAACGCTACTGCAAAAGCGCGTGGATGGCCTGCTGATCATGTGTACCGAAAGCCACTTGCCCTCCGCCGATATTCTGACGCGTTATCCCGGTATTCCGTCGGTAATGATGGACTGGGCGCCGTTCGAGGGCGGCAGCGATATTATTCAGGATAACTCTTTACTGGGCGGCGAACTGGCTGGCGGCTATCTTATCGATCGCGGCTACCGGCGCATCGCCTGCATCGCCGGGCCGCTGGACAAAACGCCGGCGCGTCTGCGGCTGGAAGGGTTTAAAAAAGCGATGGCGGCGGCAGGGCTTGCGTTGCCGCCGGAATATATCGTCAACGGCAACTTTGAGTTTCAGGGCGGCTACAACGGTATGAACGCGCTGCTGGCGTGCAAAACGCGGCCGCAGGCGGTATTTACCAGTAATGACGCGATGGCCGTGGGCGCCTACCATGCGCTCTATCAGGCGGGACTGCGCATTCCGCAGGATATGGCGATCATGGGTTATGACGATATTGAGCTGGCGCGTTATATGACGCCGCCGCTGACCACCATTCATCAGCCGAAGGATGAGTTGGGCGAGCTGGCGATCGATACCCTAATCCATCGCCTGAAAGCGCCCGGCGCCAGCCAGCAAAGGCTGGTGCTGACGCCGGAGCTGATCGAACGACACTCCGTGGGGCGTTAAACCTTTTTACGCCGCTTTTCACGGTCGCTGATCAAATGACGGCCGTCGCCCGGCTTCAGCAGCATAAAGACCAGCGCTGACAGGACGGTCACTATGCCCATCGTCAGGAAGGTGGCGTGGAACTGCTCTACCGTCGTGCCGCCGAAGTTTTCATAAAAGCGCAGCACGGCGGCGCTGACCGCCACGCCAAAGCTAATCGATAGCTGCTGCGTTACTGCCAGCATACTGTTGCCGCCGCTGGCGTTCTCATCGGTCAGGTCTGCCAGCGTGATGGTGTTCATCGCGGTAAACTGCGTTGACATCGCCATGCCCAGCAAGAACAGCGGCAGCAGCAGAACGGCGATAGGCATGCCCGGCGACTGCATAGAGAAGCTGGCGATGAACATGCCGATAATCACCGTAATCGCGACCAGCGTGGTGCGATAGCCCAGCCTGCGCAGCACGCTGGTGACAGTGGACTTCGCCAGCATCGAGCCAATCGCGGTCGGCGCCATCATGCAGCCGGCGATAATCGCCGAATAACCAAACCCGACCTGCAGCATCAGCGGCATCAGAAAAGGCACGCAGCCGGTGCCAAGCCGTGAGGCGATATTCCCCAGAATGCCAATCGAGAAGGTGCGCGTTTTAAACATCGGCAGGCCGATCAGCGGCGAGGGGTGGCGGCGCGCATGCATAATATAAAGCAGCAGTAGCAGAACCCCGCCCAGCAGCACTGCGGCGGCAAGCGCGCTGGAGACGATTCGTTCTCCGAACAGCTCAATGCCGCTGGAGAGCAGCACCAGGCCAAACCCGAAAAGGATGAAGCCCAATACATCGAAGCGGCGACGCGGGGTGGTGAAGTCCGGCATATATTTGCGCGCATAGACAATGCCGAGAATGCCGATGGGAATGTTGATCAGGAATATCCAGTGCCACGTGGCGTAGGTGACCAGCACGCCGCCCAGCATCGGACCCACCACCGGCCCTACCAGCCCCGGCAACGTTACGAAGTTTAATACCGGCAGCAGTTCGCTGCGCGGGTAGGCGCGCAATAACGCCAGACGCGCGACCGGCATCATCATCGCGCCGCCAATACCCTGCACAATACGTGAGATCACCAGCACCGTTAGCGAGCCGGAGAGCGCGCAAGCTAATGAGCCTAAGGTAAAGAGGGAAACGGCGATGATAAAGATTTTGCGCGTACCGTAGCGGTCGGCCAGCCAGCCGCTGACCGGAATCAGCATCGCCACCGTCAGGGTATAACTGATAACCGCAGACTGCATTGCCAGCGGAGAGCGCTGCAGGCTATCGGCGATAGCGGGAAGGGCGGTGTTCAATATCGTCGCGTCGAGCGACTGCATAAAAAAAGCCATCGCAGCAATCCAGGGCAGACCGGCCATACTGCGCGCAGATTTGATCATTAAGCATCCTTCTTCTTTATTGTTACCGCAGCCATAAGAAAATTGGCAGAGAAATAGAGGATAGCATTAGCTAAAGCGGGCCACTTTGCTAAAAGCGGGCGGAAAAACGTCCCGGACAGGCGAATAAAGCCGCAGAAAAGCGGGTTTTCAGAGGGTGTTGACTAAAAAAGAAACGCTCAGACATTTTTTTGCAATTAGCACTTGTCAGCCCGCAAGAACTCCCTATAATGCGCCTCCACTGACACGGAACAACGACTTCTTAGTCGGCCTGGTCAGGCGGTTCAGCAGTTCTGAATCGCCGGAGAAAAACTTCTGAAAAAGGGGTTGACTCTGAAAGAGGAAAGCGTAATATACGCCACCTCGCGACAACGGCACGAAGCGCCGGTCGCACCGCTCTTTAACAATTTATCAGACAATCTGTGTGGGCACTCACAGGACGGATATCGCAAAAATAATTGCAGTATCAAGTCTCAAGAGTGAACACGTAATTCATTACGACGTTTTTCTTTGAGCATCAGACTTTTAAATTGAAGAGTTTGATCATGGCTCAGATTGAACGCTGGCGGCAGGCCTAACACATGCAAGTCGAACGGTAACAGGAAGCAGCTTGCTGCTTTGCTGACGAGTGGCGGACGGGTGAGTAATGTCTGGGGATCTGCCCGATGGAGGGGGATAACCACTGGAAACGGTGGCTAATACCGCATAACGTCGCAAGACCAAAGTGGGGGACCTTCGGGCCTCACACCATCGGATGAACCCAGATGGGATTAGCTAGTAGGTGGGGTAACGGCTCACCTAGGCGACGATCCCTAGCTGGTCTGAGAGGATGACCAGCCACACTGGAACTGAGACACGGTCCAGACTCCTACGGGAGGCAGCAGTGGGGAATATTGCACAATGGGCGCAAGCCTGATGCAGCCATGCCGCGTGTATGAAGAAGGCCTTCGGGTTGTAAAGTACTTTCAGCGGGGAGGAAGGGATGACGCTTAATACGCGTCGTCATTGACGTTACCCGCAGAAGAAGCACCGGCTAACTCCGTGCCAGCAGCCGCGGTAATACGGAGGGTGCAAGCGTTAATCGGAATTACTGGGCGTAAAGCGCACGCAGGCGGTCTGTTAAGTCAGATGTGAAATCCCCGGGCTTAACCTGGGAACTGCATTTGAAACTGGCAGGCTTGAGTCTCGTAGAGGGGGGTAGAATTCCAGGTGTAGCGGTGAAATGCGTAGAGATCTGGAGGAATACCGGTGGCGAAGGCGGCCCCCTGGACGAAGACTGACGCTCAGGTGCGAAAGCGTGGGGAGCAAACAGGATTAGATACCCTGGTAGTCCACGCCGTAAACGATGTCGACTTGGAGGCTGTTCCCTTGAGGAGTGGCTTCCGGAGCTAACGCGTTAAGTCGACCGCCTGGGGAGTACGGCCGCAAGGTTAAAACTCAAATGAATTGACGGGGGCCCGCACAAGCGGTGGAGCATGTGGTTTAATTCGATGCAACGCGAAGAACCTTACCTGGTCTTGACATCCACGGAATTCGGCAGAGATGCCTTAGTGCCTTCGGGAACCGTGAGACAGGTGCTGCATGGCTGTCGTCAGCTCGTGTTGTGAAATGTTGGGTTAAGTCCCGCAACGAGCGCAACCCTTATCCTTTGTTGCCAGCGGCTCGGCCGGGAACTCAAAGGAGACTGCCGGTGATAAACCGGAGGAAGGTGGGGATGACGTCAAGTCATCATGGCCCTTACGACCAGGGCTACACACGTGCTACAATGGCGCATACAAAGAGAAGCGACCTCGCGAGAGCAAGCGGACCTCATAAAGTGCGTCGTAGTCCGGATTGGAGTCTGCAACTCGACTCCATGAAGTCGGAATCGCTAGTAATCGTGGATCAGAATGCCACGGTGAATACGTTCCCGGGCCTTGTACACACCGCCCGTCACACCATGGGAGTGGGTTGCAAAAGAAGTAGGTAGCTTAACCTTCGGGAGGGCGCTTACCACTTTGTGATTCATGACTGGGGTGAAGTCGTAACAAGGTAACCGTAGGGGAACCTGCGGTTGGATCACCTCCTTACCATGCTGATACCTTCCCGTGTAGTGTCCACACAGATTGTCTGATAGAAAGTATGAGCAAGGCGTCTTGCGAAGCAGACTTCAGTGTCCCCTTCGTCTAGAGGCCCAGGACACCGCCCTTTCACGGCGGTAACAGGGGTTCGAATCCCCTAGGGGACGCCACTTGCTGGTAGTGTGAGTGAAAGTCGCGTACCCAACATATCCTAAAACTGACTCACGAGTCAGCTTTACGATATTGCTCTTTAACAATCCGGAACAAGCTGAAAATTTGAAAGAGCAGCTTCTTTGCATAAAGAACTGTTCAGAGTCTCTCAATTTTTCACACCGACACGGTGTCGCAAGACGCCTGTGGGTTGTGAGGTTAAGCGACCAAGCGTACACGGTGGATGCCCTGGCAGTCAGAGGCGATGAAGGACGTGCTAATCTGCGAAAAGCGCCGGTGAGGTGATATGAACCGCTATCAGCCGGCGATGTCCGAATGGGGAAACCCAGTGTGACTCGTCACACTATCGTTAAGTGAATACATAGCTTAACGAAGCGAACCGGGGAACTGAAACATCTAAGTACCCCGAGGAAAAGAAATCAACCGAGATTCCCTGAGTAGCGGCGAGCGAACGGGGAACAGCCCAGAGCCTGAATCAGCATGTGTGTCAGTGGAAGCGTCTGGAATGGCGCACGGTACAGGGTGACAGTCCCGTACACGAAGATGCATGTGTTGTGAGCTCGATGAGTAGGGCGGGACACGTGGTATCCTGTCTGAATATGGGGGGACCATCCTCCAAGGCTAAATACTCCTGACTGACCGATAGTGAACCAGTACCGTGAGGGAAAGGCGAAAAGAACCCCGGCGAGGGGAGTGAAACAGAACCTGAAACCGTGTACGTACAAGCAGTGGGAGCCTTCTTTATGGGGGTGACTGCGTACCTTTTGTATAATGGGTCAGCGACTTATATTCTGTAGCAAGGTTAACCGTATAGGGGAGCCGTAGGGAAACCGAGTCTTAACCGGGCGCTAAGTTGCAGGGTATAGACCCGAAACCCGGTGATCTAGCCATGGGCAGGTTGAAGGTTGGGTAACACTAACTGGAGGACCGAACCGACTAATGTTGAAAAATTAGCGGATGACCTGTGGCTGGGGGTGAAAGGCCAATCAAACCGGGAGATAGCTGGTTCTCCCCGAAAGCTATTTAGGTAGCGCCTCGTGAATTCATCTCCGGGGGTAGAGCACTGTTTCGGCTAGGGGGCCATCCCGGCTTACCAACCCGATGCAAACTGCGAATACCGGAGAATGTTATCACGGGAGACACACGGCGGGTGCTAACGTCCGTCGTGAAGAGGGAAACAACCCAGACCGCCAGCTAAGGTCCCAAAGTCATGGTTAAGTGGGAAACGATGTGGGAAGGCCCAGACAGCCAGGATGTTGGCTTAGAAGCAGCCATCATTTAAAGAAAGCGTAATAGCTCACTGGTCGAGTCGGCCTGCGCGGAAGATGTAACGGGGCTAAACCATGCACCGAAGCTGCGGCAGCGACACTATGTGTTGTTGGGTAGGGGAGCGTTCTGTAAGCCTGCGAAGGTGTGCTGTGAGGCATGCTGGAGGTATCAGAAGTGCGAATGCTGACATAAGTAACGATAAAGCGGGTGAAAAGCCCGCTCGCCGGAAGACCAAGGGTTCCTGTCCAACGTTAATCGGGGCAGGGTGAGTCGACCCCTAAGGCGAGGCCGAAAGGCGTAGTCGATGGGAAACGGGTTAATATTCCCGTACTCGGTGTTACTGCGAAGGGGGGACGGAGAAGGCTATGTTGGCCGGGCGACGGTTGTCCCGGTTTAAGCGTGTAGGCTGACTTTCCAGGCAAATCCGGAAAGTTAAGGCTGAGGCGTGACGACGAGGCACTACGGTGCTGAAGCAACAAATGCCCTGCTTCCAGGAAAAGCCTCTAAGCATCAGGTAACAACGAATCGTACCCCAAACCGACACAGGTGGTCAGGTAGAGAATACCAAGGCGCTTGAGAGAACTCGGGTGAAGGAACTAGGCAAAATGGTGCCGTAACTTCGGGAGAAGGCACGCTGGCACGTAGGTGGAGGGACTTGCTCCCCGAGCCGAAGCCAGTCGAAGATACCAGCTGGCTGCAACTGTTTATTAAAAACACAGCACTGTGCAAACACGAAAGTGGACGTATACGGTGTGACGCCTGCCCGGTGCCGGAAGGTTAATTGATGGGGTTATCCGTAAGGAGAAGCTCTTGATCGAAGCCCCGGTAAACGGCGGCCGTAACTATAACGGTCCTAAGGTAGCGAAATTCCTTGTCGGGTAAGTTCCGACCTGCACGAATGGCGTAATGATGGCCAGGCTGTCTCCACCCGAGACTCAGTGAAATTGAACTCGCTGTGAAGATGCAGTGTACCCGCGGCAAGACGGAAAGACCCCGTGAACCTTTACTACAGCTTGACACTGAACATTGAGCCTTGATGTGCAGGATAGGTGGGAGGCTTTGAAGCGTGGACGCCAGTCTGCGTGGAGCCATCCTTGAAATACCACCCTTTAATGTTTGATGTTCTAACCTGGCGCCGTGATCCGGCGTGGGGACAGTGTCTGGTGGGTAGTTTGACTGGGGCGGTCTCCTCCCAAAGTGTAACGGAGGAGTACGAAGGTCAGCTAATCACGGTCGGACATCGTGAGGTTAGTGCAATGGCATAAGCTGGCTTGACTGCGAGAGTGACGGTTCGAGCAGGTGCGAAAGCAGGTCATAGTGATCCGGTGGTTCTGAATGGAAGGGCCATCGCTCAACGGATAAAAGGTACTCCGGGGATAACAGGCTGATACCGCCCAAGAGTTCATATCGACGGCGGTGTTTGGCACCTCGATGTCGGCTCATCACATCCTGGGGCTGAAGTAGGTCCCAAGGGTATGGCTGTTCGCCATTTAAAGTGGTACGCGAGCTGGGTTTAGAACGTCGTGAGACAGTTCGGTCCCTATCTGCCGTGGGCGCTGGAAGACTGAGAGGGGTTGCTCCTAGTACGAGAGGACCGGAGTGAACGCACCGCTGGTGTTCGGGTTGTCATGCCAATGGCACTGCCCGGTAGCTAAGTGCGGAAGAGATAAGTGCTGAAAGCATCTAAGCACGAAACTTGCCTCGAGATGAGTCTTCCCTGGGGCCCTGAGCCCCCTGAAGGGACGTTGAAGACGACGACGTTGATAGGCCGGGTGTGTAAGCGCAGCGATGCGTTGAGCTAACCGGTACTAATGACCCGTGAGGCTTAACCTTACAACGCCACAGGCGTTTTAGGAAAAAGAGAGACGCGATTTTCAGCCTTGTTCACCGGATTAGCGCGTGTGGCCCCCGGGGCGGCATGCGAAACAGAATTTGCCTGGCGGCGAGAGCGCGGTGGTCCCACCTGACCCCATGCCGAACTCAGAAGTGAAACGCCGCAGCGCCGATGGTAGTGTGGGGCCTCCCCATGCGAGAGTAGGGAACTGCCAGGCATCAAATCAACGACGGAGCCTCAGCGAAAGCTGAGGCTTTTTCGTATCTGCATGTTGAGAAAAACCCCTTTGCCGGAAACCGCCTGACCAACAGTCCGCCTGACTGGTGTGAAAACCACCCAGGAGCGGCACTTTTCACACCATTTCACCGCATTAACCCTGTTCTATTGGTTCTGGCGAGTGGACTAGATCGTCGCAGATCTCAGCCACGCCTGAATAAAAGCGGCAATTTGCGGCGCATCATTCAGATCCAGCAGCGGAACGGGGCCTTAAGCGCACGATCGCTGGCGATTGCGATCACTCTCTCATCCATGAGCGTCTCCCATTCGGCATCATCCCGATCGCGCCATAACACAATGCGCGGTATCGGTTCATCCTTAAAACCCTCCACAAGAATCATATCCAGCGTACTGGCATCCATCCGGCTGACGAGAAAGGCGAAATCTGTCCTATCGTTGTCAGGTGTTTCCGTCATCAGCGCCCAGCGCTGCTGGCTGGCGACCAGCACCTGATTGGCTCCTGCTTTACGCAGCTCATAGCTATCCTTGCCTGGCTTATCAATATCCATATTGTGGTGCGTATGCTTTATCAGGCCGGGGCGGATCCCTCGCTGTTTCAACAGCGGGATAAGCTGCTTAAGCAGCGTAGTTTTGCCGGTTCCGCTCCAGGCGGCAATTCCCAGTATCGGCAACATCAACGCTTCTCCTCATAATGCCGTAGCTCATCAGGTGTGTTGATATTCACGAAGGCGCGCTCGTCATCGTTAAACGCTACCGCCTCTCCACCGGCGCTTTGCAGGAAATGCATCACTCTGCGTTCGCCGCTCTCCAGGTAGCGGACGAGCGCGGGCAAAATACTGCGGCTAACCAGCGCCAGCGCGGGATGATCGCGTTGGCAGGAACGTACCCATACGGCCGGTGCCTGCTTTTTGTTCTGCCAGAGACGTGAAACATAGTCGGCGGGAATAAAAGGCGTATCGCAGGCGGAGAAGGCGATCCAGGGGCTTTCAATCTGCTGCAGGGCGCTGAGCATGCCAGCCAGCGGGCCGGGGAAATCGGGCAGGGTATCGGTAATCACGCGCAGCTGCGCCTGCTGATAACGATCCAGATGGCGGTTCGCGCTAATGCTGACATCATCCACCTGCGGCGCCAGCCGCTGCCAGACATGCTGCCACAGCGGCTGACCGTGCAGCATCAACTGCGCCTTATCCTCTCCGCCCATACGGCTACTGCGCCCGCCGGCCAGAATCACGCCGGATATCTTTTCCCGCCGATCGTTCACCTTTAAGACCTCTCTTTTCATGTGGGAATAACCCTGCTAACGTAGCATTCAGTCAATCATCGCGGACAACATTATGAAATACCATCGACTGAATGAACTGCTGGAGCTGCTGCAGCCCGCCTGGCAAACCGAGCCGGATCTCAACCTGCTGCAATTCTTGCAAAAACTGGCGGAAGAGTCAGGTTTTGACGGCCCGCTGCACACCTTAACCGACGATATCCTGATCTATCACCTGAAAATGCGCGGCGCCGATAAAACGGACGCTATCCCCGGCCTTAAAAAAGATTATGAGGATGATTTTAAAACTGCGCTGCTACGCGCACGCGGCATAATTAAAGATTAATCACGCCAGCCTTCTGTCGTGCTGACCGATCGGTGTTATTCTTACCCGCTTCTGACACTGAGCAGAGATGCACGATGGAAAACACCGCCTTTCATTTTCAAACCCTTAACCCCGACACCATCATTGATGCGCTCTGGGATACCGGCCTGCGCGTCGATTCCGGCCTGACCGCGCTCAACAGTTACGAAAATCGCGTCTACCAGTTCTCGGATGAGGAAAGGCGTCGCTACGTGGTGAAATTCTATCGTCCCCAGCGCTGGAGCCGGGAACAGATCGAAGAAGAACATCAGTTTGCGCTGGAGCTGCAGCAGGATGAGGTGCCACTGGCGCCGCCGCTGCGGCTGAACGGCAAAACACTGCATCAGCATGATGGTTTTTGGTTTGCGATATTTCCCAGCCTTGGCGGCCGCCAGTATGAAACCGATAACGAAGATCAGCTGGAAGGGGTGGGACGTTTCATCGCCCGCATCCACCAGTGCGGCGAACGGCAGCCTTTTGCCACTCGCCCTGTTATCGGCCTGGAAGAGTATATTGATGAGCCTGCGCAGGTGTTGCGCCAGTGCAGCCTGGTGCCGTCATCATTAAAAGCGCCGTTAAACGACGCTATCGCTCAGCTAAGCACAACTTTACAAGATTGCTGGCATACTCGCTGGACGCCGTTACGTCTGCACGGCGACTGTCATCCGGGCAATATACTGTGGCGCGATGGCCCGCTGTTTGTCGATCTTGACGACGCGCGCACCGGGCCGGCGGTTCAGGATCTCTGGATGCTGGTGAATGGCGACCGTCAGCAGCAGCGTATCCAGTGGGATATTCTGCTAGAGGCGTACAGCGAATTCAGGGACTTTGATATTCATGAATTGTCACTGATTGAACCTTTACGCGCTATGCGCATGGTTTATTATCTGGCGTGGATTGTTCGCCGCTGGCAAGATCCTGCGTTTCCGCGTAGCTTTCCGTGGATGACGGAAGAGGATTTCTGGCGCAGACAAATTGCCTCTTTCAAAGAGCAAAATAGCGTATTACAGCAGCCGCCGTTGCGGTTAATGCCTGAATACTGATGTTTGATTAAGGAGAAAGTCTTAAATGAAAAAATTATGGCTTGCGCTGGTTGGCCTTGTGCTGGCGTTTAGCGCCTCAGCGGCGCAGTTTACCGATGGTCAGCAGTATGTCACGCTGGATAAGCCGGTCGCGGGCGAGCCGCAGGTAATGGAGTTCTTCTCCTTTTTCTGCCCGCACTGCTACCAGTTTGAGCGGGTATATCACGTTGGCGACGCAGTAAAGAAAACGCTCCCGGAAGGGGTGAAAGTGACGAAATATCACGTTGATTTCCTTGGCGGCGATTTGGGTCCGATCGTCACGCATGCCTGGGCGGTTGCCCTGGCGCTGGGCGTGGAAGATCAGGTGACGGGTCCGATTTTTGACGGGATCCAGAAAACCCAGACCATCAACGATCCGGCCAGCCTGAAAGACGCCTTTGTTAAAGCGGCGAACATTAAGCCTGAAGATTATGATGCTGCATGGAACAGCTTCGCTGTTAAAGCGCTGGTCGCCCAGCAGCAAAAAGCGGCGGCGGATGTCGATCTGCGCGGCGTGCCGGCCATGTTTATCAACGGTAAATATATGGTGAATAACGGCGGTCTTGATACCAGCTCTATGGATAATTTCGTTCAGCAATATGCCAACGTGGTCAAATTCCTCGTCGACAAAAAGTAAAAACGGTCTAAAAAAGACGCCGGCGACCCCGGCGTTTTTTTATTCCTGCAGTATACTTTCCCGCAGCTTTGTTGAAAAAAGCATCACCAGCCAGGCGATCGCTTAAGGCTTTCCGCTAAGGGATCGCCGGGAAAAAGGATCGTCCATATTTATATCCACATTTGATCTGTTCCGCTATTTTCCCTATATGGATCTTTTTCTGGATCCAACCTTTTGATTTTATAAACTTTATTTCCGCTTTGCTTTGTATATTTACGTAAATAACAATACGTTAGTATTTTTGCGCACAAAGTTATCCACAGGAGATATGGACTGGCCCTGCGCAATTTCTTCACGCTGTCGCTAAACTTCCGTCCAGGTTATTTCATTTTTGTCCGTGTGATGTGGCATCCTTATGCCCATACCAACGATCATCCTGGAACGTGAAAACTATGGCCCAAATCGCAGAGAACCCTTTGATTCTGGTAGATGGATCTTCCTACCTGTATCGCGCCTATCACGCTTTTCCGCCGCTGACCAACAGCGTCGGCGAGCCGACCGGCGCGATGTACGGCGTCCTTAATATGCTGCGCAGCCTGCTGCTGCAGTACAAGCCCAGCCATGTCGCCGTAGTGTTTGATGCAAAGGGCAAAACGTTCCGTGACGAACTGTTTGAGCATTACAAATCGCACCGTCCGCCGATGCCGGATGACCTGCGGGCGCAGATTGAGCCGTTGCACAATATGGTGCGCGCCATGGGTCTGCCATTGCTGGCGGTCTCCGGCGTTGAAGCGGACGACGTCATCGGCACGCTGGCGCTGCAGGCGGAACAACAGGGGCGTTCAGTGCTGATCAGCACCGGCGACAAAGATATGGCCCAGCTGGTCACGCCCAATATCACGCTGATCAACACCATGAACAACGCCATCCTTGGCCCGGATGAGGTGAAGGAAAAATATGGCATCCCGCCTGAGCTGATTATCGATTTCCTCGCGTTGATGGGCGACGCCTCCGATAACATCCCCGGCGTGCCGGGTGTGGGCGAGAAAACCGCGCAGGCGCTGCTGCAGGGGCTGGGCGGCATCACCACCCTCTACGACAATCTGGATAAGATCGCCGATCTCAGCTTCCGCGGCGCAAAAACCATGGCGGCGAAGCTGGAGCAGAATAAAGAGGTGGCGCTGCTCTCTTATCAGTTGGCCACGATCAAAACCGATGTAGAGCTGGAAGTGGGCTGCGAGCAGCTGACGGTCAACGAGCCGGATGTTGAGACGCTGCTCGGCCTGTTCCGTCATTATGAGTTCCGTCGCTGGCTGACCGATCTAGAAGAGGGTAAATGGCTGCAGGGGCGCAAGAATAACGCCGGTGCGCAGAAAAAGCTGGCGGAAGAAGAGCCTGCGCCGCAGCCGGAAAGCGTCAGCGTCCTCTCTTCCGACGGCTACGTCACCATCCTTGATGAAGAGACCTTCGACAGCTGGCTGACAAAACTGCAACAGAGCGCGCTGTTCGCTTTCGATCTGGAAACCGATTCGCTGGATACCCTTACCGCAAACATTATCGGCCTGTCATTTGCCATCGCGCCTGGCGAGGCGGCCTATTTGCCGGTCGCGCATGACTATCTGGATGCCCCGGATCAGCTGGATCGCAACACGGTGCTGGCGCGGCTCAAGCCGCTGCTGGAGGATGAACAGCGGCTGAAGGTGGGGCAGAACCTTAAGTTCGACCGCAGCGTACTGAAAAATTACGATATCGAGCTGGGCGGCATCAAGTTCGACACCATGCTGGAGTCCTATATGCTGAACAGCGTGGTGGGCAAGCATGATATGGACAGCCTGGCGTCGCGTTGGCTGAACCATAAAACGGTGACCTTCACCGAGATCGCCGGCAAAGGCAAAAACCAGCTGACCTTTAACCAGATCGCGCTGGAGCAGGCGGCGCACTATGCCGCGGAAGATGCCGATGTCACTCTGCAGCTGCATCTGAAAATGTGGCCGGAGCTGGAGAAAGAGGCCGGGCCGAAAACGGTGTTTGAAGAGATTGAAATGCCGTTGCTGACGGTGATTTCACGTATCGAGCGCAACGGCGTGTTGATCGATCAGAATATCCTGGCGAAACATTCTCAGGAGCTGACTATTCGCCTGAAAGAGCTGGAAGAGAAGGCGCACGAGCTGGCCGGCGAGCCGTTTAACCTCTCCTCAACGAAACAGCTGCAAACCATTCTGTTTGAGAAACAGGGGATCAAGCCCACGAAAAAAACGCCGGGCGGCGCGCCCTCCACCAGTGAAGAGGTGCTGGCCGAGCTGGCGCTCGACTATCCGCTGCCAAAGGTGATTCTGGAGCATCGTGGCTTATCGAAGCTGAAATCGACCTACACCGATAAGCTGCCACAGATGATCAATCCGCGTACTGGCCGGGTGCATACCTCTTATCAGCAGGCAGTCACCGCCACCGGGCGCCTCTCGTCGACCGATCCTAACCTACAGAACATCCCGGTGCGTAACGAGGAAGGTCGCCGTATTCGTCAGGCGTTTATCGCGCCGCAGGGCTGCCGCATCGTCGCGGCGGACTACTCGCAGATTGAGCTGCGTATTATGGCGCACCTGTCACAGGATAAAGGCTTGCTGGCTGCCTTTGCCGAAGGGCAGGATATCCACCGCGCCACGGCGGCGGAGGTATTCGGCGTCAGCGTGGATAAGGTCACCAGCGAGCAGCGCCGCAGCGCGAAAGCGATCAACTTCGGTCTGATTTACGGTATGAGCGCGTTTGGCCTGTCGCGTCAGCTGAACATTAACGCAGGTGAAGCGAAACTCTATATGGATCGCTATTTCGAACGTTATCCGGGCGTCTTGACCTATATGGAAACCACGCGCCAGAAAGCGTCTGAACAGGGTTACGTCTCTACGCTGGACGGACGTCGCCTGTGGCTGCCGGATATCAAATCCGCCAACGCCATTCGCCGTAAGGCGGCGGAGCGCGCGGCCATCAATGCGCCGATGCAGGGCACCGCGGCGGATATTATCAAGCGGGCAATGATCGACGTTGACGCCTGGCTGCGTCAGCCGGACGCGCCGCAGGTCACTATGATCATGCAGGTTCACGATGAACTGGTGTTTGAGGTGCGCGAAGAGGAGATTGAATCTGCCAGCGCTAAAATCCGTCAGCTGATGGAAAATAGCGTGAAGCTGGATGTGCCGCTGCGGGTGGATGTTGGCGTTGGCGACAACTGGGATCAGGCGCACTGATACTACAACGGTGAACCCGACTACGGAGCGTTTCGGTGTCTGCGGTCGGGAACCTCTGATTTTTCTGACGAAACAGGCGCGCGCTGAGGTGTAACGCTTAAACATTTTTTTGGTAATTAAGCTACAGCCATGCGCTGTTTATGTGACGGCTGTTAAGAAAAAACAGCGGTTTTATGAAAATTAACTACAAAAAATTCTTTGTCGGTCAGAAAAAATCAGGTAAAGTTTACGGCGTAGGGTACAGAGGTAAGATGTTCTATCTTTCAGACCTTTTACTTCACGTAATCGGATTTGGCTGAATATTAGCCGCCCCAGTCATTCTGTGACTGGGGCGTTTTTTATTGGGCGACATTCAGAAAGGGATGCGCCGCACCCCCGTTTCTTTATTCCGCCGGTTCCTCTTTCAGCGGGCTAAACCAGCTGTCCAGCTTATCGCGCAGCTTATCGACGCCCATCTTCTTCAGCGAAGAGAAGAGTTCGACCTGCACGTCGCCCATAAACGCCATCGACGCTTCGCGCACCAGATTAAGCTGGCTTTTACGCGCGCCGGAAGCGAGCTTATCCGCCTTGGTCAGCAGCACCAGCACCGGGATTTTGCTCTGCACCGCCCATTCAATCATCTGCTGATCGAGATCTTTCATCGGATGACGTACGTCCATCAGGACAACCAGCCCTTTCAGGCATTCCCGCTTCTGCAGATATTCGCCCAATGCCCGCTGCCATTTGCGTTTCATCTCTTCAGGCACTTCAGCGTAACCATAACCTGGCAGGTCGACCAGACGCGCGCCTTCCGCCACCTGGAACAGGTTGATCAGCTGGGTGCGGCCGGGCGTCTTACTGGTACGGGCCAGGCTTTTCTGATTGGTCAGCGTGTTAAGCGCGCTGGATTTACCCGCATTGGAACGGCCTGCAAATGCCACTTCGATACCTTCATCAGCCGGAAGGTGACGAATATCGGGTGCGCTGGTAACGAAGTGTGTGACGTGATAATTCCAGCCAGACAAAATAGAGACTCCTGGAGAGTTCGGTGTGTTGAATGGCGTGATTATACCCTTAAAGCAGGCAAAGCGCTGCCTGACCGGCTTTATGAAAAAATTTGTAAGATATTAGCCATAGTTATTGCCAGTTATTGACGTTTGTTAGAAAAGGATTTTTATAAATTCCTTTTATTTTCAATCAATTAATTTTTCAAGCGCCAAATATTAAAGAATAAATGTCTTACCTGCCTTGCCACTTTGTCTGATTCGTCTAAAGTAATTCACAGAGTTTGGATGGCTCACTTCAGGATGAAGCGCTCAGGGACGCGGGGAACGCAGAGAGCAGGGAAACGGAAAGGGCGCTAAGGAACGTGCCGTCAGGGAAAGGGAAACGCTCAGGATGAGAGCGACCAGCAAAGGGAAAAACCGGGACGTTGGCTGCAAAACGGATTTAAAGGACGATTATCCTTCTCTGGAAGGTACGAAAAAAGGCGACAGGGTGACCTGCCGCCTTTTTTCTTTGTGCGCTTTCTGCTAGATTCCGCCGCAATTCTATACTAAAGAAAACCCCCCGGATAAAAGATCATGAAACCTGCACGTAAGCCACAAACCAGCGCGGCGCCAAAAGCAAAACGTCAATCGCGCGAAGACCAAAATCAGGATGCGCGCGATCGCAAACGCGACAAAAAGCGTCGTGGACATGCGGCCGGCAGCCGCGCAAACCCGCTCGCCCAGCAAAACGGCAAAAACAGTGGCGCGAAGGAAAAAGATCCGCGCATCGGCAGTAAAAAGCCGGTGCCGCTGGTAAAAGAGGGCGTCACGGTGGCTAAGCCGGTTAAAAAAGCCCCCGTTGAGCAGAAGCCGCTGATGAGCCCGGAAGACGAGCTGGCGATGCTGGAAAACGATGAGCGTCTCGATGCATTGCTGGACCGTCTGGAAAATGGCGAAGTCCTGTCAGCGGAAGAGCAGGCCTGGCTGGACCAAACCCTCGACCGTATCGATGTACTGATGGAGCAGCTGGGCATTGGCATGGATGACGATGATGCCGATGAAGAAGCGGATGAAGATATGTACCGTCTGCTGAAAGGCGAGCGCTAAGCTGGCCGCATAATTTGACGGGCGCGGGCAAACGCCCCCGCCCTGTCATTCAGGTATCGCATCATGTTTTGGCCTGGATCAATTATCGCCTTGCTGTTGGCGTGTTATCTGTTTTGGCTGTTTGTTAAACTACGCCGCCTGACGCAGCTGAAATCGCGGCTGCGCCGTGCTACCGCTAACCGGCAGCGCCAGGCCTCCCTGCCATTGACGCGGCCCGTAAGGCGTCGTAAATGGAAGGAGTGAACATGTCAAAGCCGTTAACCGAGTGGGATCAGGCCCTGATCGAAAAGTATAACTATGCCGGGCCGCGCTATACCTCCTATCCCACCGCGCTGGAGTTTACCGAAGGCTGGAGCGAGGCCGCTTTTCAGCAGGCCGCTCAACGCTATCCCGAGAGGCCACTTTCTCTCTACATCCATATTCCCTTCTGCCATCGTCTTTGCTACTTCTGCGGCTGCAACAAACAGGTCACGCGCCAGATGCATAAAGGCGATCGCTATCTGGACGTGCTGGAGCAGGAGATCCGTCAGCGGGCGGCACTGTTTCGTGGGCGCTGCGTCACGCAAATGCACTGGGGTGGCGGTACGCCGACCTGGCTCAGCAAGGCGCAGATCAGCCGTTTAATGACGGTGCTGCGGGAGTGCTTCGCTTTCAGCGATGCCGCCGAAATCTCCATTGAAGTCGATCCGCGCGAAATCGAGCTGGATATTCTCGATCACCTGCGCGCGCTGGGCTTTACCCGCCTCAGCATGGGCGTGCAGGATTTTAATAAGGTGGTGCAGGAGCGGGTCAACCGCGTGCAGGATGAAGCCTTTATTTTCGCGCTGATCGCGCGGGCGCGCGAGCTGGGCTTTACCTCCAGCAATATCGACCTGATCTACGGCCTGCCGATGCAAACGCCGGAAAGCTTCGATTATACGCTGCAAAAAGTGGCCGCTCTGCGGCCCGACCGCTTAAGCGTCTTCAATTATGCGCATCTGCCAAGCCTGTTCGCTGCGCAGCGTAAAATCAAAGACGACGAACTGCCGGGCCCGGCGCAGAAGCTGGTGATCCTGCAGCAAACTATCGCTACGCTGACCGCGCAGGGCTATCACTATATCGGCATGGATCATTTCGCCCGCCCGGATGACGAACTGGCCGTGGCGCAGCGCGCCGGCAAGCTGCATCGCAACTTTCAGGGCTACACCACCCACGGCGATACCGATCTGTTGGGCATGGGCGTATCGGCCATCAGTATGCTGGGTGACTGCTACGCGCAGAACCAGAAAGAGCTGAAGGCCTACTACGCCAGCGTGGAACAGCAGGGCAACGCCCTGTGGCGCGGTTTAACGCTGAGCGCCGACGACTGCCTGCGGCGTGATGTGATTAAGGCGCTGATCTGCAACTTCGCGCTCTCCTACGCCGGGATTGAGGCGCAAAGCGGGATCGCATTTACCGACTACTTCGCCGAGGATCTGGCTTTGCTGGCGCCACTGGCGGCGGATGGGCTGGTGGAGGTTTCTGCGCAGGGCCTAACGGTGACGCCAAAAGGCCGGCTGCTGATCCGCAACATCTGTATGTGCTTTGACGTCTATATGCGACAAAAGGCGCGCCAGCAGCAGTTCTCGCGCGTCATCTAGCCTGTGAAAACAAAAAGGCCGGTTATCCCGGCCTTGTGGCTAATTAAACAGATTGATCATCACAGCGCACAGTACAGCCGCCAGCGCGGTCTGTGGCGAATGGCCGATAGCCGCGCCGGTTTCAGCGCTCTGCGAGACCCAATGCATCAGTGATTCGAACATGATAAACCTCCCGGCAACCGCTCAAAATGATACTGAACGGCACCGGCGTGTAAAGAGCGTGCCTGCGAAAAATTGTGCAATAAATAACCTTTTTTACACTTTTTTCTCTACTCCATGCCCAGCTCTTTAAGCTTGCGCGTCAGCGTATTGCGTCCCCAGCCCAGCAGCCGCGCCGCTTCCTGTTTATGGCCCTGCGTATGGCGCAGCGCGGTGGTTAACAGGGTGCGTTCCATCTCCGGCTGCGCTTCCGACAGCAGGTTTTGATGACCGGATCGCAGCGCCCGATCGGCCCACTGCGCCAGCAGCGTGGCCCAGCTGTCGGGCAGCGACTGCACGGCAGGATCGCTGCTGCTGCTTTCAAACAGTTCCGGCGGCAGATCCTGGATCAGCACTTCCTGCCCGGCGGCCATTACCGTCAGCCAGCGGCAGGTGTTTTCCAGCTGGCGCACGTTGCCCGACCAGTGCAGCCGCGTTAGCGCCGCTTCGGTCTCAGGGTGCAGGATTTTCGCCTCGACGCCCAGCTCGCGCGCGGCGACCTGCAAGAAGTAGCGCGCCAGACGCGGAATATCCTCCCGGCGCTCGCGCAGCGGTGGCAGATGCACACGGATCACGTTCAGGCGATGAAACAGATCTTCCCTGAACTTGCCCTCCTGCACGCGCAGCTCAAGGTTCTGGTGGGTTGCCGCGATAATTCGCACGTCCACCTTAACCGGCGCATAGCCGCCGACGCGGTAGAATTGGCCATCGGCCAGCACGCGTAGCAGGCGTGTCTGCACGTCCAGCGGCATATCACCAATTTCATCAAGGAACAGCGTGCCGCCGTCCGCCTGCTCAAAACGGCCCTGACGAATTTGATTGGCGCCGGTAAACGCGCCTTTCTCATGGCCGAACAGCTCCGACTCAATCAGGTCTTTCGGGATCGCCGCCATATTCAGCGCGATAAAGGGCGCCTTGGCGCGCGGGCTGTGGCGATGCAGCGCATGCGCCACCAGCTCTTTGCCGGTGCCCGATTCGCCGTTAATCAGCACGCTAATCGAAGAGCGCGACAGACGACCAATAATGCGGAACACATCCTGCATCGCCGGCGCTTCGCCGATGATATCGGTGGTCGGCCCGCTTACCGGCCTGTCGCGCGGCTGCTGCTGTTCCTGATAATGACTGATCGCGCGTTCCACCAGCGCGACGGCCTCGTCGATATCAAACGGCTTGGGCAGGTAATCAAACGCGCCCTGTTGATAGGCGCTGACCGCCGCATCCAGATCGGAGTGCGCCGTCATGATAATCACCGGCAGCATCGGATGACGCTGCTTAATCTGTTTCAGTAACGCCAGGCCATCCATTCCGGGCATACGAATATCTGACAGTAAAACGTCTGGGGTTTTGCTGGCGAGCGCATCCAGCACCTCGCTGCCACTTTCGAACGTGGCGCAGCTTAAACCGGCTCCGGTCAGTGCGCGTTCAAGCACCCAGCGGATGGAGCTATCGTCATCGACGATCCAAACTATCCCTCGTTGCATAGAAACCTCACTGGCGAATAGGCAGGTAAATCGAAAATTCGGTATGGCCAGGCCAACTGCTAAAATCTATTTTCCCGGAATGCTGATCGATCAGGCTGCGGGCGATGGAGAGGCCCAGCCCGGTTCCGCCCTCCCGGCCGCTGACCATCGGGTAAAACAGCGTATCCTGCAGCTGCGTCGGAATGCCCGGGCCGTCATCCTCTACATCGATGCGCGCCACCAGTCGGTAACGCGCGCCGTGCAGCGTCAGCTGAAACGCGGTGCGGGTACGCAGCGTGATGGTGCCGCCCGCGTCGCCCAGCGCCTGCAGCGCATTGCGCACGACGTTGAGCAGCACCTGTTCTATCTGGTCGGGATCGTGCGGCAGCTCCGGCAGGCTGGGATCATAATCGCGCACCAGCGTGACGTTCTCCGGCAGCTCCATCTTGACCAGGTTCACCACGCGCTCCGCCACCTGATGGATGCTTTGCGTCACGTGCATGCCCGGCTGCTGCGGCCCTAACAGCCTGTCGACCAGATTCCGCAGGCGATCGGCCTGCTCAATAATCACTTTGGTGTATTCCGTCAGCGACGGATCGGGCAGCGCCTTGGCCAGCAGCTGCGCCGCGCCGCGCAGGCCGCCGAGCGGGTTTTTAATCTCATGCGCCAGTCCGCGTACCAGATCGCGCGCCGCCACCTGCTGCGCATGCTGAATCTGCTCCTGGCTGAGGCGGCGTTGGTTATCCATCGGCGCCATTTCCAACAGGATCAGGCCGTCAGGCAGGCGCTGCGCCGTCAGCGACATGATATGGGCGCGGCCATCCACCACCAGCGTCACTTCACTGTCGGTAAACCCCTGGCCCGCGGCCAGGCTTTCCTGCATCACGGCGATATTCAGAGAGAAATAGCCCATCAGCTCCGGCAGCGGGGTGCCGAACAGCTTACGGGAGCTTTGCGCTAACAGCTGCTGAGCAGCGGGATTGGCGTAATGGATCACCAGCTCGTTATCAACCAGCAGAATACTGTTAATCAGGGAGTTGAGAATCTGCCCAGCATCGGGCAAGGGGCCAGTTGCCATACAGCGTTCTCCTGCACTGTTTCAGTGCATTATAGGTTCAGGTTTGATAACGCGATATTCCGGCCGTTGGAGACGCGGAGAAAAAAGCCCATCCGAAGATGGGCTGAAAGTTTCCACGGCAACAAAAAACTCAAACCAATTAAACGCTGTAGTAAAGCTCGAACTCAACCGGGTGCGGCGTCATGCGCACGCGATCCATTTCAGCTTTACGCAGGTCGATGTAGGCTTCGATAGCGTCGTCGGTGAAGACGCCGCCACGGGTCAGGAACTCGCGGTCTTCGTTCAGCGCGTTCAGCGCCTCTTCCAGCGAGCCTGCCACTTTTGGGATCTCAGCTTCTTCTTCCGGCGGCAGGTCATACAGGTTCTTGTCCATCGCATCGCCAGGGTGGATCTTGTTGATGATGCCGTCCAGACCCGCCATCAGCAGCGCAGCGAAAGCCAGGTATGGGTTAGCGGCCGGATCCGGGAAACGCGCTTCGATACGACGCGCTTTCGGGCTGGCAACCACCGGGATACGGATAGAGGCAGAACGGTTACGCGCGGAGTAGGCCAGCATTACCGGCGCTTCGTAGCCCGGCACCAGACGTTTGTAGGAGTTCGTGGTCGGGTTCGCCAGGGCGTTGATCGCTTTCGCATGTTTGATCACGCCGCCGATGTAGAACAGCGCCATTTCAGACAGGCCGCCGTATTTGTCGCCGGCGAACAGGTTGGTGCCGCCTTTCGACAGGGACATATGGCAGTGCATGCCGGAGCCGTTATCGCCGAACATCGGTTTCGGCATAAAGGTCGCGGTTTTGCCGTAGGCGTGCGCAACGTTATGCACCACATATTTGTAGATCTGAATTTCGTCCGCTTTCTTCACCATGGTGTTGAAACGGGTCGCCACTTCGTTCTGACCAGCGGTGGCCACTTCGTGGTGATGCGCTTCAACCACCAGGCCCATCTGCTCCATGGTCAGACACATGGCGGAGCGGATATCCTGAGAGGAGTCGACCGGCGGCACCGGGAAGTAGCCGCCTTTCAGGCCCGGACGGTGGCCTTTGTTGCCGCCTTCGTAGGCTTTGCCGGTGTTCCACGCCGCTTCGATATCGTCGATAGCCACGTGTGAACCGGAGGTGCTGCTGCCGAAACGAATGTCGTCAAACAGGAAGAATTCCGGCTCAGGCCCGAACAGCACGGTGTCGGCGATGCCCGATGAACGCAGGAAGTCTTCAGCGCGTTTGGCGATAGAGCGCGGGTCGCGGTCGTAGCCCTGCATGGTGCCCGGCTCAAGGATGTCACAACGGATGATCAGGGTGGAATCTTCAAAGAACGGATCCAGCACGGCGGTAGTCGCGTCCGGCATCAGCACCATGTCAGATTCGTTAATGCCTTTCCAGCCGCCGATAGAGGAGCCGTCAAACATTTTGCCTTCTTCGAAGAAGTCCGCGTTGACCTGATGTGCAGGGATGGTCACGTGCTGCTCTTTGCCTTTGGTATCGGTAAAGCGCAGGTCAACAAACTTAACTTCGTGTTCATTCATCATAGAAAGAACGTGTTCAGCGGACATACTCAACTCTCCTGGTAATTTTCATTGTCGTCGAGGTAAGAGAACTTCATCTTGCCAGGCGCGTAAAGTCGGGCGTACAGCCGGCAACAAAGTACTCGGACAAGCTATCAACCGTTGTGGAAACTGTCGTTTTGGCTTGAATAAAATAAAGCGAATTCTGTGCCAACTTTTTTATTCTGGCCAAAAAGCGCTATTATGCGCGCTCTCGACAAACGAGGGATGCACCATGATGGATATCGCGCACCATTATAGTGCATTTGAGTTAATTTTGGGCACCAATATGGTGCAGCTGGTCAATCAGGTGCATTTTTTGCACTGAAAGTGGTGTTATAAGGCAAGCCCTACAGCATTCTTTCTTTGATATTTGTGATCCTGTTCAGTCCTTCGATTAATCCGTGTACAATAGCGCGCTATTTCTAATGCCTGAGGCAAAGCTGTGATCGAAAATTTGCGTAACATCGCCATTATTGCGCACGTTGACCATGGGAAAACCACCCTGGTCGACAAACTGCTGCAACAGTCCGGTACTTTTGACGCCCGTACTGAAGCAACTGAGCGTGTAATGGACTCCAACGATTTGGAGAAAGAGCGTGGGATTACCATCCTCGCGAAAAATACCGCCATCAAATGGAACGACTATCGTATCAACATCGTTGATACCCCGGGACACGCCGACTTCGGTGGTGAAGTTGAGCGCGTTATGTCCATGGTTGATTCAGTGCTGCTGGTTGTCGACGCGATGGACGGCCCAATGCCGCAGACGCGTTTCGTGACCAAAAAAGCATTTGCCCACGGCCTGAAGCCGATCGTGGTCATCAACAAAATCGACCGTCCGGGCGCCCGTCCTGACTGGGTTGTCGACCAGGTGTTCGACCTGTTCGTTAACCTTGACGCGACTGACGAGCAGCTCGACTTCCCGATTATTTACGCCTCTGCGCTGCAGGGCATCGCCGGTGCCGATCATACCGATATGGCTGAGGACATGACCCCGCTGTACCAGGCGATCGTCGACCACGTGCCGGCGCCGAACGTTGACCTGGACGGTCCGCTGCAGATGCAGATCTCCCAGCTGGACTACAACAACTACCTGGGCGTGATCGGCATCGGCCGCATCAAGCGCGGTAAAGTTAAGCCGAACCAGCAGGTAACGGTTGTTGACAGCGAAGGCAAAACCCGCAATGCGAAAGTGGGCAAAGTGCTGGGCCACCTGGGTCTGGAGCGTATCGATACCGACCTGGCGGAAGCGGGCGATATCATCGCTATCACCGGTCTGGGCGAGCTGAACATCTCCGACACCATCTGCGATCCGCAGAATGTGGAAGCGCTGCCTGCGCTGAGCGTAGATGAGCCGACTGTTACCATGTTCTTTAACGTCAACACCTCGCCGTTCTGCGGTAAAGAGGGCAAGTACGTAACTTCACGTCAGATCCTTGATCGTCTGAAGAAAGAGCTGGTGCATAACGTAGCGCTGCGCGTAGAAGAAACCGAAGATGCGGATGCTTTCCGTGTATCCGGTCGTGGCGAACTGCACCTCTCCGTGCTGATCGAAAACATGCGTCGTGAAGGTTTCGAACTGGCGGTATCCCGTCCGAAAGTTATCTTCCGCGAAGTCGACGGCCGTAAGCAAGAGCCGTTCGAAAACGTGACGCTGGATATCGAAGAGCAGCACCAGGGCGCGGTCATGCAGGCGATGGGCGAGCGTAAAGGCGACATGAAAAACATGGATCCGGATGGCAAAGGCCGCGTGCGTCTCGACTACGTGATTCCGAGCCGTGGTCTGATCGGCTTCCGTAACGAATTCATGACCATGACTTCCGGTACCGGTCTGCTTTACTCCACCTTCAGCCACTACGACGACGTACGTCCGGGCGAAGTGGGCCAGCGTCAGAACGGCGTGCTGATCTCTAACGGTCAGGGCAAGGCGGTCGCCTTTGCTCTGTTCGGTCTGCAGGATCGCGGCAAGCTGTTCCTGGGCCACGGCGCGGAAGTTTACGAAGGCCAGATCATCGGTATTCACAGCCGTTCCAACGACCTGACCGTAAACTGCCTGACCGGTAAGAAACTGACCAACATGCGCGCATCAGGTACTGATGAAGCGACGACCCTGGTTCCGCCGATCAAGATGACCCTTGAGCAGGCGATCGAGTTTATCGATGATGACGAACTGGTTGAAGTTACGCCGACTTCCGTACGTATTCGTAAACGTCACCTGACGGAAAACGATCGTAAGCGTGCTTCACGCGGCAGCAAAGAAGCATAACTTCCTGCTGTAGCGTGAGTTGACGCTGTTAAAGGGCCCCGTAAGGGGCCTTTTTTTTCGCCTCGCCTTTCTGGCCCCGCCCGCCTGGAAAAACGCCGGGCCGCGATTTGCGGCAACCTTTGCGTCGCGCCCTGTTCAGCGTGCGGTTTTATCGCTAGAGTGAATAGCTCGACGGGACAACAGGAGATGGCCATGCTGTATATCTTTGATTTAGGTAATGTCATTGTTGATATCGATTTCAGCCGGGTGTTGGGCGTCTGGAGCGATCTTGGCCGTGTCCCGTTGGCGCTGCTGAAAAGCCGCTTCCAGATGGGCGAAAACTTCGAGCGCCACGAACGCGGGGAAATCAGCGATGAGCAGTTCGCCGCTCAACTCTGCGCCGAACTCGATATCGCGCTGAGCTATGAGCAGTTTGCCGCCGGCTGGCAGGCGGTGTTCGTCGGCGTCAGGCCTGAGGTGATCGCACTGATGCAGCAGCTGCGCGGCCGCGGCGAGCGGGTGGTTATCCTGTCCAACACCAACCGGCTGCACTGCGACCACTGGCCGTCGCAATATCCTGAAGTGCAGCAGGCAGCGGATAAGCTCTATCTTTCCCAGGAGATGGGGATGCGCAAGCCGGAGGCGCGTATCTATCAGCGCGTGCTGACAGAAGAGGGCTTCAGCGCCGATCAGGCCATCTTCTTCGACGATAATCTGGATAATATTGAAGCGGCCCGTCAGCTCGGCATTACCGCCGTGCATGTCACGGACGCGCAGACGGTGCCTGACTGGTTCGCCAGCCGTGGTTAAGTGATGAAGCAGCTTTCGTTACGCCCGCGCGCGCGCGCAACAGGCGCCTGGCTAAAGCTGCTGTGGCAGCGTATCAACCATGATGGCATGACCACCGAGGCGGGCAATCTCGCCTTTGTATCACTGCTGGCGCTGGTGCCGCTGGTGGCGGTGGTCTTTTCGCTGTTCGCCGCGTTCCCGGTGTTCGCCGATATCAGCGTGCAGCTTAAACATTTTATTTTTAATAATTTTGTCCCGGCGGCGGGTAACGTAGTGCAGGACTATCTCGATCAGTTCGTCGCTAACGTCAATAAGATGACCGTGGTCGGCGCCGTCGGGCTGATCGTCACGGCGCTGCTGTTGATGCACTCCATCGACAGCGCGCTCAACGCTATCTGGCGCAGCCAGAAAAAGCGTCCGCTGGTGTTCTCCTTTGCCGTCTACTGGATGATCCTGACGCTGGGGCCGCTGCTGGCCGGCGCCAGCCTGGCAATCAGCACCTGGCTACTGTCGCTGAAATGGGTGACCGTCAGCGGCGTAACCGGGCTTATCGATCAGACACTGCGTATTTTTCCGCTGCTGTTTTCGTGGCTCGCATTCTGGCTGCTGTACAGCCTGGTGCCGACAACGCGGGTGCCGCAGCGTGATGCCCTGATCGGCGCGCTGGTGGCGGGGCTGCTATTCGAGCTGGGCAAAAAAGCGTTCGCGCTCTATATCACCACGTTCCCTTCGTATCAGCTTATTTACGGCGTGCTGGCCGTGATCCCTATCCTGTTTCTGTGGGTTTACTGGACATGGTGTATCGTTCTGTTAGGCGCGGAAATCACCGTCACGCTGGGGGAGTTCCGTCAGCAACAACAAAAGCAAGGTAATGAGGAAGCATGATTGCATTAATTCAGCGCGTCCGGCGCGCCAGCGTCACGGTGGCGGATGAAACGGTCGGTGAAATCGGTGCCGGTCTGCTGGTACTGCTGGGCGTGGAAAGAGATGACGATGAACAAAAAGCGCAGCGCCTGTGCGAGCGGGTGCTGGGCTACCGCATTTTCAGCGATGAAAACGGCAAAATGAATCTGAACGTGCAGCAGGCCGGCGGTAGCCTGCTGGTGGTATCGCAGTTTACGCTGGCGGCCGACACGCAAAAGGGAATGCGCCCCAGCTTTTCACGCGGTGCCGCGCCGCAGGAGGCGGAGCGCCTGTACCACGATTTTAGCGACCGCTGTCGCCAGCAAGGCATCACCGTCGAAAACGGGCGCTTTGCCGCAGATATGCAGGTCGCATTGGTCAATGATGGTCCGGTCACCTTTTGGCTGCAGGTGTAACGTCAGTCGCCGCAGAACGCCAGAACCGCCGCCCTTAAGCTGAACGAGAGAATCCTTTTATGTATCACCTACGAGTGCCGGAAACTGCCGAAGAGCTGGAAATGTATTACCAGTTCCGCTGGGAGATGTTACGTAAACCGCTGCGCCAGCCGCAGGGTTCGGAACGGGATGCCTGGGATGCCATGGCGCACCATCAGATGGTAGTGGATGAGCAGGGCAAGCCTGTCGCCGCCGGGCGGCTCTATATCAACGCCGATAATGAAGCCTCGATTCGCTTTCTGGCCGTCCATCCGACGGTGCAGGGCAAAGGGTTAGGCACGCTGGTGGCGATGACGCTGGAGTCGGTGGCGCGTCAGGAGGGCGTAAAGCGCGTCGTCTGTAGCGCGCGTGAGGATGCGGTCGAGTTCTTCGCCAAGCTGGGCTACCTCAACGAAGGGGAGATTACCGCGCCGCAGACCACGCCGGTGCGCCATTTCCTGATGATTAAGCCGGTGGTGACGCTGGATGATATTCTGCACCGTGCCGACTGGTGCGGGCAGCTGCAACAGGCCTGGTACGAGCATATTCCGCTGAGCGAAAAGATGGGCGTGCGCATCTCGCAATATACCGGCCAGAAATTTATGACCACCATGCCGGAGACCGGCAACCAGAACCCGCATCACACTCTGTTCGCCGGCAGCCTGTTTTCGCTGGCAACGCTAACCGGCTGGGGGCTGATCTGGCTGCTGCTGCGCGAACGCCATCTTGGCGGCACCATCATTCTGGCTGACGCGCATATTCGCTACAGCCAGCCGATCAGCGGCAAGCCGAGCGCTACCGCCGATCTCGGCTCGCTGAGTGGCGATCTCGACCGCCTGGCGCGCGGGCGCAAAGCGCGCGTGCAGCTGGAAGTGGAGCTGTTTGGCAATGAGGAGTGCGGCGCGGTCTTCCACGGCGTCTATATCGTGCTGCCCGCCGATCCCGACGGGCCGCTGGAGCCTCACGGCTGAGTCGTCACCGCGCCCTGGGTCATGGTTTGCTGTACGGCGCGTTCCGCTGCGTTAATGCTCAGCGTGCCGTCGACGCTGTTTTTCAGCGGTGTATCCGCCGCCAGACGGGCATTCAGCTTCAGTTGTAAGGTTGCCGGGCCCGCCACGGGCGGTGCCGGCCAGCCCCAGTTTTTCAGCACATCCGCAGGCACCGCGCGGCCATTCAGCGTTAACGACAGACGGCGCGCCGGCGTTTGATCCAGCATCGCCTGGCCTTCCAGCATGCCTTTATCAACAAAGGCGCTCATCTCCGTGACGTTAATCTGTGCGGCGTCAGCCTGCAGCGCAAGAGAGGGATGACGAATATCGGTGCGGTTGAAGGTGGCCTCCGCCGCGTTGAGGTTCAGGCTGCCCTGCCAGATGCCCCACTGGCGCTGACGCACCAGCTGCAGGTCTGAGCCGTTGATATCCAGCGCGGTGAGCTGGAACGGCCAGGAGGGGTTAACGTCAATCAACAGGTTGCGGCTGCCGCTCAGCTTTTTCACCTGCACGCTATCGAGCCAGGCCGGCAGCCTCTCCATCCAGCGATCGCGCCAGTTTTCCGGCAGGGTGTACTCCAGGCCCGCCAGCACCAGCTCATCCAGCGTCAGCTGCCGGGTTTGTCGCTGCCAGCTACCTTGCGCCCGAATCAGGCCGTTTACCCAGCGCGAGCTGAAGCGCGCGTCAGCGACGCCCTGCGGCGAAAAGTCGAGGTTGAGGATCGGATCGTTTAGCGTCAGCTGCCCGTTGATAAAGCTGTCGGCGTTCAGCGCCAGCGAACCCCCTTCGCTCTGCCAGTCGCCATTACGCAGCGTCAAATCTTTCACCAGCAGGTCAAGATCGGTCACCGCCCAGTCCGGCCCCTGCAGGCGCGCATCGGTCATATCCACGCGGGAAAAATAGATGGAAGGCAAGTTACGCAGCGGCGCGAGGAAGTCGGCCAGCGGCTTATCCGTCTGCAAACGGATATCGTTCAGCCGCAGCGCCGGAACGCGCCAGTTGCCCGCAGCGTCGCGCTGCGCGCTACCCGTGACGGAGCCGCGCGCCAGATCGGCGCCGAAGTTATTGACGATAAGCTGCTTATCACTTATGCGGCCCTGAATCAGCGCATGGGTGGCCGTCAGGCCGCTAACCGTGACGCTTTCCGCGCTCATCTGAAAGCTGGCGTTATCGCCGGCGATACGGCCTGGCGCGGGCCGCCAGGGAATAATGCCGCCGTTCAGGGCGCTGGCGCGCATCGCCAGCCGCGGCGTATTGACCGCCATATTAGCCAACTGCAGCCTGTCGGCCTGCAGCGGCCAGGCCATATTGCCCGGCATATTGGCGGCATCCAGCGTGCCGTCGCGCAGCTCAATGCTGTTGAATCGCAGCGGTTGGCTAAACAGCGCGGCGGTCAGGCCGAGATTGACGGTTTTCGCCACCATCACCGCCGGCTGGCCATCATGGCCAAAGCTAACGTTGCGTAAGATCAGCAGGGAAGGATCGGAGAAGTTATGCTCTATTTTCGCTACGGAAAGGTGGTACGCCGTATCATCACTGATGCGCCGGCTGGCCCATTCTGCACCCCAACGGGTTTGCAGCAGAAAATAACAAACCACTACCAGCAGCAGCAGTAATAACAGCAGCGAAAGAATTAACTTTCCGACAAATTTCATTTGCATCCTTCCGTATGAATTTCCGGTACCGCCTGTTATGCCTGAATTACCGACATAGCTCAACAGCCGGGTTGTAAAGCCGGGAAACAAAAGCGGAAGGAGGAAGGGCGAGCGGCGGCTCGCCCGAAAGGGTTACTTCTCCTGCGGGAAGAGCAGGTTCAGCACAATCGCCGTGATGCCGCCGGCGGCGATACCGGAAGAGAGCAGGGTTTTCAGCCAGTCCGGCGCGAACTGCAGGATCAGCGGCTGCTGCGACACGCCCAGCCCGACCGCCAGCGACAACGCGATAATCATGATCGCGCGGCGGTTTAACGGCTCGCGGGAGACGATGCGCACGCCGGAGGCGGCGATGGTGCCGAACATCACGATGGTGGCCCCGCCTAACACCGGTTCCGGAATATGCTGTACAAAGCCGCTGACCGCCGGGAACAGACCCAGCACGATAAGCATCAGCGCCACCACAAAGCCAACGTAGCGGCTGGCGACGCCGGTCAGCTGGATCACGCCGTTGTTCTGGCCGAAACAAGAGTTAGGGAAAGTATTGAACAGCGCGGAAACAAAGGAGTTCAGGCCGTTCGCCAGCACGCCGCCCTTCAGGCGCTTCATATAGAGCGGTCCGCTAACCGGCTGCTCTGAAACGTCAGAGGTGGCGGTGATATCGCCGATGGTTTCCAGCGAGGTCACCATAAACACCAGCATCAGCGGGATCAGCAGGTTCCAGTCGAAGCCGAGGCCGTAATAAAGCGGCATCGGCACTGCAACCAACGCGCTGTGCGTCGCTGCGCTATTTTCCGGCAGCATGCCGAGCGCCCAGGCGAGCAGATAGCCGACCGCCATCGCGATCACCAGCGACGCGACGCGCAGGTAGGGGTTGCGCTGGCGGTTCAGCAGGATAATTACCGCCAGCACCGCGCCGGCCAGCAGCAGGTTTTTCGGCGCGCCAAAAGTGTGATCGCTCATCGCCGCGTAACCGCCGCCAATCGAGGTTAATCCCACCTGAATCAGCGACAGGCCGATAATCATCACCACGATGCCGGAAACCAGCGGCGTGATAATGCGTCGTGCCAGATGCAGCACGCGCGACAGCACCATCTCCGTACAGGAGGCGATCATCAACGTGCCGAACAGCGCCGCCATCATTGTCGGCACGTCGGCGCCGCCGTTTTTTAGCGCCATGCCGCCCATAATCAGCGGCGTCACGAAGTTAAAGCTGGTGCCCTGAATAGACAGCAGCCCTGAGCCTACCGGCCCCCAGGTTTTAATCTGCAATATGGACGCCACGCCGGAGGCGAACAGCGACATGCTGATAATGTGCTGCGTATCCTGCGCCGGCAGGCCAAGCGCCTGGCAGATGAGCAGGGCGGGCGTGATAACCGCGACGAACATCGCCAGCAGATGCTGACAGGCGGCAAACAGCGTTTGCGGCAGCGGCGGGCGGTCTTCCAGACGGTAGATCAGTTCGCTCTTTGACGTCGCGGCATGGGCGGACGAGGCGATTTCATTGGGGCTGACGGACATGATGAGGGTTCCCTGAGAAACAAAGTGGCGATTGTAATTCACTGCCTGGCAAAAGCAATCGTTTGCTAAAGCGCAATGGCGCTTTAGCCGCTTTATTTATTCTGGATCAGAAAAGGGGAAGGGCCTGTTATCAGGCGTTGGTATAGCGGTCAGTTTCCGGCAGCCAGCGCTCAATCAGCGCCTGTGACTGCTCCGGGTAGTGCTGGTGGATATGGCGCGCAATGCGCTGCACATCAGGGATCAGCGCCTGGTCGCGCAGCAGGTCGGCCACTTTAAATTCGGCATTGCCGGTCTGGCGCGTACCAAGCAGTTCGCCGGGGCCGCGGATCTCCAGATCGCACTGGGCGATAACGAAACCGTCGTTGCTGTCGCGCAGCACCTGCAGACGCTTCTGCGCCGTTTTGCTCAGCGGCGATTTATAAAGCAGCACGCAGTGCGAGGCCACGGCGCCGCGTCCTACGCGTCCGCGCAGCTGATGCAACTGGGCCAGGCCAAGACGCTCCGGATTCTCGATAATCATCAGGCTGGCGTTGGGCACATCCACGCCGACTTCGATAACCGTGGTCGCCACCAGCAGCTGCAGCTCGCCCTGTTTAAAAGCCTGCATCACATCCTGCTTCTCCTGCGGCTTCATGCGGCCGTGAACCAGGCCGACCCGCAGATCGGGCAGTGCCAGCTTCAGCTCTTCCCAGGTGGCTTCCGCCGCCTGCGCTTCCAGCAGGTCAGATTCTTCAATCAGGGTGCATACCCAGTAAGCCTGACGGCCTTCGGTCTGGCAGGCGCGTTTAACGCGCTCGATAATCTCCGCGCGCCGCGTATCCGGGATGGCGACGGTGGTGACCGGCGTACGTCCCGGCGGCAGCTCGTCGATTACCGAGGTATCGAGATCGGCATAGGCGGTCATCGCCAGCGTACGCGGGATAGGCGTCGCGGTCATAATCAGCTGATGCGGATGGAAACCCTGCTCTTCGCCTTTTTCCCACAGCGCCAGCCGCTGATGGACGCCGAAGCGATGCTGCTCATCGATAATCACCAGCGCCAGGCCATTAAATTGCACCTGATCCTGGAAAATGGCGTGCGTGCCGACCACCATTGAGACCTGCCCGCTGGCGATCGCTTCCTGCTGCGCCAGGCGCGCTTTACCTTTCTGCTTGCCGGCCAGCCAGCCCACCTCCAGCCCCAGCGGCGCAAACCACTGGCGGAAGTTATTGGCGTGCTGTTCGGCCAGCAGCTCCGTCGGCGCCATCAACGCAACCTGTTTGCCGTGGGCAATAACGTGCAGCGCCGCCAGCGCCGCTACCAGCGTTTTGCCTGAGCCGACATCGCCCTGCACCAGGCGCATCATTGGATAGTCATGCGCGAGATCCTGTTCAATCTCTTTCACCACCCGTTGCTGCGCGGCCGTGGGCTTAAATGGCAGTGCCGCCAGCAGCTTATCGCTGAGCTGGTGGCGCGGCGGCATCGGCAGCGCATGATAACGCTGGGCGCCGGCGCGCACCTCCAGCATGCTGAGGTTATGCGCCAGCAGCTCTTCCAGAATTAACCGGCGCTGCGCCGGATGACGGCCGCTTTCCAGATCGGCCAGCTGCATATCCGGCGGCGGGCGGTGCAGCGTACGCAAGGCGTCAGGCAGGCTCAGCAGACCGCCGCGCAGTTCGGCGGGCAGCAGCTCGGCGATCGGGCAGCTATCGAGCAGCGCCAGCGCCTGGTCGGTGAGATTGCGCAGCGTCGCCTGACGCATGCCTTCCGTCGTGGGATAAACCGGCGTCAGCGTTTCCTGCAGTCCGGTGACGCCGTGTTCACCCTGAAGGCGATATTCCGGATGGATAATCTCCGCGCCGCGCTGTCCGCGTTTGATCTCGCCATAGGCGGTCACGCGCGCACCGGGTGCCAGGCTGTTTTTCATGCCGGCATTGAAGTTGAAAAAACGCAGCGTTACCACGCCGGTGCCGTCGCCGATCTGGCACACCAGCATACGGCGGCGGCCGAAGGTTACATCGGTATGCAGCACTTCGCCTTCAACGGTTGCCCAGATACCGGGCAGCAGATCGTTGATGGGATAAAGCTGGGTGCGATCTTCATAGCGCAGGGGCAGATGCAGCAGCAGATCCTGCACGGTATGCAGTCCAATCTTTGCCAGCTTCCCCGCCTGGCTTGCGCCAACGCCGGAAAGCGTGCTTAACGGAACGGCATCCAGCAGACGGCCTTTCATCGTTTCCCCGTCGCCTGCATCGTGGCCCACCAGTCGGCGTCGGCGATTACCTCACCGTCGTCGTTGATTGCAGGGTAGGGCAGACCTTTCTGTTTCGCGACGCGCGCCAGAACGGGATAACCGCCCTCGAACAGCAGTCGCTGCTGCTCGGCATACTCCAGCGTGCTGCTTGCGCGCTGGTACATACCGGCGTTCTGCCGCTGCCGCTGCGCTTCATACAGAATCAGCGCGGAGGCGACGGAAACGTTCAGCGATTGCACCATGCCGACCATAGGAATAATGATGTCCCGATCGGCCAGCGCCAGCGCTTCCGGCGTAATGCCGAATTTTTCCTGACCCATCAGGATGCAGGTTGGCCGCGTATAGTCGATCTCGCGAAAATCGACCGCCTTAGCGGAAAGATTGGTCGCGAGGATCTGCATATCCTGCTGCTTGAGATGCTTTACCGCATCGGCAATGGTGCGGTGAGTTTTCACCTGCACCCAACTGTTGCTGCCGGCTGCGGAAGAGACGCCGGTACGCATGCGGCTGGCGGGCCAGACCGCATGGACTTCATGGACGCCCACCGCGTCCGCCGTACGGATAATGGCGGAAACGTTGTGAGGCTTATGGACCTGCTCCATGCACACGGTTAAATCATGCTGGCGCGCGGCCAGCATCTCGCGTATACGAGCAAAACGTTGAGCATTCATGCGTTAATTTCGATTACGGTGAACTTTAATCACATCCGGCATTATGCGAATTTTACGCATAATATTCGCCAGATGGATGCGATCTCGCGCCGTCAGGCGAATAAAGGCGCTGTAAACGCGGCCGTCACGCTCTTCGGTATTCAGGCTCTGTATATTGGAGCCGGCGGTATTGATCGCAGCGGTCAGGTTAGCCAACGCGCCCTGGTGATTAAACATATCCACCTTGATCTCCGCGACGAACTCCTGCTCGGTCACTTTATCCCACTCCACCGCCATAAATTTCTCAGGCTCTTTCTGGTAGCCACGGATATTACGGCAGGATTCGTGATGCACCACCAGCCCTTTACCGGGGCTGACGTGCGCCACAATCGGGTCGCCTGGAATAGGACGGCAGCATTTCGCGAAGGTGATCAGCACGCCGTCGGCGCCTTTAATCGGCAGCTTGCTGCGCGAGGCGGCGCTGGCGGACGGGCCGCCGGTCATATCCTGCAGCAGGTTTTTCGCCACCACCACGCTCATGGCGTTGCCAAGACCGATTTCCGCCAGCAGATCGTCCAGCGACGCCAGCTTCATGCGATCCAGCTCTTGCTCAATGCTCTCCTGCGGGATTTCCGCCAGCTTACGGCTTCCGCCCAGCGCGTGGTTAAGCAGACGGCGGCCCAGGCTCACCGAGTCTTCGCGCTTGAGGTTTTTCAGCAGCTGGCGAATTTTGGCGCGCGCTTTCGAGCTGACGACAAAGTTCAGCCAGGCGGCGTTGGGCCGCGCGCCCGGCGCGGTAATAATTTCCACCGTCTGGCCGCTGGCCAGCGGCTGCGAAAGGGGATAGGGCTGGCGATCGACGCGCGCGCCGACGCAGGCATGACCGATATCGGTATGCACCGCATAGGCGAAATCGACCGGCGTGGCGCCAGCCGGCAGTTCGACGATGCGCCCTTCCGGGGTGAAAACGTAAATCTCATCGGGGAACAGATCGGATTTGACGCTTTCGATAAATTCAAATGAGCTGCCGGCGCTCTGCTGTAGCTCCAGCAGGCTTTGCAGCCAGCGCTGCGCGCGGATCTGCGCCGTGGTGCCGCTTTCGCCCTGCTCTTTATAAGCCCAGTGCGCCGCGACGCCCATTTCCGCCATCTGATCCATATCTTCGGTACGGATTTGCACCTCGACCGGCACGCCGTGCGGCCCGATCATCGAGGTATGCAGCGACTGATAGCCGTTCGCCTTCGGGATGGCGATATAATCCTTCACCCGTCCCGGACGCGGCTTATAGAGGCTGTGCATCTGGCCGAGAACGCGATAGCAGGTATCCACATCGCGGACAATCACGCGGAACGCGTAGATATCCATAATGGAGTGGAAACGCTGCTCTTTGAGGTTCATTTTGCAGTAGATGGAATAGAGATGCTTTTCACGTCCGAAGACGCGACAGGGGATCCCCGCCTCCTGCAAACGCCCTTCAATTTCCGCGAGGATTTTTTGGATCATCTCCTTACGGTTACCGCGCGCGGCTTTCACCACTTCTTTAATCACACGATAACGGTTGGGATAGAGCGCTTCGAAACCCAGCTCTTCCAGCTCGGTTTTTAAATGATGGATGCCGAGACGGTGCGCCAGCGGACTGTAGATTTCCAGCGTTTCGCGCGCGATGCGCCGCCGTTTGTCCGGCCGTAGCGAACCCAGCGTGCGCATGTTATGCGTACGGTCGGCCAGCTTGATCAGAATGACGCGGATGTCCTGCACCATCGCCATGATCATTTTGCGGAAGTTTTCCGCCTGCGCCTCTTTCTTGTCACGGAACTTCAGCTTATCCAGTTTGGATACGCCTTCAACCAGCTCGGCGACGCTTTTGCCGAACAGCTGTTCCATGTCCTGATAAGTAGCGGGCGTGTCTTCAATCACGTCGTGCAGCAGCGCGGCCATGAGGGTTTCATAGTCGAGCTTCATTTCCGCCAGAATGCAGGCGACGGCGACGGGATGCGTGATATAAGGCTCGCCGCTGGAGCGTGTCTGACCCTCGTGGGCATCACGTGCGACAAGATAAGCTTGCTTGAGGCGCTTGATCTGCTCCTCAGGCAAGTATTTAACAATCAGCTGATTGAGGCTTTCGAAAAGATACAAGGGCGAGCCTTCCGGCTAATTAACGACGACCTTCAGCGATAGCGGTCACAGCCTGTAATTCGGCGGCTTCCTGCTCCTGCTGTTCCTGACGATCACGGACATCGAGGATCTGATTGGTGATCAGGCCTTCTTCGATTTCACGCAGGGCGATAACGGTCGGTTTATCGTTCTCTTCCGGTACCAGCGGATCTTTACCGCTCACCTGCATCTGACGTGCGCGACGTGCAGCGACCAGAACCAGGTCAAAACGGTTACCAATTTTCTCTACTGCGTCCTGAACGGTTACGCGTGCCATAAATGTGCTACTCCACAGGTGAAGAAATGACTGGGCATAATACTGAATGTGACTTCAGTCTGCCAATAGTTTGCTGATTAAAGCATCATGGCGGGCTTTTTGACGGCCCATACGCAGACGCTCAGCACGAATGATGGTTTTCAGATCGGACAGCGCCAGGTCGAAATCATCATTCACAATTAAATAATCGTACTCGGCGTAGTGGCTCATTTCCGCAACGGCCTGAGCCATACGGCGGGTAATGACCTCTTCGCTGTCCTGACCGCGGCCGCGCAGGCGGCGATCCAGCTCCTCTTTCGAGGGCGGCAGAACGAAGATGCTGCGCGCGCTGGGCATTTTTTGCCGAATCTGTTGCGCGCCCTGCCAATCGATATCCAGGAACACATCGACGCCGGTAGCCAGCACCTGCTCTATCGCTGCGCGCGAGGTACCGTAATAGTTGCCGAACACTTCAGCATGCTCAAGAAAAGCATCCTGCTCAATCATCGATTCAAACTCTTGTTTTGAAACGAAATAGTAATGCTCGCCGTGCTGTTCGCCCGGGCGCACGCCGCGTGTCGTATGCGAAATAGATACCTGCGTATCGTATAACGGCTGCGTTTTCAGCATAGCCTGAATCAGGCTGGATTTACCTGCGCCGCTGGGAGCGGAAATAATATAAAGCGTGCCTTGAGCCATGATAGTTCTTGAAGTGTGTAAAAGGGCGGAGTCTGTTTCCTGCACAGTATACACAGCTTGCCGCCGCCATGCAGCGTTTGCGCCGCGGCGCTGCGGTTTTTCTTCTTTTACGGAAAAAAGGCCGCAGAAAGTCCGTTGCTTTGCCTTCTTTACCGCGAAAATTTGCGCGATGCTTTCCCACCTTATCCATTCCTGCTCGCCGTCCGCCTGGCGATGACGTTTACTGAGCGGCAGAAAACAAGGAGGCGTTATGTCGGGAAAAGGGATGTTATGGCTGCTGTGGCTGTTTGCCGGCGCGGCGCAGGCGCTCTGTCCGCAATGGGCGCCCGCTCGCGCAGCGGAAGAGATTGCCCATCTGCGGCAGCAGCTGCGCAGTTGGGACGGCGCTTATTACGACGAGGGCACAACGCCAATCGATGACGCGCTGTATGATAGCCTGCAGCGTCGTCTGCAACAGTGGCAACGCTGCTTCCAGCCCGCCGCCGAAGCGGATCGTCCCGCCTGGGGACGCAGCGGCGGCACCGATCACCCCGTCGCGCACGCCGGCGTGAAAAAATTACCGGATAAGCTGGCGGTGGCGTACTGGATGCAGGGAAAAGAGCGTTTATGGTTACAGCCGAAGATCGATGGCGTGGCAGTGACGCTGGTCTATCGCCTGGGGAAGCTGGCGGCGTTGATCAGCCGCGGCGACGGCGCGCAAGGACAGAACTGGCTGGGTAAAGCGCCTTATATTTCCGCGCTGCCGCAGACAATCGACGATAAGCGGCCACTGCTGGTTTTGCAGGGCGAGCTGTTCCTGGTGGTGAACGATCATCAGCAATCACTGCACGGGGGTAGAAATGCGCGCGCGCAGGTCGCCGGCGCGTTGATGCGTCAGTCGCCTTCGCCACTGCTGTCACAGCTGGGCATTTTTATCTGGGCGTGGCCGGACGGCCCTAAAACCATGGAGGGGCGGCAAGCGGCACTTAAGCGGTTAGGGTTCGGGGTCGCCAGCGCGTGGACGCGGCCGGTATCTGATGAAGAGGATGTCGCCCGCTGGCGCGATCGCTGGTTTCGCTCTCCCTTGCCTTTTGTCACGGACGGGGTGGTTATCCATCAGGATAGACGTTCCGCCGGGAAACAGTGGCTGCCGGGCCGCAGCGAGGAAAGCGCCGCATGGAAATATAGCCCGCCGATCATCAGCAGTGAAGTGCAGTCCGTTGTGTTCCCAATAGGGCGTACCGGTAAAATCGCCGTGGTGCTTAATGTCGCCCCGGTGCAGTTGGATGATAAAACCGTACGCCGGGTCAGCCTGGGTTCTCTGTCGCGCTGGCAGGCGCTGGATATTGTGCCCGGCGATCAGGTGGCGATCGGGCTGGCGGGGCAGGGCATTCCCCGTTTCGAGAGCGTTGTCTGGCGGGTGAAGCAGCGCGAACGGCCGGTCGCGCCCGATCCGCAGCGCTATCACAGCCTGAGCTGCCTCAATTACAGCGCGGGGTGCCGCAAGCAGTTCCTGTCACGGTTAAGCTGGATAAGTCAAAAAAGTGTGCTTGATCTGCCGGGCATACAGCGCAGCACATGGCAGCGCCTGCTCCAGCAGCCCGGCTTTACCCATATTTTTTCATGGATGAGTATGAGCGCCGAGCGGCTCTCTACGCTGCCAGGCATTACGCCGCAGCGGGCGCAGCAGATCGTTCATCATTTTAATCTGGCGCAGCGCCAGCCGTTGCGCCGCTGGATTAAAGCGCTGGGCGTACCGCTGCCTGAAGCCGCGCTATCGGCGCTGCCGGACAGCAGCTGGGCGGAACTGCTGGCGCGCGATGCGCGCGCCTGGCAGCAGTTGCCGGGGATAGGCGCTACGCTGGCGGAAAAAATTACACGCTGGCTGCAGGATAAACAGGTCAGGGAGCTGATTGCCTTTATTCAGCAGCAGCAGCAGCAGACGGCAGCGGCCGGGCCGGCTACACAGCATCCGGCCATTTTGCCATCTGCTGCTCAGCCGGCAATCAATGTTCCGGATGCGGATAATTGAAGATAGGCAGCCCAAGCCGGAAACGCAGCGCCAGCAGGCGTGATAAAAAGCCGAACAGCAGAGTAATTATGATGACCGTTTCATGGGAGAGCGGGGTTTTTAGCAGCAGGATATAGAGCCAGCCGGCGGCAAAAGCGATGCCGGCGTACAGCTCTTTCTGGAACACCAGTGGAATGCGGTTGCAGAACATGTCGCGGAGAACGCCGCCAAAGACGCCGGTTATCACCGCGCTGATCGCCGCGATAACCGAGGCGTGTCCCATATCCAACGCGACCTGGGCGCCAATTATGGAGAAAACCACCAAGCCTAAGGCATCCAGTACCAGAAAAACTTTACGCAGGTGGGTCATCAGGGGAGCGACAACGGTCGTGATTACCGCCGCTGCGGCAACAATCATGATGTATTCAGGATGCTTTACCCAACCGAGCGGGTAGTGTCCTAACAGCATATCGCGCACCGAACCGCCGCCGATTGCCGTGACCGAGGCGATAATAATTACGCCAAACAGATCCATTTTACGCCGGCCAGCGGCAAGCGCGCCGGTCATCGCTTCGGCAGTAATGCCTATGATATAGAGTACAGTCAGTAACATAGCCAGCTCCAGGGAAACGGTGGCAAGCCTACAGCGCATCCCTGAGTGTAGACGAGTGAAAATTTCTAAGGCATTCGCTTACGGATTAGTTGTAGTTATGCGAAGCGGGAAAAAATAAAGAAAAAAGAGCCAATAAAAAAAGCGTGCTGTAGCAGCACGCTTAACAAAATACCCTGGTACGGGTACTTTTCCACCCATAAACAGGTTTATTATTATATCAATGGATTTTCGCTTTCCAGCGTCACTTTCGGACGCGCTTTGCGTTGTACGATCTGCTTCAGTTCCAGCACTAACGGCGCGCGGCTGCTCAGTATCATTAATCCCCATACCAGCGCGCCAGCGGAGACTTGTATCGCCAGCGCAGCCGAAGCAGACACGCTTCCTTCCAGCGCATAGCCAAGCGCATAGCTGATCCAAAACGTCGGCAGCGCCATGCGCAACGGCATCCATTGACTGGCGAGATACTCTTTGCCGCTGGCGCCCAGCATCGGGCGAAGAAGAACAACGTAATTCATCAATACCGTTAGCACCTGCACGGCGGTAAAACCGATAGTTGCGCCCATCAGCCCGCCCCACTGTGCGCCCAGCCAGATAGCCGGTACGGAAAGCATCAGGCGAAGCGCATTCAGCCTGGAACTGATATCGACCGTGCCCTTTGCCATCACCAAAGCGCCAATGGGATTATTTATGGCGCGCATCATGCCGGCAATACACAGCACCTGCAGCACCGGCGTGATAAACAGCCAGCGCTCGCCGAAAACCGTTAAAACCAGATTATGGGCGACGCCGATCATGCCCAGCAGCGCGACAAAGTTCAGCAGGCTCATGATCGACAGCATCTTATAAAAGTTATGGCGTAAACGCGGCTGGTCATCCTGCATCTGCGCGAATGCCGGGAACAGCACGCGCGTCAAAATGGGGTTGATTTTAGCGGGCGGCATAACCGCCAGATTGAATGCCAGGTTATAACCGCCGGTCGCGATCGCGCTCGTCAAACGGGAGAGCAGCATAGTCGGCATATTCACGCTGAGCTGGTTAATCAGATTATCAGCGGTGAGATAGCCGCCATAGCGTAAATTACCGCTCACGCTTTTCAGTTCGAAAACAAACTGTGGGCGGTAAATCTCTCTGCCGTAGTAGCAGAACAGCAGCATGCGCACGGAGACCATGGCGAGGTAGCCCCAGATGGCGCAAAGCGCAGAAGGGTAAAACAGCGCGGAAAGCAGCGTCACGGCAAAGCCCGTCAGTGCGGCCACGGTTTCCGTTCGGCCTATTTGAGTAAAGGCCAGTTCTTTTTGCAGCAAGGCCCGAAATTGCTGCCCCTGGGGAATAATGATAAAGGCGACGGAAAGCGTTTGAAGAAGTTCGCTCAGCTCCGGCTGATGCAATAGGGCGCTGATGACATCGCTGCCAAGAGAGGCCAGCAGGAAAATGGCCGCGCCGATCATAATATTCAGCCAGTACAGAGTAGAGAGTTCTGTTTCCGTCATGTTTTTTCGCTGAATAACTGAATTGGATAAGCCGAAATCAGAAAGCGTATCCACCAGCGTTAAAACCACGAGAGAAATTGTCAGCAATCCAAATTGTTTTGGATCAATCATCCTGGCAAGTAAGGCCAACTGCAGAACACCAAGCCCAATCGTCATCACTGATGAGATGAACGACCATTTAGCGCCGTTTAGCGCCTTCTGCTTTAACGTCATAATTTGCTCTTAATGGAATAGACCATGGGGTGGGTCAAAAACCCACCCTGATTTTATTTTATTATCGTTATTATTTTATAGGGGTTATTATTACATCGCAATAACGTAGTGATTATCCCTGAAGCCCGGCAGGCCATGTTGTTCCCGCCAGTTTTTTATCAAATCGACCATGCTCTGCGGCGTCGTAATATTAAAATCCTGCGGATAGCAGATAAGATCTGTACCCGCAGGATGCCCGGCTAATAAAACAAACTCCATTGCCGATTTTAATAAGCCTTCAGTTGTTTCAAAGTCGGCAATTAATACTTTGCGTGCAAGTTCAATAAACTCTTGCTCAGTAAACTCTTGCAAAGATGTGCGTTCCATAGAATTTTCCTGGAATGTCTGTTTATAGGTCATTACTGTGTGCAGGGAGATTTATAGCTTTTTTTTTCGAAAGAAACACCATAAGAAATATCTGAATCTGTTATTCAAAAAATAAATTGTTGTATAAATTTGAATTGATTTCATCAGGAAATTAAATAAAACATCCTGATACTTAAAGTCTTTAGATAGAAAGAAAAAACAAACGAACCGCTTCTTTATTCAATTGCTTGTTTTTGCTGGCTATTGAGGGCGATGACTTAAGACTTTTCCCATCAGAGACAGTTTAAGGTTGTTGTAGTGTCATCCCCCGCGCTCATGTTCAAAATTAATTAAAAAATCGGATGGCCACAGACAATTTATTTTAGCAGAGCCAGAAAAATTTGCGTTAACGCTCAGGCGCGGCGGAAAAAATGTTCACAGGCAGCTATTTTTCGACCGCCGCGAGGAAACTGGCCTGTCAGTGTGTCACCAGCTGATGCAGTTTTTGCAGATCCTGTTCGATGGTCGCCAGTTCTTGCCGGAACTTTTCATCTGAGGTAAAGGGCTGGCGAAAAAGCGTCAGCAGCACCTGAGCCCCTTCCTGGTTAGGCACGATGCGCATTGGCATATATATCTCTTTACCAAAACCGTTATCCAGCCAGTGATCCATTACGCCAAACGCGTTGTGTTCAGTAAAACGGACCTTTATGACGCCGTCAGCGCCGCGCGCCTTCCAAATGTTGCCTTCCGGCTGAAGCGGAGCATCACCGATAGCCGATACCCATTTAGGAAAAAATTCCGGCTTCCAGACCGTTTCATAAAGATCTAACCAGTGACGCATGATGGTCAGGCTAAGCGTGTGTGATGGCAACATATTACCTCCGTTAAGAAACCTTAGGGCTTTAAGCATTGTACAACGCCTGGTGGAAAGGGACAGGAAAGCGCTGCGTTTTCCACCATAAAAAAACCCGCCAAAGGCGGGCTGTAAAGCGTGTTGTTCTGCAGTAAGGCGCTGTACCGTTACTCAATATTCTGGATCTGCTCGCGCATCTGCTCGATCAGTACCTTCAGCTCAATCGCCGAGGCGGTGATATCCGCATTGATCGACTTCGATGCCAGGGTATTCGATTCACGGTTGAACTCTTGCATCATAAAGTCGAGGCGGCGGCCGACGGCCTCTTTCTTCTTCAGGATGTTATAGGTTTCTTTCACGTGCGCTTCCAGACGATCCAGCTCTTCAGCAACATCAATGCGCTGCGCCATCATTAGCAGCTCTTGCTCGACGCGATTGTTGTCCAGCTGCAGCTCCGCTTCTTCAAGCTTCGTCACCAGCCGCTCGCGCTGCCATTTCAGCACCTCCGGCATCCAGCCTCGCACCTTTTGCACTTCGGTGCTGACGCCTTCCAGACGCTGCTCAATCAGGGTTTTCAATGCGGCGCCTTCGCTTTCACGTGCGGCGATAAAATCATCGATCGCCAGTTCCAGCGCGGCCAGCAGCTCAACGTTGATGGCATCCAGATCTTGCTCCTGTGCGGACATCACGCCTGGCCAGCGCAGAATATCGACCGGATTGATTTCGCCGTCGGCATCTTGCTGTTTTACCCATTGCGCCGCTTCCAGCAGCTGCTTCGCCAGCGTCTGGTTAAGGATCAATGCGCTTTGCGCGCCCGCATCGGCGTCGAAACGTAAGTTGCATTCAATCTTTCCGCGCGTCAGACGGTTACGCAGACGTTCACGAATCACCGGCTCCAGGCTGCGGAACTGCTCCGGCAGGCGGATATAGGTTTCAAGATAGCGCTGGTTCACGGAACGCAGCTCCCAGGCTGCGCTGCCCCATTCGCCTTTGATTTCACGCCGGGCGTAGGCGGTCATGCTGCGGATCATTGTGCGTACCCGTATTCAGGAAAGATAAGGGGATTATAGCGACGGCGACCCGCTGTTAACAGGTTTAAGCGTCAATTGCGCTGACAAGGCGAAAGGGGTGTTGGACGGCGGCGGCGTTTATTAAGCCGCCGTCAGGCTTTTAACGGGTCAACGTCATCAGGCGCAAACGGCGAAAAGAGGCGGCGTCGCTATGCTGCCCCCGGCACGGTTTAATTAGCCGCACAGGCAAAGCGCGCTGATGAATACTGATTTTTTACAACAGAAAGCATGAAGATGGCGCGTGCAATATCGTGGTATTCGCTATTTTTTTACTATTAATAAAAATCCACTGCGCGTTATTTATTAGCTGCGCTGAATATATTGATTTCGTCAGGAAAAAGAAGTTATTAATTGTTTGTGTGTGTCCATTACCGCTAAAAATTAATAATATCCCAAATGGCAACCAGCACGCAGCAGAAGGCAGTAGACTTGCTCCGGCATCGCTAATAAGGGGTTCTTAACGGTGTTACCGCTTGCTGCTCAGTGATAAAGCAGGCAAAGGATTGGGCGTGATGCCGGCTATCCACGTTCGCGGCGGATTAAAGGGAAACGTTAGCTTTATATCGATGATGCTTTTCTTATCGCCATACAGGTGCAGGGAGCCTATTAAGCCTCTCAAGTCATGCGAACAGAGTAATGATTAAACAAATAAACCAATAAGAAAAAGTGTAAGGTGACGATATGGATGTCTTTGAGCAGGCGATCGCAGAGTTTTTCCCGAATAGAAAACTTTCTGAATGGCAGAAGCGCTTTTTCCGGTGGGCGCTGGGGAAAGAGAGCGTCTCACTTTATACCAACGCGGTGTCGGGCAAACTGGGCCTGGAATGGATTGAGGGCATTACGGAGATCCTTCAGTTACGCTTTAATATTCATTGCGGCGACCTCGATAATATTCCTGCGCAGGGGCCAGCCATCGTGTTCGCCAATCATCCGACGGTTATTGACGGTATTGCCTTGATTTCAGTAGTAGCAAAGGTCAGGAAAGATATAAAAATCGTTGCTAACCATGTGATTTCACTACTGGTGCCCGAGGTAGAAACCCTGACTATCGGCATTAGAAATATGCAGGGGAAAATAGGGGTGAGCCAGTATAAAGCAATGAGCGATCATCTCCGTCAGGGCGGCATATTGATTATTTGTCCGGCGGGGAAACTGGCCAGCCTCCATCTGACCGGATTAAAAGAGTCTCCCTGGCATCCTGGCTTTCTTCACTTAGCGAAAAAGAAGGGTGCCGCACTGATACCCGTTGCTATCAACGGAACCAATAGCGTGCGCTACTATTTAACCGCCAGGATATGGCGCCCGCTTTCTAATCTAATGATGCTCAGAGAATGTCGTCGTCATCGCCGGGGAAAATTGCATATCAGAATTGGACAGCAGATCGATTTCGCCCGAATCGATGAAGAACAAAAACCGCTCGCTGCCATCGTCGCCAATTTTCAGCAACATATAGAGCGAATAGCGAAAAACCGGCCGCCGCTACTGCCCCTTGCCGCGCCGCTGGCGCCGCCGGAAAACCGCAGTCTGTTAAACGCAGCGCTGTCCCGGTGTGAACGGTTAAATAAGCTTGCTGACGGAAAAAGCGTACTGCTCTATCGCTATCAGGGTGAAGATTACTCGCCTGTACTGCGTGAACTTGGCCGGCTACGGGAGATCGCATTCCGGAGAATCGGCGCCGGTACAGGCAGGAAATATGATAATGATCGTTATGATTTTGATTATTACCATATTATTTTGTGGGATCCCGCCCGGCTTGAGATTGCGGGCGCCTACCGCTTTGTCTTCGCCGGTGAGCAGATTCGCAGGCGCGGTCTCGAAGGGCTTTACAGCCATAGCCTGTTTCAGTATCAGCCTGAGGCGCTGGCCATTATCAGCAACAGTATTGAGATTGGACGCGGGTTTATCCAACAGCCCTATCAAAAAAGCCATGCGCTGGATGCACTGTGGAAGGGCCTCTTCCACATCGCGCTAAGGGATAAGGCATATAAATACCTTATTGGCGTTTTGACCATTCCTGAAAATTTTTCTCCCTGTACGCAACAGCTGATGATCGGATTTTATCAGGCCTATCTTTCCTCAGATGCAACTTTTTGCGCGCCGCAGAAACCCTATGTCGTCAATGCGCAGGAGAGGCTGCGTTTTTTTAGTGGCGATAACTTCGAGGCAGACTGGCGCAGGCTAAACCAACAGCTACGCGAGAAAGGCTATGAACTGCCATGGCCCTACAAGCAGGCGGTTAAATGGTACAGCCAGGGTGGATCGAAAATTATCGCTTTTGTTGAAGACAGCAGTTTTCATTCCATTGCCGGTCTGAATCTTTGCGAAATAGATAAGCTAAAGGAAATGTACTGCCGGCGTTATTTTCCGAAATGATAACGGCTGTGGTTCAGCGATAATCCCCTTTTTATTGCGGGTTATAAAGTAAGCGGTAATGGGATCCGACGGTACGCGCATAATGTTTTGGACATAGGGATAATGTTGATAACCAGAAACTTATTTTTGTCGGCAATAATATTGGGCGTTGCAGGCTGCGACAGCGCCGATTCCTTTACGCTGGCGGGCTATACCTATGGCGAATTTACTTACCTTTCCCGGCCTTTTACGGAAAAAATCGAACAGCTGTTCGTCACGAAAGGTGAATCGGTCAAAAAAGGGCAAACGCTGGCGCAGATGGAGACCTTTTTAGCGGAGAACGCGCTCCGGATAGCTGAAGAGAGCCTTCAGGCGGAAAAAGCACTGCTGCGTAATCTGCAAACCGGAGAGCGGCCCGAAGGTATTGAGGTCATTGAGGCGCAGCTGGAACGGGCGACAGCGGCCGCCAGCCTGGCGCAAAGCCAGGTTGACAGGAAACGGCGCCTGCATGCCGAAAAAATGCTTTCACACGCGGAGTGGGAAGCAACCAAAAGGGAGTATGCCCAGAAAAAGGCGCAGGTAAAAGAGCTGCAGCGCCAGCTGGCGCTGAAAAAGCTGCCGGCGCGACAGGCGGAAATTAAGCATCAGCGCTCCCGCGTTCAAAGCGCCATGCTTCAGCGCGATAAAGCCCATTGGGAGCTGCAGCAAAGGCGACTAACGGCGCCGCTGGATGGGCTGGTGCATGACATTTTATATCAGCCCGGCGAAATGCCCGCAGCCGGCAGGCCGATTATCAGCCTGCTTGCGCCGGAAAATATCAAAGTGCGTTTTTACGTGCCGGAAAAACGGTTGGGTGAAATCCGGCCCGGAACCCGGGTGAACATAGTCTGTGACGGTTGCAAACGCGTCCTTTCCGGCCATATTCGCTACATTAGTCCGCAGGCGGAATTTTCTCCGCCGGTTATTTACAGCACCCGGCGACGGGAAAAGCTGTTGTTTATGGCGGAGGCGGCACCGGTAAAAGAGGATGCGCCTCTGCTTAAAACCGGACAGCCCGTTAATGTGGGGATCGTTGCTGATGAACGATAACTGCATCGAAGTCTGCGAACTGAATAAACGCTTTGGCGACAATCACGTGGTTAAAGACTTTTCGCTTACCGTACGGCAAGGGGAGATTTACGGTTTTTTGGGGCCGAACGGCAGCGGCAAAACCACCTCGATCCGGATGATGTGCGGTTTGATTACACCCGATTCCGGTCGCGGCCACTGCCTTAAAATGGATATCTTTACGCAGCGCGAGGCGATTAAAAGCCATATCGGCTATATGACGCAGCATTTCTCTTTATGGGGCAATCTTTCTATCCGCGAAAACCTGCTGTTTATCGCGCGTATCTATAACCTGGATCGCCGTAATCAGCGCGTCGACCGCACTCTGGCGGAGCTGGGTCTCTCCTCGCGTCAGCACCAGCTGGCGAAGTTTCTTTCCGGCGGCTGGAAACAGCGTCTGGCGCTGGCAGCCTGTATGCTGCATCAACCCTTGCTGCTTTTTTTAGACGAGCCTACCGCCGGCGTCGATCCCAAAGCGCGCCGGGAATTTTGGCAGGTGCTGCATCAGCTTTCCGACCAGGGCATATCGATTCTCGTCAGCACGCACTATATGGATGAGGCCGAGCGATGCCATCGGGTCGCCTATCTCTCTTACGGTAACCTGCTGGCCAGCGGGAGCGTACAGTCAATTATCGACGCGCAGCAGCTGGCCACTTTTAAAATCAGCGGCAGCCGGCTGACGGCGCTGGAAAGCGCGCTATTAACCCTCCCGGGTATTGAACAGACGGTGATATTCGGCAACAGCCTGTTTGTCACCTCAAATGATGAAAGCCTGTTAAGCGCCATCCTTTCAATGCATGTCCCTTCCCACTATCAGGTTTGCAGGGTTGAAACCCACCTGGAAGACGCCTTTACCTGGCTGATGAGAAACAAGGCTAAAGACAATGCGCGTTAACTTTTCCTTTTTACGCTGGCTTGGGGTGGTAATAAAAGAAATTCACGAGCTGCGCCGGGATCGTATTACCATCGCTATGGTGGTGGTAACCCCGCTACTGCAGCTCACCATTCTTGGCTATGCCGTCAATATGGATGCGCGTAATATTCCTGCCGCCCTGATTAACTATGATACTGAGCAGCTAAGCCAGGTGTTTGTCTCAGCGGCGCAGAATACCGGCTATTTTTCGATGGTGCCCGTCGCCTCGGAAAAAGAGGCACAGGCCGCTTTTGTGCGGGGAGAGGTCATTTTTATCGTCACCATTCCGCAGGGGTTTACGCAACAAATGCTGCGCGGCGAAAAGCCGCAGATCCTGATACAGGGCGATGCCATCGACCCCTTAACCACAGGCAACGCGCTGAGCGCCATTACCCAGGCATCGAAAACCCTGTTTCAGCATGCGCTGCCGCCTGCGCTGCGCCGCGAGATAACCGCGGACGATGTTGAACTGGTGATCCATCGCATGTTTAATCCTGAGGGGATTACGCAGTACAACACCATTCCCGGCATTATCGGCTCGATACTCAGCACCACCTTAATCCTTATGACGGCGCTCGCTATTACCCGGGAGCGGGAAAGCGGCGCGATAGAAAACCTGCTGATTTCTCCGCTGACCAGTCTGGAAGTGATTAGCGGCAAGATAATCCCCTATGTGTTAATCGGCCTTTTCCAGTCGGTCCTGATCCTGCTTTGTGCGGTGTTCTTGTTCCATATTCCACTGCTGGGCAACGTTTTTCTGCTGTTTACGGTGCTGATGCTTTACGTTTTTCTCTGCCTGGCGATCGGCATTAGCATTTCAAGCGTGGCGCAAAACCAGCTGCAGGCGCTGCAAATGTCCTCGTTCTATTTTATTCCTTCCGTCATGCTTTCCGGCTTTATCAGCCCGTTTATCAGCATGCCGTTTTGGGCGCAGTGGCTGGGCGCCTGTCTGCCGCTGACCTATTTTATCCGTCTGATCAAAGGGATTATGCTGAAAGGCTATACATTTACCGAGCTGCTGCCCGATCTGCTGCCGCTTGGCGCGCTGGCGATAATCGTGGTGGCGCTGGCGCTGGCCTCCTACCGCAAAACGCTGGACTGAACCTGCTTCCGGCTTTTTCTGACGCAAAGCAGCGCAAGGGTCGGTAGGCAGCGCCGGCTGAAGCCCGTATAATGCGCAGCCACTATTAGCAAGCCGGAGAAAAACCATGCGTCCAGCAGGCCGTCTCACACAGCAGGTGCGTCCCGTCACCCTGACTCGTCACTACACCAAACATGCAGAAGGTTCTGTTCTGGTTGAATTCGGCGATACCAAGGTGCTTTGCACCGCCACCGTAGAAGAGGGCGTGCCGCGCTTCCTGAAAGGCCAGGGGCAGGGCTGGATCACCGCCGAATATGGCATGCTGCCGCGTTCTACGCATAGCCGCAACGCGCGCGAAGCCGCTAAAGGCAAGCAGGGCGGGCGCACGCTGGAAATTCAGCGTCTTATCGCGCGCTCGCTGCGCGCCGCGGTCGATCTGAAAGCGCTGGGCGAATTTACCATTACGCTGGATTGTGACGTGCTGCAGGCCGATGGCGGCACCCGTACCGCGTCCATCACCGGCGCGTGTGTGGCGCTGGCGGATGCGCTTAATGCGCTGGTCGCGGCGGGCAAGCTGGCGAAAAACCCAATGAAAGGCATGGTCGCGGCGATTTCCGTCGGCATCGTTAACGGCGAAGCGGTTTGCGATCTGGAGTACGTGGAAGATTCCGCTGCGGAAACGGACATGAACGTGGTGATGCTGGAAGATGGCCGCATGATCGAAGTGCAGGGCACCGCGGAAGGCGAGCCCTTCAGCCACGAAGAGCTGCTGACGCTGCTGGCGCTGGCGCGAGGCGGCATCGACACCCTGATTCAGGCGCAGAAAGCGGCGCTGAACAGCTGAGTATTTCAGGCGACCAGAGAGTCGCCTTTTTTATATCTGATTTTTGAGGAGAGCGAAGATGAAAGCCTGGCAGCGTGATTTTATTGAGTTTGCTTTAAACAAGCAGGTACTGAAATTTGGCGAATTTACCCTGAAATCAGGGCGCAAAAGCCCCTATTTCTTTAATGCGGGCCTGTTCAACACCGGACGCGATCTGGCGCTGCTGGGCCGCTTTTACGCGCAGGCGCTGGTTGATGCCGGCGTTGACTTCGATTTGCTGTTCGGCCCTGCCTATAAAGGCATTCCGATCGCCACCACGACCGCCGTCGCGCTCGCCGACCATCACCAGCGCGATGTACCTTACTGCTTTAACCGTAAAGAGGCGAAGGATCATGGCGAAGGCGGTCTGCTGGTCGGTAGCCCGCTGGAAGGACGCGTGATGCTGGTGGATGATGTGATCACCGCCGGCACCGCTATCCGCGAGTCGATGGAAATTATTGCCGCGCACGGCGCACGGCTGGCCGGCGTGCTGATCTCCCTTGACCGCCAGGAGCGCGGGCGCGGCGACATTTCAGCGATTCAGGAAGTGGAGCGTGATTATCAGTGTCACGTCACCGCGATTATCACGCTGAGCGATCTGATTGACTATCTGGAAGAAAAACCGGAAATGGCCGACCATCTGGCGGCGGTGCGCGCCTACCGCAAAAGCTACGGCATCTGATGATTCAAACCGCGACGCCGGGCAGATTCGCCGCCCGGCGCGCTCTGCGTGCTTAAACCAGCTGCGCCGCCAGCAGCGGCCAGCGCGCTTCGAACTCCTGCGTTGGCTGATAGCGGAACTCGGAGCGCACAAAGCGCGACAGCAGCCCCTCGCAGAAGGCCAGCAGCTGGCTGGCCAGCAGCGTTTCATCAGTGATAAAACCTTCACCCTCGCGCATTTTCCGTTCGCGCATTACCTGCCGCAGCTGAACCTCAATACGTTCGAAAAGCTGGTTAATACGGCCCTGCAGGCGATCCTGTTCAAACATCAGCGCATGTCCGGTCAGAATACGCGTCAGACCGGGATTGCGCTCGCCGAAGCCCAGAATAAGCTGCACGATCATGCGCAGGCGCGTCATGGTCTCTTTTTCATCTTTCAGGATGGCGTTAATACGCGTGATCAGGCTGTCTTCAATAAACTCGATCAGGCTGTCAAACATACGCGTTTTGCTGGGAAAGTGGCGGTAAAGCGCCGCTTCCGAAACACCTACGGTGGCGGCCAGCTTGGCGGTGGTGATACGTTGACTGCCGTCGCTGGATTCCAGCATCTGCGCCAGAGCCTGCAGGATTTCATCGCGACGATTCCTTTTCGCGCTCTTTTTTTCTGCCATGACGTTATAAACCCCTGAGATTTACCATAAACGGGCAAAGGCCCACGCAGCATCCGTGAGAATGCCTCTCACGGTGCTGAAAAATAAACAATTCGGGTTACGGAGGGTGTTCGCTGCGCGTTTAATTCCGACCAGAGTGACCGAAACCGCCTTCGCCGCGCGCGCTGGCGTCGAAATCCTCAACGAGGTTGAATTCCGCCTGCACGACCGGCACAAAAACCAGCTGGGCGATGCGCTCGCCAGGCTGAACGGTAAAGCTCTGCTGGCTGCGGTTCCAGATGGATACCATCAACTGGCCCTGATAATCGGAGTCGATCAGACCCACCAGGTTGCCCAGCACGATGCCATGTTTATGGCCGAGTCCGGAGCGCGGCAAAATTACGGCGGCCAGCGACGGGTCGGCGATATGGATAGCCAGCCCGGTCGGCAGCAGCGCCGTGGCGCCCGGCGCCAGCTCCTGAGGGGCATCCAGGCAGGCGCGCAAATCCAGGCCTGCGGAACCAGAGGTAGCGTACGCAGGCAGGGGGAAATCCTTGCCGACGCGCGCATCAAGAATTTTAACGTCGATTTTTTTCATCATAACGGCTGACAATCTCGTCTAATAACTGCTGGCCAAGGAGCGTTTTGTCCGCAAGCGGCAAAACTTTTTCTCCCTCCTGCCAGAAAAGGTGAAGAGCATTGGTATCGCTGTTGAAACCTTGCCCGGATTTAGAAACATCGTTGGCGCAGATAAGGTCCAGATTTTTCCGCACACGTTTTTGTTGGGCGTATTCTTCCACATTACGGGTTTCAGCGGCAAACCCTACGACATAAGGACGTGATTCGCGCATCGCGCCGACGCCGGCGACAATGTCAGGATTTTTTACCATCTTCAGCGTGATCTCATCACCCTGTTTCTTGATTTTTTCCGCTGCGATGGCCACCGCGCGGTAGTCTGCCACGGCTGCGCTGCCAATAAAAATGTTCTGCTGCGCAATTTGCGCCATGACCGCGTTTTCCATCTCCAGCGCGCTGGTGACGTCGATGCGCTTCACCCCGGCGGGGGTGGACAGCGAAACCGGACCGGCGACCAGCGTCACGTTCGCGCCGCGGGCGGCGGCGGCGGCGGCAATCGCGAAGCCCATCTTGCCGGAGCTGTGATTAGTGATATAGCGCACCGGATCGAGCGCCTCGCGCGTCGGGCCGGCGGTAATCATGATACTCAGATGCTGCAGATCGTTGACCGGCATCGCCCAGGCGAGGGCGCGATCGACAATCGCCAGCGGGTCGAGCATCCGACCGGGGCCGACATCGCCGCACGCCTGGCTGCCGCTGTCCGGCCCCCAAAGCATCACGCCACGCCCGGCAAGACGCTGCAGGTTTTCCTGCGTCGGCAGCGCGCGATACATCTGTTGGTTCATCGCCGGCACTACCGCCAGCGGCGCCGCAGTCGCCAGGCAAAGCGTCGTCACCAGATCGTTTGCCATGCCCGCCGCCACGCGGGCGATCAGATCGGCAGTGGCGGGCGCAAGAATCACCAGGTCAGCCCATTTGCCCAGCTCGATATGGCCCATCGCCGCTTCCGCCGCCGGGTCGAGCAGATCGTCATAGACCGGATAGCCGGAAACGGCCTGCAAGGTCAGCGGCGTGATAAAGGCTTTGGCGGCCTCCGTCATCACCACGCGCACTTCTGCGCCGCGATCGCGCAAACGCCGCACCAGTTCAGGCGTTTTGTACGCCGCGATGCCGCCGCTTACGCCCAATACGATATGTTTTCCGGTTAATCCCATCATTTTCACTCTTGCCCCTTAATCGCCCTTTGCCATGCCGGGCGGTGACATAATTCGCCGATTTTATCACACTCTCCCCGCCGCGCCGTTTAGCATCCCGCCACCTTTGCGAGACGTGCCGAAAAGTAAAGCACGTTTGGTAGCGTCTTCTGGTCAGCAGGGGCACAGTAGCGGCGTGAGGGATCCACAAGCCGAAGGGAGGCGATGATGTTAAAGCCGCGCGAAAAACTGCATAAGATGGGGGCGTCGGCGCTGAGCGACGCCGAACTGCTGGCGATTTTTCTACGTACTGGCGTCAGCGGCAAGCCAGTGCTGGCGCTGGCGGACGAGCTGCTAAAGACCTTCGGCTCGCTTTATCGCCTCATGAGCGCTGAGAAAAGCGCTTTCAGGACGATAAAAGGCGTGGGCGATGCCAAGCTGGCGCAGCTGCATGCGGTGGCGGAACTGGCGCGCCGCTTTTTCAGCGCGCAGATGATGCAGGAAAACGCGCTGGAGAACCCGCAGGTGACGCAGGATTATCTACAAAGCGTGCTGGCGCATCAGGAGCGGGAGATCTTTATGGCGCTTTTTCTCGATAACCAGCACCGCGTGCTGCAGGCGCAGCAGATGTTCTCCGGCAGCATCGCCAGCGTGGAGGTGCATCCACGCGAAATCGTGCGCGCAGCGCTCAAGATGAATGCGGCGGCGCTGATTCTGGCGCATAATCACCCTTCTGGCTGCGCCGAGCCCAGCGCCGCCGACCGGAATATTACGCAGCAGATCCGCCAGGCCTGCCAGTTAATGAATATTCGCCTGCTCGACCATCTGGTGATAGGAAAGGGCGAATACGTTTCTTTTGCCGAAAGAGGCTGGCTGTAGGCAAAAAACGGCGCGTTTCTGCACTATTTCGGCGATCCCCTGGGATCTTTATCTGTTCGGGACTTGAGCGCTGGCGCGACAAGGCGTATACTACGCCACCTTTGAGAATCTCGGGTTTGGCGTTTAGGCCTGCTCAGCGGGTTCGCATGGAACTCGCCTGGATGGGCTACAAGCCTGACGAGGCGGCCAAAACCTAATTTTTAAAGCTCGAGCTGATTTGATTTTTGGAGAATTGACATGTCACGAGTCTGCCAAGTAACTGGCAAGCGTCCGGTGACCGGTAACAACCGTTCCCACGCAATGAACGCGACGAAACGCCGTTTCCTGCCGAACCTGCACTCTCACCGTTTCTGGGTTGAGAGCGAGAAGCGTTTCGTTACTCTGCGCGTATCTGCTAAAGGTATGCGTGTAATTGACAAGAAGGGCATTGATACGGTTCTGGCCGATCTGCGTGCCCGTGGTGAGAAGTACTAAGGAACTGAATCATGGCTAAAGGTATTCGTGAGAAGATCAAGCTGGTTTCCTCTGCTGGTACAGGTCACTTCTATACCACCACGAAGAACAAACGTACTAAGCCGGAAAAACTGGAACTGAAAAAGTTCGACCCGGTTGTGCGTCAGCATGTGATGTACAAAGAAGCCAAAATTAAATAATTGCGGCTTCCACGAAAAACCCGGCTCCGGCCGGGTTTTTTGTTTTTTATGAGACCGTAAAACGTGAGGAGCTGCCATGCCTGAATTACCTGAGGTAGAAACCAGCCGTCGCGGCATTGAACCGCATCTGGTGGGGGAGACAATTCTGCACGCGGTAGTGCGCAATCCGCGCCTGCGCTGGCCCGTCTCGCAGGAGATCCACGCCCTGAGCGATCAGCCGGTGCTGAGCGTCCAGCGGCGCGCGAAATATCTGCTGCTGGAGCTGCCGCATGGGTGGATCATCATTCACCTGGGCATGTCAGGCAGCCTGCGCGTGCTGCCGGAAGAGATCCCGGCGGCGAAGCACGATCATGTCGATCTGGTGATGAGTAACGGCAAAGTGCTGCGCTATACCGATCCGCGTCGTTTCGGCGCCTGGCTGTGGAGCAGCGACCTGCAGGGCAGCAATGTGCTGGCACACCTCGGGCCGGAACCGCTCAGCGAGCAGTTCAGCACGGACTATCTGTTTGAAAAATCACGCGGCAAGCGCACGGCCGTCAAGCCCTGGCTGATGGATAACAAGCTGGTGGTCGGCGTGGGCAACATCTACGCCAGTGAATCGCTTTTCGCCGCCGGGATCCTGCCCGATCGTCCGGCGATGTCGCTGAGCCGTGAAGAGGCGGCGCTGCTGGTGAAAACCATTAAGGCGGTACTGCTACGTTCTATTGAGCAGGGCGGCACGACGCTGCGCGATTTTCTGCAGAGCGACGGCAAACCGGGCTATTTTGCTCAGCAGCTGCAGGTATATGGCCGTGCCGGAGAACCCTGTCGCGTTTGCGGCACGCCGATCGACAGTGCGAAGCATGGGCAGCGCAGCACCTTTTTCTGCCGTAACTGCCAGAAATAGCGGGCATAGCGCGCGAACACTGAACGGTGCTGCGTGCCGGATTGACGGGCGCGCGGGCTGTCGCGTCTCAGGCGGCGGGCTTTTCTGAGGCGCCTTAGCGCGCCAGCCTGGCCAGCAGCGCCTGGTAGACCGCCTCAGGCAGGAAAGCTGCTACTTCCCCGCCGTGGCGCGCCACCTCTTTCACCAGCGAAGAGGAAACAAAGGAATACCTTTCACCCGGCATCAGGAACACGCTTTCCAGCGAAGGCAGCAGGTGCCGGTTCATATGCGCCAACTGCAGCTCATACTCAAAATCGGATACCGCGCGCAGGCCACGAACCAGCACGTTTGCCTGGCGATCGCGGGCGAAATTGGCCATCAGATCGCTGAAACCGACCACCTCTACATTGGTCAGATGCGCCGTCGCCTGCTGCGCCAGCGCCACGCGCTCATCGAGGCTGAACAGCGGCTTTTTGCTCGGGCTGGCGGCGATAGCCAGGATCACTTCATCAAACATCACCGCGGCGCGGCTTAAGATATCCAGATGACCGTTGGTCAGTGGATCAAAGGTGCCGGGGTAGATAGCTCTGGTACTCATGATTTGCCTCCGGTAGCTGACTGGCCCAGCGCCCACAGCGCCGCGTACTTATTGAAAGTATATTGTGCATTTACCATCGCCAGTATCCAGCCCTGTCGGCCATCGAGAAAACCGGCGCGCAGCAGCAACGTTTTGCAGAATGCGCCCAGCGTATGGCTGAAGATGGAGAACAGACCGCAGCGTTTACCCTGCTGATGGCGCTGCCGCGCCCAGGCTTCGGCATAAGCGAGCTGCTTGCGCTGAAAAGTGGAAAAATCGCGGCAGGTCAGGTGTTGCAGATGGCCCGGCAGCGCAATGATCTGCGCCGCGCCGGTTTCCAGCGATTCATGCACCTGATTATCGTTATAGCGGTAGGCGCGCGGATAGAGACGCACCACGCGGTCGGGATACCAGCCGCTGTGGCGCATAAAGCGGCCGAGAAACAGATTGAGCCGGCCGAGACTGTAAACCTTATCCGCCTGCGGCGCGGCCTGCAGCACCTGTTCAATCGCCGCGCGCAGTTCCGGCGTGACCCGCTCATCCGCATCGATCATCAAAATCATCTCGCCGCTGGCGTGCGCCTGAGCCTGCTGGCGCTGTTTGCCATAGCCCGGCCAGCCCTGCGACTGAAACACTTTCGCGCCATACTGCTGCGCAATGGCGAGCGTGGCGTCTTCGCTGCCTGAATCGAGCAGAATAATCTCGTCAGCCCAGCTGACGGACGCCAGGCAGTCGGGCAGCAGCTCAGCTTCGTTCCTGGCGATCATCACCACTGACAGACGTTGGCGTGCGGTCATTTAATGATTCCGTGGCGGAAGGTAGGGTTCAAGCAGCTGAAGCAGGCGCTGCAGCGCGCCCTGGTTCTGATGGAGTACCTCAACGGCGTGGCGGCCGTGATAGCGTCGATAGTCGTCATCCACCAGCAAATTGCCGATTTCATGCACCAGCGAGGCGGTGTCCGTTACCGTAATCAGGCCGTCAGCCTGCTTCAGTTTGCTGCAGATATCTTTGAAGTTAAAGGTGTGCGGGCCCATCAGCACCGGAATGGCGTGCGCCGCCGGCTCCAGCGGATTATGGCCGCCGCGCTCCACCAGGCTGCCGCCGACAAAAGCCAGGTCGGCGATGCCGTAAAGCAGCATCAACTCGCCCATGGTATCGCCAATCACCACCTGAGTGCCGCTGGACGGAATTTCTCCGCTGCTGCGCAGGGTATAGCTGAAGCCGCTTTTCTGCGTCATTTCGCGGGCGGTTTCAAAACGTTCCGGGTGGCGCGGCACCAGGATCAGCAGCAGATCGGGGAAGCGCGCCAGCAGGCGGCGATGCGCCTCCAGCATAATGCTCTCTTCGCCTTCGTGCGTGCTGGTGGCGATCCAGACCGGGCGGCGTGGCGCCCATTGACGACGCAGCGTTACCGCGCGCGCCGCCAGCTCAGGCGTCACGGAAATATCGAATTTCAGGCTGCCGGTGATCGCCAGCTGCGAGCGCTTCAGGCCCAGCTCGACAAAGCGCGCGCCATCTTCTTCGTTCTGCGCGGCGATCAGCGTAATACGCTGCAGCAGCCGTCGCATAAAATTGCCCAGCTTCTTATAGCCCTTCGCCGAGCGAGCCGACAGCCGCGCATTGGCGATAACCAGCGGCACCTGCCGATCGTGCAGCGCTTTAATAAAATTAGGCCACAGCTCAGTTTCCATAATGATCACCAGCCGGGGATCGGCCGTATTCAGAAAACGGTTAATGGCGCCGGGCAGGTCATAGGGCAGATAGACATGATGCACATCTTTGCCGAATGCGGACTGAGCGCGTTCCGATCCGGTCGGTGTCATGGTAGTGACGGTAATCGGCAACGTGGGATAGCGGTGACGCAGCGCGCGCACCAGCGGCACCGCGGCCAGCGTTTCACCGACGGAAACCGAGTGCAGCAGGATCCCGCCCGGACTCACTTTGCCGGCGCAAAAGCCGTAGCGTTCCGCCCAGCGTTTACGATAGGCAGGCGCTTTGCGGCCGCGCAGCCAGAGGCGCAGCCAGATCAGAGGCTGTATAAGGTAAAGCAGGGCGGTGTAAATCGTCGTCATACCGATCTTTACGACACTTATGCGTCAAACCTAAGCAAAATATGCGGAATGCGGCATGTTAGCAGATAACGCTGCCGCACTCATCAATCTTCCGCCGCGCCTGAAAGCAGCTGCTGATAGAGCGAATTCAGCTCAGCGCCCAGGCGTTGCGGGGTATAGGGCAGAATTCTGGCGCGCGCCGCCTCGCCCATCGACGGATCCTGCGCTCTGGCGGGAATGTTCTGCACCGCTTCATGCAGCGCATTGATATCCAGCGCATCGCAGACAAATCCCTGCTGCCCCTGCACAATAAACTCCGCGCCACCGCAGCCGGTGCTGGTGATAACCGGCAGGCCACAGGCCATCGCTTCCAGCACTACGTTGGGGAAGGGATCGTATAGCGTCGGCAGAATCAGGCCATCGGCGGCGTGATAAAACGGCTGCACATCCTGCTGCACGCCCACGAAACGCAGGCGATCAAGGCAGTTAAGCTGGTTGGCCAGCTGCTGATAGCGCGCCTGATGCTTATCCTGGCCGACAACGATCAGATAGCGATCGCTATTAGCGATCGCCTGAATGGCCGCCTTCAGGCCTTTACGTTCAAAGCCGGAGCCTACGTAAATCAGCGCCACCGCCTGTTCAGGGATTGCGAGCTGCTGGCGCGTTGCGTAGCGCGTGGCGTCGGTGGCCGGTTGAAAACGTTGGGCATCGATCGCGTTATAGATAACGGTGATGCGGTCATCCGGCAGGTTGAAGCAGCGAATAATATCCCGCTTCACCATCTCTGAATTACAGATCACTTTTTTCAGCGCGGCGGAGTGAAACATCTCCTCTTCCGCGCGCAGCACGTAGCGATGATAGGGGCTGAGCGAGGCGCTAAGGCGCTGCATCGGCGAAACGATGCGCGCGCGCTGCTCCAGCCAGACGCGATGCACGCCGTCGCCGGCGCGGAAAATATCGCAGCCGGCGATGCGCTCATGGCTTTGAACGATATCAAACCGCTCGCGCTGCCAACAGGCGCGCGCCGCCGCGGCGAATCCCCGCTCGCGCGATACCCGGCCCCATTTGGGCGGGTTGCAGATATGCAAATGCCAGTCCGGTTTCGGCGTGCCCTGCCAGCTGCGCGTGATGATATTCAGATCGAGCTGCTCGTTATTCAGCGCTTCCAGCGCGCGTGAAATAAAGCGCTCGGCGCCGCCGTCGGGACGGTATTTTTGGCGAACGATCGCCAGGCGGATATTACGCATCCAGATAGCTCCTTGCGGCGGCGGCCACATCTTCCACCGGAATGGCGCTTAAAAAGCGCTGCCCGGTTGTGGTATCGATAGAGTCAGGGGATGGCAGCGGGCCGTAATCGCCCGCCCAGATCACCCGGTTATTGGCGCCCCATGGCCGCCAGTGCTGCAGCTTGGTCGGGCCGAACAGCGCCACGCAGGGGGTTTGCAGCGCCGCCGCCATATGCATCGGCGCCGAATCGACGCCGACAAACAGCCGCGCATGATCGATAAGCGCCGCCAGCTGCGTCAGGCTGAGCTGTCCGGCGACGGTGACAACCTGCGGGTTATGGCAGAGCGAGAGAATATGGTCGATCATCGCCATCTCTTTACGGTCCGGCGCGGCGGTCAGCACGATAGCCAGGCCAGGCTGGTTCAGCTGGTCGATCAAGGCCGCGACCTTCTCGTCGTCCCAGCATTTAAAAGTCCAGCGCGAGGTGGGCTGAATCACCATATAAGCGCCGCTCACGCCCTGCTCATGCAGCTGCTGCCTGGCGGCGTGCCAGTCCTCATCCGCGTAATACATCGAGACGGGCACGTTTTCCGTCGGCACGTCGAGCGGCGAAAGCGCCAGCAAATTTTGTTCAACGGTATGCAGCTGGCTAAAGTTAGCGGTGGAAACCAGCCGGTTGTGACAGGCGCGCCAGAAACGGCTGTCGCGCTTGTTGTAGGCGAAACCGATGCGCTCCGGCGCACCGCTCAGTTTCGCGATCAGCGCGCTGCGCCACTGGTCAGCCAGGTTGACCACCAGGTCGTAATGGCTGTTTCGAATGGCACTCACCAGCGCCAGCTCATGTTTAAGCTGATGCCAGACGCCCTGCTTTTTCCATTTCCGATCGATCAGATGCAGCCGACGAATCGCGGGATGCGCCTGCAACATCGGACGTGTCTCCTGATAAAGCAGCACATCAATCGCGGCGTCGGGATAGCGCTGGCGCAGCGCATTGACAACCGGCGTGGTCAACAGCATATCGCCGTGATGACGTAGCTTGATCACCAGAATATTGCGTGGTGTAAAAGATGCAGGGATCTGACTTGCCATACAAAACCTGTCTCAGAAAGAAGTGAGCCGATTTTAGGTCAAAGCCGCCAGGGGGAAAAGCGCCGCATGCCGCCTCGCCCCCGGCTTTGCCCGGTTAGCGCTGACGCCAGCGATAAAGGCGGCTCAGCCAGAGCAGCAGCTGATACCACTGTTTCAGTCCGCGCGCATTGCGCAACATGCGGCGATGGGTTTGGGTCGCAAAGATGTCGGCGATAATCGCCTGACGCGCCCCGGCATCCGGCTCGCGCCGCGCCGCATGGCAGACGCTAAGCGCCTCGTGCGTGATCTGATAGTGAAACTGCGGGTAGATTTTCACGCTGCCGCGATAGCGCTGGTTTATCTCTTCCAGCATACGCGCGATTTTCAGGTAGTGGCGCTGATACTCGACGTTGCGTTGCCCGGTGCGTTTGCGGTTGCTGATCGACTGGTCGTGAACGTGATAGCGGTAGAGCGGGGTATCGGTGTAGCGCACCCGCCGCGCGTTCAGCATAAATTCGGTGGTCCAGGGAATATCCTGGTGATGCAGACCTGGCTCAAACATCAGCTCGCGCGAGGTGATCAGCGATCGGCGGTAGATGCCCATCCACACCACATGCAGATAACGCCGGGTCGCCAGCGCCTTGCTCAGCCAGGCGGCGCCGTCCAGCACGCCGGTCGAGGTTAGCCGATCGTGTGGGATTAGCGTTCTGACGCGCTGGCTGCCGGTATAAAAACATTCGGCGTTGCACTGGGCTGCGTCGAGATCGTCCTGTTCCGCCATTGCGACCAGCGTCTGATAGATATCGGGCGACAGCGTATCGTCGGCATCGGGGAAGGTGACATATTTGCCGCGCGCGGCCGCCAGGCCCGCATTGCGCGCGCGCGAAACGCCGCCGTTCGGCTGATTGATGACGCTGATATGCGCATAACGCGCGGCGTATTCAGCCGCCCGTTCGGCGCTGCCGTCCGTTGAGCCATCATTGACAATGATGACCTCAAGATCGGTGAACGTTTGTGCCAGCAGGGAGGCCATAAAGGTGTCGAACAGACTACCGGCGTTATACATCGGAATGATAACGCTCAGTAAAGGAGATGCGGTGTCAGCGTGTTGAGTCATGTTAATGAGGCTTGGTCTGGCTCAGCCGTTCCGGCTGGCGTGCGGCAATAAAATGGTGAATATCGTTAAGCTTACGCTCATCAAGCGCGTACAGCTGCTCCGCCGGATGATGGAACTGATAAAGCGCGGCGAAGACAAAGGATGAAGGCGCGATATGATCGGGACCAATCAGCAGGACATCGCCTAAAGGCCGTTGCTCTTCCACGCAGCAGGGACCGTAAATCAGTATCACCGGCACGCCGACGGCATCGGCGATATAGACATTGCCAGAGTCGGAAGCGACGTAAAAATCCATCATGCTGATGGCATGCGGCAAGCCTTCCAGCGGAATGTTGCCGATCATACTGATAATGTTTTCACGCTCTCCGGTGAGCTTATACAGCTCTTGCAGGCGATCCATTTCTGACGGGGCACCAAAAACATAAAACAGGCAGGGCAGGTCGGCCAGCCGGTCAAACAGCTTTTTCCAGATGACCGGCGGAATGGTTTTCGCCTGATTGCCTGCAGAGATGCTTAAGCCGATCTTAATCCCATCCTGACGCGTGAGCGCGGCGGGAACGGTCGCCAGCGGATAAAGCGGGCGGGTGGCGTGCTTGGGATAGCTCTCTTTAGTCAGCTGTGGATCCGCCAGCTTGAGGTAGTTTTCCAGCGTAAGCGTATTTTTTTCATGCTGCACGGTACCGCTGGCTGTCCAGTAAAAGGGGCCCTGATACCACTTGCGGCGATAGCTGGAGAGAAACTGTTTATTGTCGGCGTTGCAGCAGGCCGCGAAGAACAGATTAACGTTATTGGGATGCAGCAGGTAGACGTTGTCGTAGCGGTTCATCAGCTGCAGCGCGAGGCGGATTTTCGCCAGCAGGCCCGATTTATAGTCTTCGATATACCAGATATGCTGCAGCGTATCGTCATGCCCGGCCAGCGGCGCGACGGCGCGGCTCAGCAGGGCGTCGCTCTGTTTCAGATGCGCCAGCAACGGCGTAATATTGATAAAGTCGCCGATTTTTGCCGTCTGGATCACCAGATTGCGCCCTTCCTTCTTATGGAAAAGCTTTTTTACCCACTTTAGCGGCAGCAGCAAGATAAAAATAAAAATATAGTTCACACCGTTTCCTCAGCGGTCTGGCAACGGGGCAACGCATAACCATCCCCTGCAATAAGTATTATTCCATTGTTGCGCATGGCATTCAGCGCTCAATCAATGCGAGATAGCGCTGGCAAATGGCCTCAATATGGTAGGCCGAAAGATCGAGCTGATGAAGATCGGGGGCTGATGATAAATGTCCTTTATTTTTTCCGCCAGCGATTCGCTGGACATTTCCGCCAGGCCGCGCGCCAGTTCACCCTGTAAAATGGTTTCCGGACCGCCGGGGCAGCGGGTGCTAACCACCGGCGTCTGACAGAGCAACGCCTCAACCAGCACGTTCCCGAATCCTTCGCTGTCTGAGCTGACAATCAGCATACGTGCATGGTGTATCCATGCATAGGGATTATGGGTAAAACCTTTGAAAATGACGCGGTCAGCGACGCCCAGCTCGCTGGCCTGCGCTTTTAGCGCGGCGATGCGCGCGTTGTCACCCTGGCCGATTAACACCAGTGGCGTCGTCAGGCCGCTTTGTGCATAGGCCTGCAGCAGACGATCGTGCCGCTTGGTTGGATGAAAACGGCCGATATGCAGCAGGTAGTCCTGTCCGGCCATCTCACAGGCTTCGCCAGCCTGCTGCAGGATCAGTTCGACATCGAAGGGGTTGAAAATCACCGCTTCCCGCGCAGGCTGGATGCCGTAGTGCTGTTTTAAATCATCAATCACAAACTGCGACACGCCGATGATATTGCGGTGTTGATAAACGCGGCGGGTTTTTTGAATTTTCAGCCAGCGGGAAAAGCCTTTGCGGCGTGCCAGATAAGAGGCGGAAAACACGCCGTGCAGGCAATACCAGGTTTTTGCCGGGTCAAGATGACGACAGAGGCTGACGATTCGGTCCGTTTTATGCAAATGGGAAATGACTAAATCAAACGCGCCGCCCTGCTGCTCGGCCTTAACGATGGCGCGATCCAGCTGGCAGGCGCGGCGCGGCAGTTCAGTGAGCTTACGCCAGGGTTTGCGGCAGCGATCCTGTATCACCTGATAGTCCAGCCCTGCCGGAAGGGGGTAATCGCAGACGCTGCGCAATGAAAACAGCGAAACGCGATGTCCCAGCGACAACAGGCCCTTAGCCAGCGTCAGCACAACCTTCTCTGCGCCGCCCCCGGGTAAGCCATCGATGACCATCAAAATACGCCTGGACAATGTTTTAAATCCTTATGTGTGCAGCAACGCCACTGGCAAAAGTGTAAAAGCTATTTTGTCGTGAATAACGTTTTTGTTTATCGCCTTTGATATCGATCAGGCCGCGCCGCCGTTCGTCGCCGTCGCGCCTCGCGGCGCCCGATAAACGAAACGGGTAACGTCTTTCTCAGAGCTTAATCAAGCGAAGCTTAGTTTGCCATGGAAAGCAAAAGAAGGAGATTTATCGGAATGAAATTATTTTGCCCTAAAGAAAGCGCCTGCGTAACATGTTCGCTTAATCCGTAGCGCGTTGGAAAGAAGATGAATAAACCGGCTTTTCTCATCACAATTGATACTGAAGGCGACAATCTGTGGCGCAATCGCCGTACCATCACTACCCGCAATACGCTTTTCCTGCCGCGCTTTCAGGCGCTCTGTGAAAAATATGGCTTTAAGCCCACCTGGCTGACCAATTACGAGATGGCCTGCGATCCCGCCTACGTGGAGTTTGCCCGCGATGTCATCGCGCGCGGGCAGGGGGAAGTGGGCATGCATCTTCACGCGTGGAACAGCCCGCCGGAAACGCCGTTGACGGACGATGACTGGCGCTGGCAGCCTTATCTGATCGAGTATCCGGATAATCTGCTGCGCGATAAAGTGAAATTTATGACCGATCTGCTGGAAGAGACTTTCCAGACCAAAATGGTGAGCCACCGCGCCGGGCGCTGGGCCTTTGACGAGCGTTACGCGGCGGTGCTGCGTGAGCTGGGCTACCAGGTCGACTGCTCGGTCACGCCGCGGGTAAGCTGGCGCAATTCGCCTGGCGCGCCGCAGGGAAAAGGCGGAACGGACTATACCCACTTTCCCCATCACGCCTATTTTCTCGATGCCAATGATATCGCGCGTAGCGGTAACTCAAGCCTGCTGGAAGTGCCGATGAGCATCCAGTACAAGCACTCGGCGATGATGAATCGTCTGAAGCAGGGCTACGATCGTCTGCGTGGCAAAAAGCGCGGTCCTTCGGTTCACTGGCTGCGCCCGTCGGGCGGCAATCTCGCCGCGATGAAACGGGTAGCGGAAATGAGCCTGGCGGAGGGGAATGACTACGTCGAGTTTATGCTTCACTCTTCGGAGTTTATGCCGGACGGCAGCCCGACATTTAAGAACGAAGCAGATATCGAACGGCTGTACCAGGATTTAGAGGCGTTGTTTAGCTGGCTGCAGCCACGAACCCAGGGCATGACGCTGGCGGAATATTACGCAGAAAAAACACGGGCAAGATAACTAAAAAGATGGCCTTCTGCAGAAGGCCATACTGGTTATTCTTTTATGGGCCTGGCGTAAGGTGCCAGAACGACAGCATACGGCAGCCAGAACATCACCCAATAAATATCGGGATTGCCGATAACAAACATGCCCTGCGTCAGATAAAAAAGCAGGGAGAAACAGTAGATACAGGCTTCCAGCTCTCCGCCATGTTTATAGTGCAGTCTGGCGCGATGTAAACCGTAGCCAACCATGATCAGCAAAAAGAAAAGCCCGGCAAACCCGCCTTTAAGCAAGGTAGAGAAATAAACGCTATGCGTAGTATGAATATGCTGACCAATACTGTTAGTAAAGGTCAGCTGCTTATCAAACCCCCAGCCAAATACCGGTTTTTGCAACGCAACTTCTAACGTATGCGCCCAAATGCCGAAGCGGACAAAACTTTGATTGTAAGAGGCAATAAAACGCGCAATTAATTCATCGCTATAGTGGGTGAAATAAGCCAGTAACGCTACGCCCATGATGATAGCGAACGTAATGAGTAAGTGCCGAATATGGCCTTTATGAAAGCGCAGCAGCAGCAGCAGGCAGGACACCAACAGCGCCAGGATCGGGCCACGGCTTTGCGTTAACAGCATGGCGATAAACAGCACAGCGACGGGCACGTAAAAAACATGGCGTCCGGTTTCGCGTATCAGCATTAAGCCGAAGAATATGCCAAGGCCGAAATAGCCAGCCAAATCAATCACATTATCCGGCGCGGCAAAAAAACCTTTTGCTAAACGCTTGGTTAAAAAGTGCGTCTTATCGACATACCAGAACGTTAACAGACAAAGAATGACGATACTGGCAAAAAGAACGCTATAGCTTAATTTCCTGTTCAAATGCGTGAAGAGGACGACGAACACAAGAATATAGAAGCTATGTTTGAACGTTGAAGAAAAATTCCCCGGATTATCTGACCAGAGGTTACTGAGGCTGAAATAGCCCAGAAAAAGGCCGGCAGCGGCGATGCCTGTCAACAGATCCCGGTCGCTCAGCAACTGCTGGCGAAACGGCCGGTTTATTAGCAGGGAGAGTAAAAACAGGCCAAAAGCGATATGAAAAAGATTTGTTACTCTTAACGCATTGCCCAGTAATGGCAGGCAGAACAAAAAAAGCGTAAAGATAAGAAATCTGATCTTCGTTATGTTATTAGCTGCTGACAATACCATCAGGAGTGACCTTGTTAAAAATATTATCGGGAATGGAACTGTTTAAAGAGAGATTATAAACAGGGATATTATTGTTATGCATAATAGCGCTGGCAAAGGAAAATGCAGGTAATATTAAATTTGAAAACTTTTCCGCCAAAAAACTGGGCACTACATCATGACTGTTTTCATAAAACCGCGGCTTTTCAAAATTATTCATATCCAGCCCGGCGAAAACAATTTTTCCAGGCACCATGAAGGCAGCAATTTGCAATGCCCAGTAGGCGACTGTGCCTGCATCAAATACGCCAATACGGATGTCGTGCGAAAATGCGATCCCGCGATGCTTAGGAGAGACATCAACACCGTTAACACTCTGATAGCGTGCGGCAATCTCTTCAGGAAAGACGCGCGGCTGCATAATTTTAAAACAGGCGTCTTCAATCAGGGCTAAACGGCACTTAATGGCGGATAATGACAGCGCATCGATAATTTTCAGCACACCATGCATGGTTGTGAAAAAGATCAGGTCTCGCTGGCTGAGAACCTCCTTCACCATCGCCATATGGCGATCGAGAAAGGTCATATCGATAATGACATAGTAACGGAAAGCGATCTCGCGGTGTTTAAACCATGCGCCGTTCAGGCCCATTGCAGGAAGGGACGCTAACAATGAAAAATCCGTTTCTTTTACAGAAGGCCCCGTAGCAACCACCAGCAATTTTTCAGGCTGTTCATTCGGCAGGGCTGAGAGATCATATAAAGGTATGGATTGTCCCCGGTAGCGTAAGCTGACGATCTGTCCTTCATCCGCGCGCGCAAATTTAATGTAAGGCCACAGGTTTTCATTATGGCGATAGCGACGTGGATGCGTGTAGCGATATATTTGTTTGAAAAAAGTGCCCATTCAAATAATCGTCCTCAGCATTTTCTCAACCTGCGCGGCGCTAATATCCTTCATCTCCGACGTATTTTCTGGCCGGCACACATGTTGATTCATTCCATAGCCACCAATCAACCCCGGATCCGTGGGGCCGTAAAGCGTGATATTCGGCCGGTCGAGCGCCGCGGTCAGATGGCTCAGGCCGGTATCCACGGAGACTACCGCTTTCGCGCCCGCCAGCGTCTGCGCAACCTGCTCCAGCGTCAGCTTCGGCAGCACCTCTACATGGCCGAAGCCGGCGGCCAGCCGCTGGGCGCGCTGATGCTCATGTTCGGCGCCCCAGGGCAGCTTAATACGTAAGCCCGACGGCTCAAGCAGGGAAATCAGCGCGCGCCAGTGGCTTTCCGGCCAGTGCTTGTTGTCTCGTGTCGTGGCGTGCAGGAAAACCAGATAGTGGCCGGCGTCCGCAGGCGGATGGGCCAGGAAGTGTGAGGCGATAGCGTAGTCGCCCGGCGTTTGCGGCTTTTCATAGCCAAGGCTTTTGGCAAACAGCTCGCGGGTGCGCTCTACCGCATGCTGCTGTTTAGTGATCTCATGACGTTTGTCATACCACCAGCTGGCAAATGGCTCGCGCGCGCTGCGGCTATCCTGACCATGTTTGATCCCCTTCGCCAGGCGCGTTACCAGCGCGGCGCTTTTAATCAGCCCCTGCGCGTCAATCACCACATCATAGTCACGCGCCTGCAGCGCCTGTTTGAAACGCAGGCGCTCTTCGCGCTGCTGGCTGCCGAACCAGTGTTTGCGCCAGCGGCGAATCGCCACCGGCAGAACGCGATCCACCGCCGGATGCCAGGAGGGGATCTGTGCGAAATTCTCTTCGACTACCCAGTCGAAACGCAGCTCAGGGATAGCGCGCATCGCATCGGTTAATGCCGGCAGCGTATGAAGGACATCGCCCATTGAGGACGTTTTCACAATCAATACCTTCATGCACGCTCCTGCTGGCTCATCAGGTTATTCAGTTCTTCCATCACGCGCGCCGGTTGAATATCGATCAGGCTTTGATGATAACCCTGCTCCGCATCCCCTTTACGCACTTTATGGTAGCCGGTAATCAGGCGAATCACGCGCGCGCGCTGCGATAGCGGCGGAGTGAAGTCAGGACTGCTGGGGCCGTAAAGCGCAACCAGCGGCCGATCGAGTGCGGCGGCGATATGCATCAGGCCGGAATCGTTGGTCACCACTGCGTCACAGTGCGCCAGCAGGATCACCGCCTGCTCCAGTTTGGTCTCACCGGCGAGGTTGCGGCAGTGAAGGCGGTCCGTTTCGCTCAGCGTCTGGCAGATCTCCTCGCCGGTCGCATGATCTTTAGCGGAGCCAAACAGCACCACCTGATAGCCTGCCGCAATCAGCTGCTGCGCCAGCGCCGCATAGTGATAGTGCGGCCAGCGCTTGGCCGGGCCGAACTCCGCGCCCGGGCAGAAGCCGATAAGCGGCCGGTCGGCAGTCAGCGCGAACTGCGCGGCGGTAGCGATTTTTTCCTGTTCTTCCACCTGCAAACGCGGCCACAGTAAAGGCTGCGGCAGGTCGCGCGCGCTGCGGATGCGCGTTTTATCGTACGCCAGCGCGACATAGCGCTCGACCATCAGCGGAAACGCGGGTTTATCCAGCACGCGCAGGTCATTCAGCAGGCCGTAGCGCATCTCGCCACGCCAGCCGGTACGCTGCGGAATGCCGGCAAAGAAGGGCACCAGCGCCGATTTGAATGAGCCGGGCAGCACCCAGGCCCGCTGGTAATTTTTCTGGCGCAGCGCTTTGCCCAGGCGATAACGTTCGCCCAACGCCAGCGCGCCATGCCCCAGCGGCATCGCTAACGCCTCGTTGACTTCCGGCATGCGCGACAGCAGCGGGCGGCACCAGGCCGGCGCCATCACATCAATCTCAGCATCCGGATATTCGGCCTTCAGCGTGCGATAGAGACTCTGCGACATCATCATATCGCCGACCCAGGAAGGGCCGATTACCAGTATCTTCATGCCGGTGCGTCTTCCTTTTCGTTATGCGTCGCGGTTCAGCCACGCCATGTAATCAGCCACACCTTCGGCCACGGTTTTAAACGGTTTGTCGTAGCCGGCGGCGCGCAGCTGAGTGAGATCCGCTTTGGTATACGCCTGATAGCGGCCCTTCAGCTTCTCCGGGAACGGAATGTATTCGATCTGGCCTTTTTTATGCCACGCCAGCGCCGCGTCCGCCACGGCCTGGAACGACTCCGCGCGGCCGGTGCCGCAGTTGAAGATGCCGGAGACGTTATTTTTCCAGAACCACAGGTTTACCGCAGCGACGTCGCTGACGTGGATGAAGTCGCGCTTGAAGCTATCGCTGCCTTCAAACAGCTTAGGGTTCTCGCCATTATTCAGCTGGGTATTCAGATGGAAAGCGACGCTCGCCATGCTGCCCTTATGGCCTTCGCGCGGGCCGTAAACGTTGAAATAGCGGAAGCCGCAAACCTGCGAGTTCGCTTCCGGCAGGATCTGACGCACATAGTGGTCAAACAGCATTTTAGAGTAGCCGTAGACGTTCAGCGGCTGCTCATAGGCGCGCTCTTCAATGAAGTGATCGTTGCGTCCGCCGTAGGTGGCGGCGGAAGAGGCGTACAGGAAAGGGATCTCGCGCTCAAGGCAGAAGTGCAGCAGCTCTTTGGAGTATTGATAGTTGTTATCCATCATGTACTTGCCATCCCACTCGGTGGTAGAGGAGCAGGCACCTTCATGGAATACCGCATCGATATCGCCGAGGTCATCGCCTGCCATCACGCTGGCGATAAAATCCTCTTTATCCATGTAATCGGTGATATCCAGATCGACCAGATTGACGAACTTGGTGCCATCTTTCAGGTTATCTACCACCAGGATATCGGTAATGCCTTGTTCATTCAGAGCTTTAATAATGTTGCTGCCGATCATGCCGGCGCCGCCAGTCACAATAATCATGTGCTTAACCTTAAACAGTGAGGCAGAACAGGGGGTTCCGCGCCTAATTGCCCATTATCATAACATTTGATCGCCGTGCAGGCAGCCAGAGGAGTCCGTAACGGAATGTAACTAACCAGACAGGCGTGATATATGCTGCAAAATTGACATTCTGTTGCGTCGATTATCGTTTGCTCCACGGGCGTTCAGTATGATGTGCCGACTGTAAGCCGGTAATGGAGAATAAAAATGCCTGCAGATTTTTATCGTCAAATCAATGAACAGCTGGCAGTGACGCAACAGGAAGGCCTGTTTAAACAGGAACGTACCATCACATCGGCGCAGCAGGCCGATATCCGTATCGGCACCGGCCAGCAGGTGATTAACTTCTGCGCCAATAATTATCTGGGGTTAGCTAACCATCCGGCGCTGCTGCTGGCGGCGAAGCAGGGCATGGATAGCCACGGTTTCGGCATGGCCTCGGTGCGTTTTATCTGCGGCACGCAGGATATCCATAAACAACTAGAACAACGCCTGGCTGATTTTCTCGGCATGGAAGACGCCATCCTTTATTCCTCCTGCTTCGATGCTAATGGCGGCCTGTTTGAAACGCTGCTGGGGCCGGAAGACGCGGTAATCTCCGACGCGCTGAATCACGCCTCCATTATCGACGGCGTCCGTCTCTGTAAGGCGCGCCGTTACCGCTACGCCAATAACGATATGACGGAGCTGCGCGCGCGGCTGGAAGAGGCGCGCGCGGCCGATGCGCGTCATATCCTTATCGCCACCGACGGCGTGTTTTCCATGGACGGCGTGATCGCCAATCTGCAGGGCATTTGCGATCTGGCCGAGGAGTTCGACGCGCTGGTCATGGTGGATGATTCCCACGCGGTCGGCTTCGTTGGCGCCGGCGGACGCGGCACCCATGAGTACTGCGGCGTGATGGGGCGTGTCGACATCATTACCGGCACGCTGGGCAAGGCGCTGGGCGGCGCCTCCGGCGGCTATACGGCGGCGAAAAAAGAGGTGGTGGAGTGGCTGCGTCAACGTTCCCGCCCCTATCTGTTCTCTAACTCGCTGGCGCCAGCGATCGTCAGCGCCTCGTTGCGGGTGCTGGATATGCTGAGCGAGGGCGACGGGCTGCGCCAGCGCCTGTGGGAAAACGCGCGCTATTTCCGTGAGGCGATGACAAAAGCGGGCTTTACGCTGGCCGGTGCCGATCACGCCATCATCCCGGTGATGCTGGGAGAGGCGAAAGTGGCGCAAGAATTTGCCCGTCTGCTGCAGGATGAAGGCATTTACGTCACCGGCTTTTTCTACCCGGTGGTGCCGAAAGGGCAGGCGCGCATTCGCACGCAAATTTCAGCGGGACACACGCATCAGCAGCTTGAGCAGGCGGTGGATGCGTTTACGCGTATTGGCAAACAGCTGGGCGTGATTGCCTGAGGGGAACGGTCATGAAAGCACTTGCAAAACTGAAGGCGACAGAAGGGATCTGGATGGTGACGGATGCGCCGATCCCTGAGCCTGGCCACAACGATCTGCTGATTAAAATCCGCAAAACCGCCATTTGCGGCACCGATATTCATATCTATAACTGGGATGAGTGGTCGCGGAAAACCATACCGGTGCCGATGATTGTTGGTCATGAGTATGTGGGCGAGGTGGTGGCAATGGGGCAAGAGGTCAAAGGCTTTTCCGTCGGCGATCGCGTTTCCGGCGAAGGGCATATTACCTGCGGGCACTGCCGCAACTGCCGCGCCGGCCGCACTCACCTTTGCCGCAACACCGTCGGCGTTGGCGTAAACCGTCAGGGCTGTTTCGCCGAATATCTGGTCATCCCCGCCTTTAACGCATTTAAAATTCCGGAAAATATCCCGGATGAGCTGGCGGCGATTTTCGATCCTTTCGGCAACGCAGTGCATACCGCGCTCTCGTTCGATCTGGTCGGCGAAGATGTGCTGATTACCGGCGCCGGGCCGATCGGCATTATGGCGGCGGCGGTGTGCAAACATGTGGGCGCGCGTCATGTGGTGATCACCGATGTTAACGCGTACCGCCTTGAGCTGGCGCGCCAGATGGGTGTTACGCGTGCGGTCGATGTCAGCCGCGAATCGCTGTCGCAGGTAATGCGCGAGCTGGGCATGACCGAGGGCTTTGATGTCGGTCTTGAGATGTCAGGCGCGCCGCCGGCGTTCCGCGCAATGCTGGAGGCGATGAATCACGGCGGCCGCATCGCGCTGCTGGGCATTCCACCGTCGGATATGGCGATCGACTGGAATCAGGTGATTTTCAAAGGGCTGTTTATCAAGGGCATTTATGGCCGGGAGATGTTTGAAACCTGGTATAAGATGGCGGCGCTGATCCAGTCAGGGCTCGACCTGACGCCGATTATTACCCATCGCTATGCTATCGATGCGTTCCAGCAGGGCTTTGATGAGATGCGCTCCGGGCGTTCGGGCAAGGTGGTGTTAAGCTGGGAGTGATCCCGTCAGGCGTAACCCGCAACGCACCAGGCGTTGCGGGGGCAGCAGCTTACTGTTTTTTCTCAGCGTCGGTCAGGTAACGCACTTTGCGCGTATAGTCCTGGCCTTTAAACAGCAGCGGGGCGTCAGCGGACTGGAGATATTTCTGCCACTCTGACAGCGGAAAGCCGCCATGTGCGCCAATTACCTCTTTCGGGATTACCGCTTCCTGCCCGCCAATCCGTTTGGAGACCGGCCAGTTTACCCAGTCACCCAGATTGACCGTTTTGACATCAAGCATATCTAATAACAGCGCCAGCGGCAGTTGATCCGTCGGCGGCTGCGTGTCATCCATCAAGTGCCAGGTGTCATTAAACAGCGCTTTCCATAAAGGGCAGAGCCGCTGCCAGGTGTTGCGTGTGGCGACCAAAAACGCGCTGTTCACGTGATCGACCAGATAGGGGCGGATGCTGTTGCGGTAATAGGCCGGCCGGTTTTCCGCTGACGCGCCTTCCAGCTTCGCCGCCATTTTCCCCTGACGGAAACTGGAATAGAGATGACCATCTTTTGGACGGATATCCGGCATCTGCAACAGGTTTAAATCAGAATCAATCATTAAGATCGCATCAGTAGCGGCGTACAGCGGGGCCTGTATTTTAATTAAACGGCTGCGGTAGATCTGCTTATAGCGGTAGTTCTCCTCACGCAGCGGCACATCCAGCGTGACCACGCGGGTTTTTTCCGGCAGATGGCGAAACAGCGTGGCAGGCTGGTCGCTGACGATCACAATCTCTTCGGCCTGTCTGGCATAGCGGGCGGCGAACAGCGCGCTCAGCTCCGCTTCTTCAATAAAATCGGCGCCGGTGCAGGGGATCACCACGGAGGTCACGGGCAGGTTGCCCTGCACATCCGCCTGGGCGTAAGGGATATTATGGCGAGAGGTGATATAGCGGTATTGCGGGTTAAGAAAGTTAAACATGCGGTAGGGGTTCCTTTGCCACGCTCTGCAGGAGCGCTTCGACGCCTGCGACATAATGTTCGATAGCGTAATGAGCCTTAACGTTGGCATTCGCCTGGGATATCAGCTGCTGGCGCAAAGCGTTATCCTGGGAGAGCGCCTGCATATGCGCGCAGAGCCGCGCCGTATCACCATAGTCAAACAGCAGACCGGTGCGCCCGTCATCAACCAGTTCGGCGGTGCCCACTACGCGCGAGCCGATCACTGCGGTGTTAACCAGCATCGCTTCCAGGACCACGCGTGGCAGGCCTTCGCTGCGTGACGCCAGCACAAAGACATCCATCGCCGCCAGATAATCGAGCGGGTTGTTGCGAAAGCCAGTGAAGATGACGCGATCGGCGATGCCTTCCCGCGCCGCCAGCTGCTGCAGGTTTTCCAGCTCAGGGCCGGTGCCGACCACCACCATATGCCAGTTTACGGTCGGCGAGGCGCGGCGAAAGGCGCTGAGCGCCTGCAGAGTGTGATGCGTCGCCTTGCGCGGGATCAGCGAGCCAATGCTGCCGAAGAGAAAGCTATCGGTCGGCAGGCCAAGCCGGGCGCGTACGGTCGCGCGATCGGGCAGCGGCTGGTGGATATCGATCGCGTTGGATACCGTGAAGCAGCGCGCGGCATCGACGCCGCCGTCGCGCAGCGTCTGGCTGACGCCGTGAGAGACGGCGATAATCGCATCGACGCGCTGGTTGATCATCTCCACCAGCGAGGGAGTGAGCTGGGGTTCGATACGACAATGCTGCACCAGGCCAACAGGCAGATCTTTCACCGCCAGATAACCCTCTACGTTGGTGCTGGGCTGATTGTTCATATAAAGCGTCTGGTAGCCGCCCTGCAGCAGCAGCTCGCGCAGGCTGCGGGCGTTCGGCGCCACGCGCCAGCTGCGATCGATCGCATCGGTGACGCGTTTTTTCAGCGGACGGCTGAAAAACAGCAACGCACGCAGCAGCTCTTTCTGCAGCTTGGCGGAAAGCGGCTGCTTGCGCTGCGGAATAAAGACCACCGGTATGCCAAGCGCCGTCAGTACCGATTCGATCGTTTCACCTTCGCCGCGCTGATAGTTGTAATAAAAACAGCAGGTTATATCGAAACGGTCACGATCGACGCGTTTGAGCAGCTCCAGCATGCTATTTGTGCCGCCGCCCCATTCTCTGCCGTTATCCAATAACAGGATTTTTTGTCGAGGTTGCGTCATCGCGTCCTATCCTTACGCCCACGGAAGGTGAAATATCAGGGCGGCATTATAGTGATTTACTGCCGCCCTGACGATGGGCAACCGATCAGAACAGGCTGCCTATTTTTTGCACCAGCGCGCTCTGCTGAACACTGTCGGCAATGACCGACAGCGCACGCGTCGCCGGCACCGGCGGCACCGGCTGCGGCGTCTGGCATACGGCAAGGCCGCGGAACGGATTATGCGGCTTCGGCGGCGACGTCGGTTGTGCGGGCACAGCGGCCGGCCCGTCGCGCTGCGGCTCGTTCAGCAGCTGGCTGGGACGCACCAGCGTAATATCCGCAGGCAGGGCTGGCAGCATCTGCTGCAGCACGCGAACGGTGGTGGGATGGGGATGGCCGATGGCGATCGCGGAGCCGTTGCGCTGCGCCAGATGCACTGCGCGATTAAACTGTTTGCGGATTTCCGCTTCGTTCTGGTTATCGTCGAGGAAGACGCGGCGCTTAATCACCTTCACCTGGGTACCCGCGGCGGCGCGCGTCGCCTGGCTGTTGCCAATCGTCATGCTGTCGAGAAAGTAGAGATTATAGTGATCCAGCACCTGCATCACCTTAAGCATTCCCGGCAGGCTGGAAGTCATCTTGCTGCCCATATGGTTATTCATGCCGACGGCATAGGGCACGTTCGCTACCGCGTTGCGGATAATGCGCGCGATCTCTTCCTGACCCATCTCCGGCTGCAGCGTGTCGCGCTCCAGCGGCTGCTTGCTGAGCGGCGCCATCGGCAGGTGGATAAGCACTTCATGGCCGCGCTGATGCGCTTTGGTCGCCATTTCATGCGCGTGCGGGGCGGTAGGCAGCACCGCGACCGAAATGGCGTTGGGCATCTGCAGCACCTGATTTTCCTGCTGCGGGCGGTAGCCGAAATCATCGATCACGATGGCGAGCTTACCGGCGTTGGCCGAACCGAGCAGCAGCAGGCCGCCCAGCGCGGCGGCAATTTTTTTCACTGAAAACAAAACTATCTTCCTAACCACGGGAGTGGGTTGACCGCCTGTCCCTGACGACGGATTTCGAAATAGAGCGACGGCGTGCCGCGGCCGCCGCTGGTGCCGACCAGCGCAATCGGCTGGCCGGCCCTGACCTGATCGCCGGTGCTGACCAGCGCGCTCTGGTTATAGCCGTACAGGCTCATGTCGCCTTTGCCATGCTCGACCACCACCACCAGGCCGTAGCCCTGCAGCCAGTCGGCCATCAGCACGCGCCCGTCGGCGATCGCTTTGACTTCGGTGCCTTCCGGCGCATCGATCACCAGACCTTTCCAGCGCAGCTCGCCCTGCAACGCCTCACCGAAGCGATGTTCAATATGGCCGCGTACCGGCCAGAACGCCTGGCCGCCGGGACGGCCAAGACCGCCGGTGCGCGACATCAACGAGCGTTCGCTTTCGGTCGGTTTATAGGTGGAGCCTTTCGCCTTCGCCTGCGCCTGGCGTTTACGCACCTGCTCCGCCTCGCGGGCTTCGCGTTCGGCGCGCGCTTTGGCTTCACGCTCGGCGCGGGCAATTTTATCCTGCAGACGGCTTTCGTTCTGGCGCATTTCCACCAGATCGGCCTGATCTTTCTCCAGCGCATTTTCCAGCGTGGCCAGCGTTTTTTTCCGCGCGACGCGCGCCTCTTCCAGCCGTCCCTGCTGAGTTTGCTGCTCGCTGAGCAACGCCTTCTGCTGATTTTGCTTATTCAGCAGATCGGCTTTTTGCGCCGCGAGATCGCGGCGCGTTTGCTGCAGTTCGCCAATGGTTTTCTGACGCGCTTCATTGAGGTAGCCGAAGTAGGAAAGAATGCGCTCGTTGCGCTGGCTCTCTTCACCACTGAGCAGCAATTGCAGGCCGCTGTGTTTGCCCTGACGGAACGCGGCGTCAAGCTGTTGCGCCAGCAGGTTTTCCTGCTGCGCCTGCTGCTTTTGCAGCCGCTCGATAGAGTGGGTGAGGGCATCGATATCTTTGTTCAGGCGGGTCAGCTGCTGCTGCGTCTGGCGCAACTTGCGGCTGGCTTCGGCAATCACTTTCTCCTGGCTCTGCAGCTGGTCAAGCAGCTTGCTGCGCTGCTCTTTCTGCAGCCGGACGCTTTTTTCTTTTTCCGCAATATCCTGCTGAATGGATTTAAGCTGTGACTTGCTGTCCTCCGCTGCGCCGGCGTGAAGCGGCAACAGCAGCGCGCCAGCGCATAACAGGCTGGCGGAAAGCGCGGACAAACTGCTGCGTAACGGCGCGTAACAGGCCATAAAGTTACCTGGAGTCCATGTGTGTAAAACTGATGCTTTTTCCCTCATAAGAACCGATTATTCCACGATGAATAGCGGCTTGCCAGCAATCGGCCGCGCTTTTCCGTTTCTGTTCATGTCAAAGCTGACGCTTTAACTACGCAATAGCTGCTGAAAACAGGCCGTTCGCTCTGTTAAAAGGACCTTAGCGGATAATTATGCGCTTTGCCGCGCCTTTTGCGCGTTTCGTTTCCGCGATGTTGGCGCCGTGGCAATTTTTTTCCTCTTTATGCCGCAGAAAACGACACTCTGTCCGCTTCACGACTGTACATGAGAAGTGGCGCAGGTATACTCAGAAACCTCATTTTCGCTTATTAACCCTGTCGGGAGTTGTTACCCCTCATGCAAGAAATTATGCAATTCGCAAGCAATCACCCCATTCTCTGTCTGGCATGGGTCGTGCTGCTGGTTTTGGTAATCGTGACCACCTTTAAAGGCATGTTTTCCAAAGTTAAAACCATCAGCCGCGGTGAAGCTACGCGTTTAATTAACAAGGAAGATGCGGTTGTCGTCGATACCCGCTCCCGCGATGAGTTTCGTAAAGGTCACATTTCCGGCGCACATAATATTCAGGCGGCGGATATTAAAAAGGGCAGCTTCGGCGAGCTGGAAAAGCATAAAGCCCAGCCCATAATTGTAGTGTGCGCGACAGGTAATTCCGCATTCGAATCCGCCGCTCAACTGAACGCGGCAGGTTTTGAACAGGTCAGCGTGCTGAAAGACGGCGTCGCAGGCTGGAGCAGTGAAAATCTGCCGCTGGTGCGTGGCAAATAACTTCATAAGGTGCTGAATATGGCTAACGTAGAGATGTATACCAAAGCGACCTGTCCTTACTGCCATCGGGCAAAAGCGCTGCTGGCGCAAAAGGGCGTCGCTTTCCAGGAAATCCCTATTGATGGCGATGCGAACAAGCGCGAAGAGATGATCAAGCGCAGCGGCCGCACGACCGTACCGCAGATTTTTATCGATGCGCAGCACATTGGCGGCTGCGACGATCTTTACGCGCTGGACAGCCGCGAAGGGCTTGATCCTCTGCTGAAGTAATGGCCACTGGCGTAACGATGGATTTTTTTAACTAACAGGACTCAATAACAATGTCAGAACAAAACACCAGCGAAATGTCATTCCAGATCCAGCGTATCTATACGAAAGATATTTCTTTTGAAGCGCCTAACGCGCCGCAGGTTTTCCAGAAAGAGTGGGAGCCGGAAGTGAAACTGGACCTGGACACCGCATCCAGCCAGCTGGGCGACGGCGTTTACGAAGTTGTGCTGCGCGTGACCGTGACGGCTTCCGTCGGCACCGACACCGCTTTCCTGTGTGAAGTGCAGCAGGCAGGCATCTTCACCATTTCCGGCATCGAAGGCACCCAGATGGCACACTGCCTCGGCGCCTACTGCCCGAATATTCTGTTCCCGTACGCCCGTGAATGCATCACCAGCCTGGTTTCACGCGGCACCTTCCCGCAGCTTAACCTTGCGCCGGTCAACTTCGATGCGCTGTTTATGAACTACCTGCAGCAGCAAGAAGGCGGCGAACCTCGTCAGGATGCCTGATGAATAAGCGTAACGCGTCAGTTACCGTGCTGGGTGCCGGATCTTACGGCACCGCATTGGCCATTACCCTCGCCCGCAACGGCCATCAGGTGCTGTTGTGGGGCCATAATCCTCAGCATTTAGCACAGCTGGAAACCGATCGCTGCAACGCCGCCTTTCTGCCGGACGTGCCTTTCCCCGATACCCTTTCGACCGAACCCGATCTGGCCGACGCCGTCGCCGCCAGCCGCGATCTGTTGATTGTGGTGCCGAGCCACGTATTCGGCGAAGTGCTGGCCCAGGTCAGGCCGCATTTGCGTCCCGATTCGCGGATCGTTTGGGCCACGAAAGGGCTGGAGCGCGAAACCGGCCGCCTGCTGCAGGATGTGGCGCGCGAAATTGTAGGCGATGCGCTGCCGCTGGCGGTGATCTCCGGCCCTACCTTCGCCAAAGAGCTGGCTGCCGGCTTGCCGACCGCCATTGCGTTGGCCGCCACCGATCCGCAGTTCGCCGACGATCTGCAACAGCTGCTGCACTGCGGCAAAAGCTTCCGCGTTTACAACAATCCTGATTTTATCGGCGTGCAGCTGGGCGGCGCGGTGAAAAACGTGATCGCCATCGGCGCCGGGATTTCAGACGGCATCGGTTTCGGCGCCAACGCCCGTACCGCGCTGATTACGCGCGGCCTGGCGGAAATGAGCCGCCTTGGCGAAGCGCTGGGTGCCGATCCCACCACCTTTATGGGCATGGCAGGGCTGGGCGATCTGGTGCTGACCTGTACCGACAACCAGTCGCGCAACCGCCGCTTCGGCATGATGCTGGGCCAGGGCGTGGATGTGGAAAGCGCCCAGGCGCAAATTGGTCAGGTGGTTGAAGGCTATCGCAACACCAAAGAGGTGAGGGCGCTGGCGGCGCGCTACGGCGTCGAGATGCCGATAACCGAGCAAATTTATCAGGTATTGTATTGCGAAAAATCAGCGCGCGAGGCAGCATTGAGTTTGCTGGGGCGTGCCCGTAGGGATGAAAACAGCAGTCGCTGAGGCGGAGTCCCGGCTGTGATACCTGTGGCGTTCCGGGCTAACCGGACGCTATTTTTTTATCGGGAGAGAGCAATGTCGGATGAAGAACTGAAGCTGGTCTGGAATAACATCAAAGCAGAAGGGCGAGCCCTTGCGGATTGTGAACCGATGCTGGCCAGCTTTTTCCATGCGACGTTGCTTAAGCATGAAAACCTGGAGGGCGCGCTAAGCTATATGCTGGCGAACAAGCTGGCAAATGCCATTATGCCGGCGATCGCCATCCGGGAGATCGTTGAAGAGGCGTATCGTCAGGATCCGTCGATGATTGCCGCCGCCGCACGCGATATTCAGGCGGTGCTGCTGCGCGACCCGGCTATCGACAAATACTCCACGCCGCTGCTCTACCTGAAAGGTTTTCATGCCCTGCAGGCTTACCGCATCGGCCATTGGCTGTGGAATGAGGGCCGCCGGGCGCTGGCGGTCTACCTGCAAAACGAAATTTCTGTCTCTTTCGCCGTGGATATCCATCCGGCAGCGCGCATCGGCTGCGGCATTATGCTCGACCACGCTACCGGCATTGTGATTGGCGAAACGGCGGTCGTGGAAAACGATGTCTCTATTCTGCAGTCGGTCACGCTGGGCGGGACCGGCAAAACCAGCGGCGATCGTCATCCGAAAATTCGTGAAGGGGTGATGATTGGCGCGGGCGCGAAAATCCTCGGTAATATCGAAGTGGGACGTGGCGCGAAAATCGGCGCCGGTTCGGTGGTACTGCAGCCGGTGCCGCCCCACACCACCGCCGCCGGCGTGCCGGCGCGCATCGTCGGCAAACCGGCCAGCGAAAAACCCTCAATGGATATGGATCAGCACTTCAACGGCACCGTGCCGGGGTTTGAATTCGGCGACGGCATCTGATCGCGGCGCAATGCGCTGTCGGGCTTAGCTTTTCAGCAGCGCACCGCTATAGTCCAGCTGGCGCCAGGCTTCGTACACCACCACCGAAACCGCATTCGACAGATTCATACTACGGCTCTGCGCCAGCATGGGAATACGGATTTTTTGCTGCGGCGGCAGGGCGCCCAGAATGGTATCTGGCAGGCCGCGGCTTTCCGGGCCAAACAGCAGATAATCGCCTGCCTGGTAGCTGACCGCGCTGTGGGCGGGCGTGCCTTTGGTGGTCAGCGCAAACAGACGCTCCGGCTTCTCGTTGAGGCAGAAATCCTCAAAGCTGGCGTGGCGTTTAATCGCGGTAAATTCATGATAATCCAGCCCGGCGCGGCGCAGACGCTTATCATCCCAGGCAAAGCCCAGCGGCTCAATCAGATGCAGCTGGAAGCCGGTATTGGCGCACAGACGGATGATGTTGCCGGTGTTAGGCGGTATTTCAGGTTCAAATAAGACGATATTCAGCATAAGGCCCCCGATAACGAGGGCCGAAGCATATCAAATTAGCGCACAGAGTACAGCGGCAGCCAGATGGTCAGACGCAGGCCGCCAAGCGGGCTGTCATCCGCTTTCACCCAGCCGCGATGCTGCTGAACGGCGGTTTCCACGATGGCCAGCCCCAGGCCGGTCCCGCCTGATTCGCGGTCGCGCGCTTCATCAGTGCGATAGAAGGGACGAAAAATCTGTTCGCGATCTTCCGCGCTGACGCCCGGGCCGTCGTCATCCACATGTACTGTAATTCCCTGATTGTCCACCGAAAAACTGACTGAGATATGCGAGTGCGAGTAGCGTAGCGCATTGCGGACAATGTTCTCCAGCGCGCTTTCCAGCGCGTGCGGGTTGCCGTAGAGCGGCCAGGGACCCGGCGGATAGGGCACCTCCAGCTTTTTCCCCATCTGCTCCGCTTCGAACTTCGCGTCTTCCAGTACGCCGTTCCAGAGATGGTTCGCCTTCATCGCCTCGCTGACCAGCGCATTTTTGTGCTGCGTGCGCGACAGCACCAGCAGGTCGTTGATCATGCCGTCAAGGCGCTGCGCCTCCAGCTCGATGCGCCCCAGCTCTTTGCCTTCGCCGTAGCGGCGACGCATCAGCGCCGTCGCCAGCTGCAGGCGCGTTAGCGGGGTGCGCAACTCATGCGAGATGTCGGACAGCAGACGCTGCTGCGCCGTCATCATCCGCTCCAGCGCGCTGACCATCTGGTTGAAGCTGGAGCCGGCGGCGAGAAACTCCTGCGGCCCCGCTTCCAGTTCCGGATGCTGGCGCAGATTGCCGCTCGCCACCTCATCCGCCGCGTGTTTCAGCTTGCGCGCTGGCTTCGCCAGGCTCCAGGCCAGCCAGAGCAGCAGCGGCGAACTGATCAGCATGGTAACGATCAGGAGCAGCAGCGGGCGATCAAACAGCAGGTTGATAAAGTCGAGCTGCGAACTGCTGGCCGGACGCATCAGGTAAAGCTGGTAGTTGTCCTCGCCGTCGCGTACGGCAAAGGGGCCGACCAGTTCGACGCGGCCATATTTCTTTTTCTGCGGGTGGTCGGCATTGTCAGACTGGCCGATAAAGTTACGGATAATCTGCATTTCGTTGTGCTGCGCGCCGATCACCCGCCCTTCGCTGGTGACCAGCAGCAGGCGCTGACCGGGCGGCGCCCATTTATCAATGGCGCGGAACAGCCGACGCCACCACATCAGGTCGTTCGGCGGATCCTGCATCAGTTCCGCTTCAACGTGCTGCTCAATCATGGTGCCCTGTCGCTGCTCGCTTTCCAGCAGCGACGTAAGCTGACGTGAGTCGAGCTTGGGAAGCATTAGCACCAGCATCAAAACCAGCGCCAGGGTTAACCAGAAGATGGCGAAGATGCGGGTGGTCAAACTGCTTATCATGATGCGGAAACCATCAGGTATCCACGGCCGCGCAACGTTTTAAACCAGGGGTGGCCATCGCGGCGCTCAGGCAGTTTACGGCGCAGGTTGGAGATATGCATATCGATAGCGCGATCGAACGGCGTCAGGCGTTTGCCCAGCACTTCCTGGCTCAGATGCTCGCGAGAGACCACCTGGCCCAAATGCTGCGCCAGTAGATAGAGCAGAGTGAATTCGGTGCCGGTCAGATCCAGCGTCACGTTATCGAAGCTCGCTTCCTGACGCCCCGGGTTCAGGCGCAGACAGTCCACTTCCAGCGTCGGGGAGCTGTTGTCGTGCTGCTGCTGCTGTTCGCTCCAGCTGGAACGACGCAGGATTGCGCGAATGCGCGCCACCAGTTCGCGGTCATTGAAAGGTTTCGGCAGGTAATCATCCGCGCCCAGCTCCAGGCCCAGTACGCGGTCCAGTTCGCTGCCGCGCGCGGTCAGCATAATGACCGGCGTCTGGTACTGCTGGCGCAGTTCTTTTAAGGTATCGATGCCGTTTTTCCGGGGCATCATCACGTCGAGCAATAACAGGTCAATCGAGTCGTCAAGCAGGTTCAAGGCCTGTTCGCCATCAGAGGCGACAACAATATTAAACCCTTCCATTTCAAGCAGTTCTTTCAGCAGCGAAGTTAATTCGCGGTCATCATCTACCAACAGGATTTTATTCATTTTCTTAAGCCCTCCGCAGGCAAAATAGCGTGATCGCACACCCCATTCCATCGCTTTACGTAGTTTTACACCCCCTGACGCTAGTTTGCAGCTATCCCTGTAGTCTGAATCTCGTTAAATCAAATGACGCAAACGAATGTGGGAGTAAACGATGCGCAAGGTAACCGCCGTCGTCTTTGCTTCAGCCTCGGTGGTTTTTAGTTACTCCAGCGCATGGGCAGCAGACGTTACGACGATTGACGGGATGCATCAGCCGGGCGAAGCGTTGACTGGCAGCATAGCGCAAAATCCGCAAAGCCAGATGTTTGACGGCATTAAGCTTTCGGAGCAGCAGCGTCAGCAGATGCGGGATCTGATGCAGCAAACGCAACATGAGCGTCCTCCCGTTAACGTAAACGACTTAGAAACACTGCATAATTTAGTGATTGCAGAAGAATTTAATGAAGCAGCCGTCAGGGCGCAGGCAGAAAAGTTAGCACAGGCACAGGTTGCGCGGCAGGTCGAAATGTCCCGCATCCGCAACCAGATGTATCACCTGCTAACGCCGCAGCAACAGGCTGTTTTGCAGCAAAAGCATGAGCAACGCATGAGTGAGTTGCGCAAGCTAACGAATCTGCAGCAGGTGACATCGCTGCATGAAGCGAGCAGTACCGGCAGTAACCAGTAACATAGTATCCCTGTTTTCCTTGCCATAGACACCATCCCTGTCTTCCCCGCCATGATGGCGGGGTTTTTTTTGCCTCTGCGTTGCCGTTTTTCCCCTAAAAACGCCCGCCGGCGCGTCGGCTTTCCCGGCGCCGTTAGCGAGGAGGTTAGATCCCCATCATCCCTTTTTGCCATACTGCTCGTATACTTAGCTTTTACCTTTCATGGGGTGCGCATGATAGCTTCCTACGCACGGCTGGTGAATCGGGCCGCGCTGGCGGCAACGGTGCTGGCGATGCTGCTGCTGCTGATCAAAATCTTCGCCTGGTGGTATACCGGTTCGGTGAGCGTGCTGGCGGCGCTGGTGGATTCGCTGGTCGATACCGCCGCGTCGTTGACCAACTTGCTGGTGGTGCGCTATTCGCTGCAGCCCGCCGATGCGGAGCATACCTTCGGCCACGGTAAGGCGGAATCGCTGGCAGCGCTGGCGCAGAGCATGTTTATTTCCGGTTCCGCCCTGTTCCTGTTTCTCACCGGTCTGCAGCATCTGGCGCGTCCGGAAACGCTGCATGCGCCGCTGGTCGGCATGACGGTGACGATGATTGCGCTGATCTCCACGCTACTGCTGGTCACCTTTCAGCGCTGGGTGGTGCGTAAAACCCATAGCCAGGCGATCCGCGCCGATATGCTGCATTATCAATCCGATGTGCTGATGAACGGCGCGATTTTGCTGGCGCTGGCGCTTAGCTGGTATGGCTTTGCACGCGCCGATGCGCTTTTTGCGTTAGGTATCGGCGTATGGATTCTGTTTAGTGCGCTGCGTATGGGCTATGATGCCGTACAGTCGTTGCTCGATCGCGCGCTACCGGATGCGGAGCGCCAGCAGATCGTGCAAATTATCACCAGCTGGCCCGGCGTGCAGGGCGCGCATGATTTGCGTACCCGCCAGTCCGGCCCGACACGCTTCATTCAGGTGCATCTTGAGCTGGATGACGGCCTGCCGTTGTTCCAGGCGCATCGCATTGCCGAGCAGGTTGAGCAGGCGCTGCTAAAGCAGTTTCCCGGTTCTGACGTCATCATCCATCAGGATCCCTGTTCCGTAGCGCGAACCGAGCCGCAGGGTTTTTTATAGGCAGAATTGTGAAATAATATCGGCCTGGCTTTTGAGCAAAGCGCCAGACCAGGTTGCATGAAAGATTTTCCAGAAACTAGTCTGACCTGAATCAATTCAGCATCAGGGCATTGATATACTATTTGCCAATATGAGTCGGTAAGATCGGACACTGAGCGGGCGTCGAACCTTTCCGGCGTAACGAATTCATCATCAAGTATTGAGTCCAGAGGTAGCCATGATCAAGAAAATCGGTGTACTGACAAGCGGCGGCGACGCCCCAGGGATGAACGCAGCTATTCGCGGTGTAGTCCGCTCCGCCCTGAGTGAAGGTCTGGAAGTTTATGGCATTTACGATGGCTATCTCGGCTTGTATGAAGACCGTATGATCAACCTCGACCGCTACAGCGTTTCTGACATGATCAACCGCGGCGGCACCTTCCTCGGCTCTGCGCGCTTCCCTGAATTCCGTAATGAAGAAACGCGCCAGGTCGCTATTGAGAATATGAAAAAACGCGGCATCGACGCGCTGGTGGTGATCGGCGGCGACGGCTCTTATATGGGTGCGAAGCGCCTGACGGAAATGGGTTTTCCGTGCATCGGCCTGCCGGGCACCATTGATAACGATGTAGCGGGCACCGACTATACCATCGGCTTCTTTACCGCGCTGGAAACGGTGGTCGAAGCCATTGACCGTCTGCGCGATACCTCCTCTTCGCATCAGCGCATCTCTATCGTTGAAGTCATGGGCCGCTACTGCGGCGATCTGACGCTGGCAGCGGCGATTGCCGGCGGCTGCGAATTCATCGTGCTGCCGGAGATCCCTTATACCCGCGAAGAGCTGGTGGAAGAGATCAAAGCGGGCATCGCGAAAGGTAAAAAACATGCCATCGTCGCTATCACGGAGCATATCTGCGATATCGATGAGCTGGCGAAATATATCGAAGCCGAAACCAAGCGCGAAACCCGCGCGACAGTGCTGGGCCACATTCAGCGCGGCGGCGCGCCGGTCGCTTATGACCGCATTCTGGCTTCGCGTATGGGCGCCTATGCGATTGAGCTGCTGCTGCAGGGCTACGGCGGACGCTGCGTCGGCATCCAGAACGAAAAAATGGTGCATCACGACATCATCGACGCCATTGAAAACATGAAACGTCCGTTTAAACGTGACTGGCTGGAAACGGCGAAAAAACTTTACTGATGCTCTTCAGGGCGCTGCACAGTCAGCGCCTTTTTATTTCCTTCATATATTCTATAAAGTAATAACCCCTCTTTTTTAATTCTTTAAAACGCTGCCCGCTTTATGTCACGCTTTCGCTAATTAAATTCGGGAGAGCATGCAATGAATAAGTGGAGTGTAGGGCTGGCTGTGTTACTGGCGTCAACCAGCGTGCTGGCGAAAGATATTCAGCTGCTGAACGTTTCTTACGATCCGACGCGCGAACTGTACGAACAATATAACAAAGCGTTCAGCGCCCACTACAAACAGGAAACGGGCGATAACGTGGTGATCCGTCAGTCGCACGGCGGTTCCGGCAAGCAGGCGACCTCGGTCATCAACGGCATCCGCGCCGATGTGGTGACGCTGGCGCTGGCGTCCGACGTCGATGCTATCGCTGCGCGCGGCCGCATCAATAAAGAGTGGATTAAACGCCTGGCGAATAACTCCGCGCCCTATACCTCGACCATCGTTTTCCTGGTACGCAAAGGCAACCCCAAACAGATCCATGACTGGCCTGACTTACTGAAGCCGGGCGTGTCGGTGATTACGCCGAACCCGAAGACCTCCGGCGGCGCGCGCTGGAACTACCTGGCGGCCTGGGGCTATGCCCTTGATCAGCATCAGGGTGACCAGGCGCAGGCGCAGGCGTTCGTCAAATCGCTGTTTAAAAACGTGGAAGTGCAGGATTCCGGCGCGCGCGGCGCGACCAATACCTTTGTTGAGCGCGGCATCGGCGACGTGCTGATCGCCTGGGAAAACGAAGCGTATCTGGCCGTGAACAAACTGGGCAAAGATCAGTTTGAAATCATCACGCCGAGCGAATCGATTCTGGCTGAGCCGACAGTCTCGGTAGTCGATCGCGTCGTGGATGAGCGCGACACGCGTAAAGTGGCCACTGAATACCTGAACTATCTCTATTCGCCGGAAGGGCAGGATATTGCCGCGCAGAACTTCTATCGTCCACGCGATGCGGCGGTCGCGAAAAAGTATGCCAGCACCTTTACGCCGCTGAAGCTGTTTACCGTTGATGAGAAGTTTGGCGGCTGGACCGCCGCGCAGAAAGCCCACTTCGCCGATGGTGGCACCTATGATCAAATCATGAAGCGTTAAGCAAAGCGTCCCGAATGATTCACGTGACAATGCTCGCGGAAGCGGCGAGCATTGTTACGGGTCATCAAGGAAATCGCCGCTATGCCGACTACCGCGCGCGCGCTGAAGATCGTTACGGTTGTTGTTGTTTCTCTCTCTGTCGCGCTGGGCGCCGCCGCCTGGCGCTTTCATCATAACGGCGACGCGCTCTGGCGCATTATCAGCCAGCAGTGTCTTCCCGGTCAGCAAAATAAGGATCCCAGTCCCTGCCAGCGCGTTGATGTGGCGCAGGGCTTTGTCACGCTGAAAGATCGCCATGGCCCTTTGCAATATCTGCTGATGCCGGTGGCGCGCATCAGCGGCATCGAGAGCCCAACACTGCTGAACGCCGCCACGCCCAATTTTTTCGCGCTTGCCTGGCGGCAGCGGGATTTACTGTCGATGCGCCGCGGCGCGCCGGTGCCGGATAGCGCCGCTTCGCTGAGCGTCAATGCTGAATATGGCCGCACACAGAACCAGCTGCATATTCATATCTCCTGCCTGCGTCCCGATGTGCGGCAGGCACTCGACAAGCTGGCACCGCAGCTCGACGCGCAGTGGCGGCCGTACACCCTGGGAACGCATCGCTGGCTGATCCGCGCCCTGTCGCCAACGGCGCTGGCGCAGCAGAGCAGTTTTGTACGTTTGTCGCAGGAAGTGCCGCAGGCACAGCAGGAGATGGGGAAATATGGTCTGGCGCTGGCGTCGTTACCGGATGGCCGGCTGGCGCTGATGGCGATTAAACAAAACTGGCTACAACTGAATCGGGGTTCGGCGGAAGAGCTACAGGATCATCGCTGCGCGATATTATCGCCGTAGCGGATAAGAAACGGGCGGCGGGGCCGCCGCCCGTGACGTATTACGCTTTCGCTGCGGCAGCAGCTTTCACGATCACCGCAAAGGCGTCCGCTTTCAGCGACGCGCCGCCGACCAGCGCGCCGTCGATATCCGGCTGCGCGAAGAGTTCAGCGGCGTTCTTGTCGTTGACGGAACCGCCGTATTGAATGATGACCTGCTCAGCCACTTTCGCATCTTTCTTCGCGATATGGTCGCGAATGAATTTATGCACCGCCTGCGCCTGCGCCGGAGTCGCAGATTTGCCGGTACCGATCGCCCAGACAGGCTCATAGGCGATCACGACGCCGTTGAACGCCTCTGCGCCCTGCGTTTCCAGCACGGCATCAATCTGACGCGCGCACACTTCTTCGGTTTGACCCGCTTCGTTTTCCGCTTCGGTTTCGCCGATGCAGAGGACCGGGATCAGGCCCGCCGCTTTGAGAACGGCAAATTTTTTCGCGATCAGTTCGTCGCTCTCTTTATGGTAAGTACGACGTTCTGAATGGCCGATAATGATGTAGCGCGCGCCGATATCTTTCAGCATGTCGGCAGAGACTTCGCCGGTAAACGCGCCGGACAGGTTCACATCAACGTTCTGGGCGCCCAGTGCGATCTGGCTGTCACCCAGCGCCTGCTGCGCCTGATCCAGATACATCACTGGCGGGGCGATGGCGACGCCACAGCCCTGAACGGCGTTCAGCTCATTACGCAGTCCGTCGATCAGCTCGCTGACCATTTTTTTGCTGCCGTTCAGCTTCCAGTTACCCATAACTAATGGATGTCGCATCATATCCTCCACGTGTAACGCTATACCAGTAAAGTACACTGCCCGCCGGGCAGCGATGTCTGCCAGACAGTATAGAGATCTTGAACCTGAATGGCTTTGCTTTTCGTCATTTTTGCCGCAGCGATTAGGGCGCCGACAGCGCGAGCTTAATCGGTTCAACAGCGAAGGTCAGGCCCTTTTCGCCATTATCCGCTACCACAAAGCGCAGCGCCCCTTCCGTCTGCGCGTAGTAGCGCGATCCTTTACCCTTGCTCAACAGTTCATTCAGCCGCTTGCTGGCCTCTTCCTGCGAACGCGTCGGCGAGAAGAAGCGCATCAGCGCCGCCATATAGGCCTGCGCTTTTTCCTGCGCCGCTTTCTCTTCCGGGCCGGGGATCGGCAGCCAGGTGATCTGCAGGGTTTTTATTTTTCCGGTGCCCGGCTCCAGCGCGGTAGAGGCGTAGAGCGTTTCACTGATTTTGCTGGCGGCGCGCGTCAGATTGCTTTTATCGAGACGACTGTCGATAGCGCGATATTCGCTGAGCGGCAAATCTGGATTCGCCGCGTTATATTTTTCCCGAAACTGCGCGATGCTCATATCGAACGTGGGCGCTCCCGGCAGCAGATAAGGCGCTGTGGGCAACGCGTCACCGCGCGTTGCGGCATCGTCAGCACGCGCCGTCGCGCTTGTCAGCAGCGCAAGCAGTATTAGCAGCGGCGTCAGCAAAGTGCATGGCGCTTTCTTCATTTTTTCTGCCCTGTCCAGTAAACTCAGCCAAGATTAGAACGGTTTTTACCCGCCAAAGTCAAAAAACTGCGGCAACCATTTTATAGTTTTCCTCGGGACGAAAAAATGACGCTACAGCAATGGTGTTTCTCCTATCGCGGCCGTCTGGGACGGCGAGACTTCTGGATTTGGCAGATAGTCTGGCTGTTGACCATGACCGCGCTTTTCGTCCTCGCGGGAAATGCGTTACTGGATACGCAGATGGCGGCGTTTGGCGTGGTCTGTTTGCTGTGGCCGGCGAGCGCCGTGCTGGTCAAGCGGCTACACGATCGCAACCGCCGCGGCTACTGGGCGCTGCTGCTGATCGTTGCCTGGATACTGTTGGCAGGGAACTGGGCGGTATTAGGACCAGGCTGGCAGCTGGCGCTGGGCCGGCTGGCGCCGACGCTGATGCTGGCGGCGATAGTGATTGAGTCAGGTCTGCTGAGCGGCTCGTCAGGCGTCAATCGCTTTGGCCAGCCCGCGCAGCCGGTAAACTATTTCGGCAAGCGCGGTGCGGGGAAGACCACTCACCAGTAATGTTCGCTGGTGATATGGCCTGGCTTGCGGCGCAGATGCTTGCGCATGTCACGCGTATCTTTCAGCAGCTGCTGCGTGTCGCGCACCATTTGCGGGTTGCCGCACAGCATAATATGGCTGTTTTCCGCCGTCATCGGCAGGCCCACCGCCTGCTCAAGCTGGCCGCTTTCAATCAGCGCAGGCACGCGTCCGGTTAACGAGCCGGGCGCCGTTTCACGGCTTACCACCGTCTGAATGCGCAGTTTGTCGTGATAGCGCTCCGCCAGCTGCTGCATCAGCGGCAGATAGCTGAGATCGGCGGCGTAGCGCGCCGCATGCACCAGCACGATATGATCGAAACGCGCCAGCCCTTCTCCCTGCTGCAGGATGGAAAGATAGGGGCCGATCGCCGTGCCGGTCGCCAGCATCCATAGCGTCTGGCATTCGGGGATCTCATCCAGCACGAAAAAACCGGCGGCCTCTTTCGTTACCATTACGCTGTCGCCAGGCTGCAGAGCGTGCAGCCTTGGGCTGAGCTTGCCTTCCGGCACATTCACCAGATAGAACTCCAGATCGGGACTGGCGGGCGCATTGACGTAGGAGTAGGCGCGCTGAACGCGTTCGCCTTCGATCTCCAGCGCCAGCTTGGCGAACTGGCCGGCAGTAAAGGGCGTGACGGGCGCATGCACTTTGATACTGAACAAACTCTCCGTCCAGTGCGTGACGTCGACGACATTGCCATTAACCCATTCAGCCATTGACCTTCCTCCATCTGATTAACGTAGTGCCTATCTTCGTCACTTGGGCGCGCTTTTTCCAGTGCGCCCGCCGCAGGAAAGCTCTGGGCGACAAAAAGAGGCGGCAGTTTGTGCTGCCGTACAGTTAGTTTTACAAAGAAGGGCAATTTCCGCTGACAGATTAGCGATAAATCTTTCTCGCGTCGTCATTCCTTTCTTTACGCAAACTGCTATTTTTGCCGCCATCAAACCTGTTTCGCCTGCTGATTTGCTGCTCAACCGCTAAACGGCAGGCTTTCATCCTGTAATTTTCCTCTAAGCGGCTATGAAAAAATTAGAAAACGGACATCTGTTGCTGATGCTTATCGTACTGGTGGCGGTAGGGCAAATGGCGCAAACCATCTATGTCCCGGCGATGGCCACTATTGCTGAAGCCTTTAACGTGCGCGACGGTGTGATGCAGCGCGTGATGGCGGCCTACCTGATGACCTACGGCGGATCGCAACTGTTTTACGGCCCGCTCTCGGACAGCATCGGCCGCAAGCCGGTGATCCTCGCGGGCATGGCGGTATTTATGGTCGGCGCGCTTGGCGCATTGTTCGCGCCGTCGATCGACTGGCTGGTGGCGGCAAGCGCGCTGCAGGGGTTGGGCACCGGCGTGGCGGGCGTAATGGCGCGGACAATGCCGCGCGATCTCTATTCCGGCAGCGCGCTGCGCCGGGCGAACAGCCTGCTCAATATGGGCATATTGTTCAGTCCGCTGGTGGCGCCGCTGATCGGCGCGATGCTGACGCGTCTGTTCGGCTGGCACGCCTGTTTCGCTTTTTTGCTGCTGCTCTGCGTGATGGTCACCGGCGCAATGGCGCGCTGGCTGCCAGAAACGCGTCCGCCGCTGAACGAAACGCGGCCGCTCTTTTCCCGCTATCGTCCGTTGCTAAGCGATCGCATTTTTGTGCGTTATCTGCTGATGCTGATTGGCGCGCTGGCGGGCATCGCGGTCTATGAATCAAGCTGCGGGGTATTAATGGGCGGCGTGCTGGGCCTTGACGCGATGACCATCAGTATTCTGTTTATTCTGCCGATCCCGGCGGCCTTTTTCGGCGCCTGGTTCGCGGGACGTGACGATAAAAGCTTTCATACTCTGATGTGGTACGCGGTGAACAGCTGTCTGCTGGCGGCGGCGCTGATGTGGCTGCCGGCGTGGTTCGGCATCATGAATATCTGGACGCTGCTGGTGCCCGCATCGCTGTTCTTCTTCGGCGCGGGCATGATGTTTCCGCTGGCCACCTCTGGCGCGATGGAGCCTTACGCCTGGCTGGCGGGTACCGCCGGCGCGCTGATCGGCGGCCTGCAGAATCTTGGCTCGGGGCTGGTGGCCTGGCTGTCGGCACTGCTGCCGCAGAACAGCCAGTTCAGCTTGGGGATGCTGATGTGCGCCACCGCCCTGTTAATGCTGTTCTGCTGGTGGCCGCTCTCTAAAGATGCCGAGCCGCAGGCGGTTTAACCGCTACAGGATCCACTGATGCAGCGCCGTATCCTTGCGGTCGAGATAATGAATCGACTGGATACGGCGAATGGTGCGCGATTTACCGCGGATCAGTAGCGTTTCGCTGGTAGCGATATTGCCCTGACGCGTGATCCCTTTCAGCAGATCGCCGCTGGTGATGCCGGTGGCGGCGAAAATCACATTATCGTTGCGCGCCATCATCTCCAGCGTCAGCCGCTCGCCGGCCTTGATGCCCATCTCCCGGCAGCGCGCCAGCTCATCTTCGCCCAGACGACGGTTTTCTCCACTGTCGCCTTTCACCTCATGACGCGGCAACAGGCGGCCCTGCATATCGCCGTCCAGCGCGCGGATCACGGCCGCTGACACTACGCCTTCCGGCGCGCCGCCAATGCCATACAGCACATCCACTTCGCTGTCCGGCATGCAGGTCAGGATAGAGGCGGCGACGTCGCCGTCGGGAATGGCAAAGATACGCACGCCCAACTGCTGCATCTGTTTGATCACCGCATCGTGGCGCGGCTTGGCCAGGATGGTCACCGTCAGCTCGCTCAGCGGTTTGCCCAGCGCCGCGGCAATATTGTTCAGGTTGGTTTCCAAAGGCAGGTTCAGATCGATATGGCCTTTGGCGCACGGCCCGACAATCAGCTTCTCCATGTACATATCCGGCGCGTGCAAAAAAGTGCCCCGGTCGCCGACCGCCAGCACCGCCAGCGCATTCGCCTGGCCCATGGCGGTCATGCGCGTACCTTCAATCGGGTCGACGGCGATATCCACCGCATCGCCATTGCCGGTGCCGACCTTCTCGCCGATATAGAGCATCGGCGCCTCATCGATTTCGCCTTCGCCGATAACAATGCGTCCATCGATATCGACTTTATTCAACATGATGCGCATGGCGTTGACCGCCGCGCCGTCCGCCTGGTTTTTATCGCCGCGGCCGAGCCATTTGTAGCCAGCCAGCGCGGCCGCCTCGGTAACGCGGGAAAATTCAATGGCGAGTTCTCGTTTCATGACCAGCCTCTGAGGAAAACAAATGAGGCAAAAGTGTATCACAGCGGGGAGGGCGGGGAGAAAAGCCCGCGCCGGCTGGCGACGCGGGCCTGAAATCTTACTCGTCGTGTTCTTCCCATGCCTGGGCACGGGCCACGGCTTTTCTCCAGCCGGCGTAGCGATAGTTACGTTCGGTGGTTTCAATGCTGGGACGGAATTCGCGTTCAATCACCGCTTTCGCGCGCACTTCTTCCAGGTCTTGCCAGAATCCGACCGCCAGACCGGCAAGGTAAGCGGCACCGAGCGCAGTGACTTCACGCACTTCCGGACGCTCGACGCGGGTGCCGAGAATATCGGACTGGAACTGCATCAGGAAGTTGTTGGCTACCGCGCCGCCGTCAACGCGTAGCGACTGCAGGCGGGTATCGGCATCATTCTGCATCGCTTCCAGTACATCGCGCGTCTGATAGGCGATCGATTCCAGCGTGGCGCGGATAATGTGGTTGGCATTGGCGCCGCGCGTCAGGCCGAACAGCGCGCCGCGAGCGTACGGGTCCCAGTAGGGGGCGCCGAGGCCGGTAAAGGCGGGCACCATATAGACGCCGTTAGAGTCTTTCACTTTCATGGCGAAATATTCTGAGTCAGCGGAGTCGCTGATCAGCTTCATTTCGTCGCGCAGCCACTGAATAGAGGCGCCGCCGATAAACACCGCGCCTTCCAGCGCATAGTTCACTTCACCGCGTGGGCCGCAGGCGATGGTCGTCAGCAGGCCATGCGTGGAGGTGACCGCTTCGGTGCCGGTGTTCATCAGCATAAAGCAGCCGGTGCCGTAGGTGTTTTTCGCCATGCCCGGCTGAACGCAGAGCTGGCCATAGAGCGCTGCCTGCTGATCGCCTGCGATGCCGGCGATAGGAATACGGGTGCCGCCTTTGCCGCCGATGTTGGTTTGGCCGTAGACTTCCGAAGAGGATTTCACATCCGGCAGCATTTCACGCGGAATATCCAGGATATCCAGCATGCGCTGATCCCATTCCAGCTTATGGATGTTGTACATCATGGTGCGTGAGGCGTTGGTGTGGTCGGTGATATGCACCCGGCCCTGGGTCATTTTCCAGATAAGCCAGGTATCCACGGTGCCGAACAGCAGCTCGCCGCGTTTCGCTCGCTCACGCGCGCCTTCAACGTGATCCAGAATCCATTTTACTTTGGTGCCGGAGAAGTAGGGGTTGATCACCAGACCGGTGGTGTGCTGGATATACTCTTCCAGGCCCTCTTTCTTCAGCTTTTCGCAGTAGTCCGCCGTGCGCGGATCCTGCCAGACAATCGCGTTGTAGATCGGCTTGCCAGACTCTTTATCCCAGACAATCGCCGTTTCGCGCTGGTTAGTGATGCCGATAGCGGCGATCTGATCGGAGCGAATGTCCGCATGCGCCAGCACTTCGACTAGCGTGGAGCTTTGTGAAGCCCAGATATCCATCGGGTCGTGTTCAACCCAGCCCGCTTTCGGGTAGATCTGGGTAAATTCGCGCTGGGAAACCGCGACAATGTTGGCGTCATGATCGAGAACAACGGCGCGGGAGCTGGTTGTGCCCTGATCGAGCGCGACAATATATTTTTTATCTGTAGACATAATCATTTCCTGATGTGCAAAGATTGAACACGGTTACGCTTTACGCTGCTCAGCTCGCGCGACGGGCTTATCTGCATCGGTTTTCTGCGTCACGTTAAGATTACAGGGCAGGTGACGGCAAATCAGTGAGCGATATCCCCATGCACCCAGGCAGGCACCGACCAACGGGCCGAAAATCGGCACGAGGAAGTAAGGAATATCACGGCCGCCGGTAAAGGCGACGTTGCCCCAGCCTGCCAGCCAGGCGAAAATTTTCGGGCCAAGATCGCGCGCCGGGTTCAGGGCGAAACCGGTCAGCGGTCCCATCGCGCCGCCGATAACCGCGACCAGCAGGCCAATCAGCAGCGGGGCCAGCGGGCCGCGCGGCACGCCGTTGCCGTCATCGGTCAACGCCATAATCACCGACATCAATACGGCGGTAATCACCATCTCGACTAAAAACGCCTGACCTACGCTGATATGCGGGTTAGGATAGGTCGAGAAGATGCCGGCCAGGTCGAGGCTTTCCACGCTGCCGCGCACCATTTGATGGCTGGCTTCATAGTCGACGAACAGGTTGTAGTAGAGCCCGTAAACCAGCGCCGCGGCGCTGAAGGCGCCCGCTACCTGCGCCACAATATAAGGCGCGACTTTACGCCCTTCAAAGTTGGCGAAAAGGCAGAGCGCGACGGTAACGGCCGGGTTCAGGTGCGCGCCTGACACGCCCGCTGTCATATAGGCGGCCATGGAAACGGCCAGGCCCCAGATAATACAGATTTCCCATTGACCGAAAGCCGCGCCAGCCAACTTCATTGCGGCCACACAGCCAGCGCCGAAGAAGATGATCATGCCGGTTCCGAGAAATTCGGCAATGCACTGACCTTTTAGTGTGCTAGTTGCTGTCTGACTCATAATGAAATTCCTGATGGCGAGGTTAAATTTTATCAATCGTTGTTTTCATTCCATTGAACCGCCCAAACAAATGTGGGGCTGTTGTGAATTTATCGTTAACGCGCATAAACGAGAAATAGCGAACTTGAAATCTGTGTGGTCCATCAAAAAAATGCGCGTTTTCGCGTCTTTTGCTGTTCTTTAAACATCATTTTTGGCGAAAGAAGCGTCGCGTTGCGCTCATTTTATTAACAAAAGCGCAATTATCCGCGATTCGCGGCCCGCTGCGCTTTCGGCATAAGCTGAAAATTGTTACAGACTGCGCTTCACCGCCGCTCGCCGCTGGACTTGGGCTGTGCGGCTACTTACAATCGGTGTGTTAGGGTTTTTAACGGAGTTTTGTGATGTCTCGTCGTCTGCGGCTGGCATCATCAACGCCTTGCGATTAGGAGAAGTCATAGAATGTCATTTGAAGTATTCGAGAAACTGGAAGCGAAAGTTCAGCAGGCGATTGATACCATCACCCTGCTGCAGATGGAAATCGAAGAGCTGAAAGAGCAGAACAATACTCTGAAGCATGAGGTACAGCAGGCCTCGGGAAACAGCGAAGCGCTGGTTCGTGAAAACCAGCAGCTGAAAGAAGAGCAAACGCAGTGGCAGGATCGCCTGCGGGCTTTGTTAGGTAAGATGGAAGAAGTGTAATCCCGTCGGGATACTGCTTCCATCAACCATAAAAAAACGGGTGCCCAGGCACCCGTTTTTGCTGGCGCGATCCCGCGCCTGAGCGCAGGAGAGTCGCGGTCAGCGCTATTCGATATCCAGCGGATCTTCCGACAGAATCATACCGGTGTTGTCGGCGTATAAGTGATCGCCGGAGAAGAAGGTGACGCCGCCGAAATTGACGCGCACGTCGCTTTCACCAATACCTTCGCCCGCCGCGCCTGCCGGGATCGCCGCAATCGCCTGAATGCCGATATCCAGCTCTTCCAGGTCATCCACCTGGCGCACCGAGCCATAGACCACGATACCTTCCCATTCGTTCTGCACCGCCAGCTGGGCCAGCGCCGCATCCACCAGCGCGCGCCGCACCGAACCGCCGCCATCTACCAGCAGCACACGACCCCGGCCGTTTTCTTCCAGCAGATCGTATAACAGGCCGTTGTCCTCGAAACATTTTACCGTCGTGATTTGGCCGCCAAACGAGGTGCGACCCCCAAAGTTGGAGAAGAGTGGTTCAACCACGTTTACATCTTCGTGGTAGATGTCGCAGAGTTCGGAAGTATCGTATTTCATAGGATTTTCGTCTGTTTGCCACAGGAGCGGTAAGTATATCGCTTTATTCAAGTTGTTGGCAAAATCATCAACCCGCAAAGTTGCGTTATATCAGCTCCAGGGCAATCAGAGCAGTACGCCAAGAGAAAACAGCACGTTAGCCAGCAGCGCTGCCTTGACCGTCTTTTCCAGCATTGGGCGCATGGCGACAGGCGATTCCTGCTGAAGAATATAACGCCCCTGCCGCCAGAAGAGCGGAGCGGCCAGCAGAAACAGCCAGCGCCCCCAGCCGTGCTGACCAAACCAGGCGAAAGCGGCGAAGCAGAGCAGTGCGCCGCCCAGCAGCAGCAGGTGGTAGCGTCTTGCGTGAGTCGCGCCAAGCCGCACCGCCAGCGTCATTTTGCCGCACTGGCGATCGGTGTCTATATCGCGCAGGTTGTTAATATTCAGCACGGCCGCCGCCAGCAGACCGCAAGCGGTGGCGGGCAGCAGCACTAAAGGCTGCACGCTGTGGCTTTGCAGATAGAAGCTGCCGCTGACGCCCAGCCAGCCGAAAAAGATCAGCACCGAGAGATCGCCCAGCCCAAGATAGCCGTAAGGCTTTTTGCCGACGGTATAGGCAATGGCCGCCACGATGGCCAGCGCACCCAGCAACAGAAAGCTCACTACGTCGCCGGGAGTATGGCAGGCGTAGCGGATCAGAATGCCGCCGCAGAGCAGCGCCAGGCCCGCCGTGGCAATGATCCCCGCGCGCAGCTGCAGCCGTGTAATAGTGCCTTTCTGGATGCCGCGCAGCGGGCCGAGGCGCGCGCTGCCGTCGCTGCCTTTCAGCGCGTCGCCATAATCATTCGCCAGATTGGACAGCACCTGCAGCAACCCGCTGGTCAGGAAGCAGAGCAGGGCGACCGTCAGGCTAAATTCCCCCTGCCACCAGGCGAGCGCCGAGCCGGTGAGAATAGAGGCGAACGCCAGCGGCAACGTGCGCAGACGCAGGCTTTCCAGCCAGCCCCGGAAAGGAAAGGAGGTGATTCGTTGGATCTGTTCCATAAGCGTGACCGCAGCCGACTCTAATCAGAAAGGGGTAGAGGAAGTCTACGGCGGTGCCATCGCCGGCGCCTTAATCTTCGTCAAATTGCAGGGGGTGAAAGCGGCAATAAAAAAGGAGGCCGAAGCCTCCTTAAGAAAGATCAACCTGCGGTTACAGAATGAAGCGGCTAAGGTCTTCGTCCGCCACCAGCTGATCAAGATGCTGAGAAACATAGTTGGCGTCGATGGTGATGCTGTCGCCGCTGCGGTCGCTGGCGTCATAGGAGATATCTTCCATCAGACGTTCCAGCACGGTGTGCAGACGACGCGCGCCAATGTTTTCCGTGGTCTCGTTAACCTGCCATGCAGCTTCGGCAATACGGCGAATGCCGTCGTCTGTGAAGCTGATATTCACGCCTTCGGTCCCCATTAGCGCCTTGTACTGTACGGTCACAGAGGCGTTTGGTTCGGTCAGGATGCGCTCGAAGTCATTAACGGTCAGCGCCTGCAGCTCAACGCGAATCGGCAGACGGCCCTGCAGTTCCGGGATCAGATCTGACGGGCTGGCAACCTGGAAAGCGCCGGAGGCGATAAACAGGATATGGTCTGTCTTCACCATGCCGTGCTTGGTGGAGACGGTGCAGCCTTCCACCAGCGGCAGCAGGTCGCGCTGTACGCCTTCACGGGAAACGTCCGGGCCGGAGGTTTCGCCGCGCTTACAGATTTTATCGATCTCATCGATAAACACGATGCCGTGCTGTTCGACGGCGTCAATCGCTTCCTGCTTCAGCTCTTCCGGATTAACCAGCTTGGCCGCTTCTTCTTCGATCAGCAGCTTCATCGCCTCTTTGATTTTCAGCTTGCGCGGCTTCTGCTTCTGACCGCCGAGGTTCTGGAACATCGACTGCAGCTGGCTGGTCATCTCTTCCATACCCGGAGGCGCCATGATCTCCACGCCCATCGGCGCGGCGGCCAGGTTGATTTCGATCTCTTTGTCGTCCAGCTGGCCTTCACGCAGCTTTTTACGGAACGACTGACGGGCCGCAGACGGCTCGGCATTCTGCTCCGGCTGGCCCCAGTTGTTTTTCGCCGGCGGGATCAGCGCGTCGAGGATGCGCTCTTCCGCCATCTCTTCGGCGCGGTAGCGGTTTTTTTCAATCGCCTGCATGCGCACCATTTTCATCGCCGCGTCGGTCAGATCGCGGATAATGGAATCCACTTCTTTACCGACGTAGCCGACTTCGGTGAACTTGGTTGCTTCAACTTTGATAAAAGGCGCGTTCGCCAGCTTGGCCAGACGACGGGCAATTTCGGTTTTACCCACGCCGGTTGGGCCGATCATCAGAATGTTTTTAGGCGTAACTTCATGGCGCAGATCTTCTTCCAGCTGCATACGACGCCAGCGGTTGCGCAGGGCGATCGCCACAGCTCGCTTGGCGCCATCCTGGCCGATGATAAATCTGTTCAGTTCGCTGACAATCTCGCGCGGAGTCATTTCAGACATAATTTCGATCCTTACGCTTTGGACGCTAATTCTTCAATAGTCAGATTGTGGTTGGTGTAAATGCAGATGTCACCTGCGATACCCAACGCTTTTTCAGTAATATCGCGAGCGCTCAGCTCGGTATTTTCCAGCATCGCACGGGCGGCGGCCTGGGCATACGGGCCGCCAGAGCCAATAGCGATCAGATCGTTTTCAGGCTGAATGACGTCGCCGTTGCCGGTGATAATCAGGGAGGCATTCTCATCCGCTACCGCCAGCAGCGCTTCAAGCTTGCGCAGCATGCGGTCGGTGCGCCAGTCTTTCGCCAGTTCCACCGCGGCTTTCACCAGGTGGCCCTGATGCATCTCCAGCTTACGTTCAAAGAGTTCGAACAGGGTAAAAGCATCTGCGGTGCCGCCGGCAAAACCTGCGATCACTTTGTCATGGTAGAGACGACGCACTTTTTTGACGTTGCCTTTCATTACGGTATTGCCGAGCGTAGCCTGGCCATCACCGCCAATCACTACCTGGCCGTTGCGTCGTACACTTACTATCGTTGTCACGGGCAGACCCCTTGTTACAGTGGAAAAAGGGCTCCGCGCAGCGTGACGCGGAGCATAATGCAACAAGATATGGGGCAGGTTTGGAGGGTTTCAACCCCCGAGGGCAAGAGGAATGCAGCTGGAGTGGCCGGAGCTGCGCAGACGCTTCAGCGTGCTGTCGGCGCTGGCGCGGCTGTTGTACGGGCCGATAACCACACGGTTCCAGCCGCCGCCGCTGGTGATGCGGCTTTCAAAGCCTTCGAACGCCAACTGAGCGCGCACCGATTCCGCCTGATCGCTGCCTTTAAAGGAGCCGCACTGCACCATCCAGCGCTGCGACTTCTCTTTTTCCGCCGCTTTGGCTTTCGCCGTTTCCTGCTGTTTGGCCCGGCTGTTATCCGGCGTTTTCGGCGCATTTTGCGGTAGCATGTGCTGCGTTTGCGCCGGCGGCGTAGATGGCTGCTGAGCGCGCTGCTGTTGCAGTTGCTGCTGGGCGCGTTGCTGCTGCATTTGTTGCTGCTGTTGAACGCGCTGTTGCTGCATCTGCTGCTGCTGCAACTGTAGCTGCTGTTGAGCGCGCTGCTGCTGCATCTGCTGCTGCTGTTGACGCTGCAGCGTCTGCTGGCGCTGCACCGGCGTCTGTTCGTTCCACGGCACTTCGTTCAGCTGCGTCGGCGCCTGGCGCATATCCGCCTGCATCTGCTCCAGCAGCTGGCGCTGTTCATCGGTAAGCTGCGTCTGCGACTGCACTTCTCCGCCAGCGGAAGGCTCTTTCGGCGCCGGCACGCTGATCTGCCGGTTTTCCAGCTCTTTGATATATTTCCAGCGCTCTTCCGGTTTGGGCGGCAAACCGTTGCCGCTGACTTTATGATCCGGAATAACAGGCGTTTCTTCTTTTTTATGGTGAGCGATAAACCATAGCCCGCCCACGAAAGCCACCAGCACCGCCACCGCCAGCCCTATCATGATTTTAGAAACACCGGAGCTGCCATTGCGCTTTTTGCTGCGGCTATTGCCTTTCTTGCGACGCGTCCCTGTCGAACGCCCGCGGCCTACATAATCTTTTTGTGCCACTAATCGTTCCGCTAATTCAAAGAAGAAAATGCCTGCCGGACAAGAGGGCGCTAATGTGAAGGCGGCGCGGCAGCTGTCCGGCTGTCAGCCCGCCATGTTACTCAAGGGCTGGAAGTTTGACCAGCGGTGAGTCGTTTAAGAATCTGCTGAAACTGCGCGATGCGCGCCATTTTTACGCCTGACTGGCGTGTATTGTGCTTCCGCGCAGTTTTAATTCAAACTCCAGCAGGCGCGAGCCGTTGCGGACGATTTTGCCTTGCAGCTGCTCCAGCAACAGCAGCATCGCTTCCCGACCCAGCGCGAAGCGCGGCTGCGCCACCGTCGTAAGCGGCGGATCGCTGTAGCGGGCGAGTTCAATATCATCAAACCCCACCAGCGACAGATCTTGCGGAATACGCAGCCCCATGCGTTTCGCCTGCGACATGGCGCCCAGCGCCATGATGTCGTTATGACAAAACAGCGCTTCAGGCGGCTTTGGCAGCGTCATCAGGCGTTTAAAGGCGGCGGCACCCGCTTCAAAGGTAAAGTCGCCGCGCACGATATAGCGCGGCTCCACATCCTGCCCGTGGCGACGCAGCGCCTGGATGTAGCCCTGCAGACGATAGTGGCTCAGCGGCATCTCTTCGGGGCCGGCAATACAGGCGATGCGGCGATGACCAAGCTGCCAGAGGTGATTCACCGCTTCGAAGGCCGCCGTCAGGTTATCAATATGCACCGTCGGCAGCTCCAGATCCGGCGCGAACTCATTCGCCATCACCATCGGCGGCAGGTTGCGCTGCTCTTCGACGCCGGTATCAAAAGGTACCTGCGAACCTAACAGCACCATGCCGTCGATCTGGCGCGTCAGCATCAGGCTGAGAAAGGTTTTCTCCTGCTGATTTTGATGAGCGCAGTCGCCAATCAGCACCAGATAGCCTTCCGCAGCGGCGGTCACTTCCACGCCACGGATAATTTCACTGAAAAAGGGATCGCAGATATCGGGGACAATCACCAGGATGGTGCGTGATTCGCTGCGCCGGGCGTTGCGCGCCAGTGCATGAGGAGAGTAGCCGACATCAATAACCGCCTGTTCCACTTTCTGGCGGGTCGCCGCTGAGACCTTTTCCGGGTTCATCAGCGCGCGGGATACGGTGGCGGTTGAGACACCCGCACGTTCAGCCACGTCTTTCATCGTAGCTGCCGTCGACTCCTGGTTCTGCTCCAACGCTTTTCTCCTCACACCGGCTGTACCGGCCCGACTGTCTGTCATGTTTCGTTATGCTGCGCCTGTTGCGGCTAAAGCTGACTTTCATCACATTTTTAACAGATTGGCGGGAGCGTCGTTACTCAATTTGCATGAAAAGTGTGACTTATTCGACGTTTTTAGATCCAGCTCGCAAACCTTTGCGTTAGCGGCGCTTAGCTTTCCGTCGGATCGACATCCAGCGTCCATTTTACCTTGCGCGACAGCGGCAGCGTGGAAAGCAGCGGCAGGCTGCTCTTCAACAGCTGCTGCAGCCGCAGGCGGGAAGGGTGTTGCAACAGCAGCTGCCAGCGATAGCGACCGCCGCGTTTCGCCTGCAGCGCCGGCACCGGCCCCATCACCCACAATGCCTCGTCGCGCAGCGGGCTCGCTTCCAGCAGGTTGCGCAGCTGATGCAGGAACGCGGCAGCCTGCTGATTATCATGATCTTCGGCGCGAAACAGCGCATGGCTGGTGAACGGGGGCAGCTGGACGCTTTTGCGTTCATTCAGCGTCAGGCTGGCGAAAGCGTCATAGCCCTGATGCAGCAATATCTGCAGCAAAGGATGTTCCGGATGATGGGTTTGCAGCAGCACTTCGCCTTGCTTGCCGGCGCGACCAGCGCGGCCAGCCACCTGAATATAGAGCTGCGCAAAGCGTTCGGCGGCGCGGAAATCGGCGGAGAACAGCGCGCCATCCACATCCAGCAGCGAAACCAGCGTGACATCAGGAAAGTGATGGCCCTTGGCCAACATTTGTGTGCCGATCAGAATACGCGCACCGCCGCGAAAGACGTCGGCCAGGTGCTGCTCCAGCGCGCCTTTGCGGCTGGTGGTATCACGATCGATGCGCGACAACGGCACGCCGGGAAACAGCGTTTGCAGGTTATGCTCCAGCTGCTCGGTGCCCAGCCCCACCGGCACCAGGTGCGTGGAGCCGCACTGCGGGCACTGGCGCGGCACAGGGCGCTGACTATCGCAGTGGTGGCAGCGCAATTGACGCTGCTGCTGATGCAGCGTGTAGTAGTGATCGCAGCGCTGGCATTCGGCGATCCAGCCGCAGTCGTGACACAGCAGCGCGGGTGAAAAGCCGCGGCGGTTAAGAAAAAGCAGCACCTGGTTGTCTGCCTGCAGATGCAGGCGCATACGCTGGATCAGCGCCGGCGCAAGGCCGCCCTGCAGCTGAACGCCTTTTAAATCGATCAGCTGCTGTGTCGCCTGGCGAGCGTTGCCGGCACGTTTGCTGAGGTTGAGCTGACGATATTTGCCGCTCTGTACGTTATGCAGCGTTTCCAGTGCCGGCGTGGCTGATCCCATTACGATAGGAATATTTTCTTCACGCGCGCGGAAGACCGCCAGATCGCGCGCGTGGTAGCGCCAGCCCTCCTGCTGTTTATAAGAGCTGTCGTGTTCTTCATCGATAATAATGACGCCGGGTCGGGCAAAGGGCGTAAACAGCGCGGAGCGGGTGCCAATGACGATGGCATTTTCTCCCTGACGCGCGCGTAGCCAGACGGCCATGCGTTCGCTGTCATTAAGGCCGGAGTGCAGCACGTCGATCGGCGCGTTGAAGCGCGCGCGGAAGCGGGCGATGGTTTGCGGCGTCAGTCCGATCTCCGGCACCAGCACCAGCGCCTGCCGTCCGCGGCTCAGCACATTCTCCAGCACGCTGAGATAGACTTCGGTTTTGCCGGAGCCGGTGATGCCCGCCAGCAGCCAGGGGGCGAACTGCTCATCCTCGCTGCGGATGGCACCGACCGCCATCGCCTGTTCGGTATTCAGCCGTAGCCGCTCGCCGTTGATACTGAAGCTGGCGCGCCAGTCATCGCGGGCGGGCAGATGCTCGCGCAGATCGCACAGCCCTTTCGCCCGCAGCGCCTGTAGCGCCTGATCGGCCAGCGCGTGCTGGGCGATTTCGTGCCGGTAAAGCGGCTGCTGGCGCAGGATCGCCAGCGCCTGCTGCTGCTTCGGCGCGCGCTTAAGGCTTTCCGGCGCGGTTTCGCGACCCAGCTCGGTAATAAACCATTGCCAGAGCGGCGCTTCCTGCGCCGGTTTTCCCTGACGCAGCAGCACCGGCAGGGCATGAAACAGTACTTCGCCCAGCGGATAGTGATAGTAATCAGCCGCCCAGTGCAGAATACGCCAGAGAGAAGGGGGAAACAGGGATTCGTCGTCGATCGCTTCCAGCACGCTTTTCAGCTGCGCTTCCGGCAGATCGCTCTGCTCGCTGAATCCCACCACCACGCCGATCGCTTTGCGGTTGCCGAACGGCACACGCACGCGCCCGCCGACAACGGGGTGCAGATGGGCGGGAAGCAGATAATCGAACCGGCGTGCGAGCGGAACGGGCAGCGCGACCTGAGCAACGGGCATGACGTTATCCGTAAAAAGAGTTGGACGGCGTAGTGTACACTGTGTCGCCATCATTGTGCGGATTCGATTGCATCAGGCGGTTATTTTCTGTATAGTTCGCCGCCTTTGGTGCAAAACAGCGCATCGAAAATCACCAGAATTTTTAATCCGCGTGTGGTGCCGGCGCAGGTTTTACCTGGCGCGGGAGAGCGACACGGCCTTTACTGAGGTTATCCCATGAAACAAGGTATTCATCCTAACTATGTTGAAATTACTGCAACTTGTTCTTGCGGTAATGTGATCAAAACCCGCTCTACCGTGGGTCACGATCTGAACCTGGACGTGTGCGGTAAATGCCACCCGTTCTACACCGGCAAACAGCGTGTTGTTGATACCGGTGGTCGTGTTGAGCGCTTCAACAAACGCTTCAGCATCCCGGGCAGCAAATAAGTTTCCCGGCAGACGCTACCGTTTTATCACGGAGCGGATGCAAGAAAAAACCCAGCTTCGGCTGGGTTTTTTTATGGGCAAAAGCGACGGATCAGTATTCCCACGTATCCGGGTCTTTACCCAGCTCACGCATAATCTTTTTCGCCTCTTCCGGGATCTCATCGCTGCGCTCTTTACGCAGGTCAACATCGTCCGGCAGCGGCTGGCCGGTAAAGGCGTGCAGAAACGCTTCGCACAGCAGTTCGCTATTAGTGGCGTGACGCAAGTTGTTTACCTGACGACGCGTACGCTCATCTGTCAGAATTTTTAATACTTTCAGCGGAATAGACACGGTAATTTTTTTGACCTGCTCGCTCTTCTTACCATGCTCAGCATAAGGGCTGATATATTCGCCATTCCATTCAGCCATGAGTTACCTTAATTATTAAAAGTGAAAGTGCCGGAAATCAGCCAATTATGCCCGATCTTTCCGCGTCTCACTAATCAAAGTCAGCATTTACTACGTAACTTTGCCGTTTAGGTCAGACGCCTGACTGCGGGGAGCAATCGCCTGCAATTTTAGCGGTTATTGCGCGTTTGCTCAATCTATACGCAAAGACATTTAGATGTCCAGATGTATTGACGTCCAGATACGTAATGCTATCCTGTTAGCCTTCTTCAGGGCCTTTCAGGAACAGTAAGCACCATGACGCGTAAACAGGCAACCATCGCAGTACGCAGCGGTTTGAATGATGACGAGCAGTATGGCTGCGTTGTCCCGCCGATTCACCTCTCCAGCACTTATAACTTCACCGACTTCAACCAGCCGCGCGCTCATGACTATTCGCGCCGCGGCAATCCGACGCGCGATGTCGTACAGCGCGCGCTGGCGGAACTGGAAGGCGGTGCAGGCGCGGTGATGACCAATACCGGCATGTCCGCGATCCATCTGGTTTGCACGCTGTTCCTGAAGCCCGGCGATCTGCTGGTGGCGCCGCATGACTGTTACGGCGGCAGCTACCGTCTGTTCGACAGCCAGAGCAAACGCGGCGCCTATCGCGTAAAGTTCGTCGATCAGGGCGATGCGCAGGCTTTGCAGGCGGCGCTGGCGGAAAAGCCAACGCTGGTGCTGGTAGAAAGCCCCAGCAACCCGCTGCTGCGTGTGGTGGATATCGCCGCTATCTGTGAAGCGGCGCGTGCCGCCGGCGCGATCAGCGTGGTGGACAACACCTTCCTGAGCCCGGCGCTGCAAAATCCGCTGGCGCTGGGCGCCGATCTGGTGGTGCATTCCTGTACCAAATACCTGAACGGCCATTCCGATGTGGTGGCTGGCGCGGTTATCGCTAAAGAGGCGGCGACCGCCACCGAGCTGGCCTGGTGGGCCAACAATATCGGCGTAACCGGCTCGGCGTTTGACAGCTATCTGTTGCTACGCGGCATGCGTACGCTCGGTCCGCGTATGGCGGCGGCGCAGCGTAACGCGCTGGCGATTGTCGATTATCTGAAACAACAGCCGCTGGTGAAAAAGCTGTATCATCCTTCTTTGCCGGACAACGCCGGCCACCAGTATGCTGTGCGTCAACAGCGCGGCTTCGGCGCCATGCTAAGTTTTGAAATCGATGGCGACGAGGCCCGCCTGCGTCGTTTCCTGAAGGCGCTGGAGCTGTTTACCCTGGCGGAATCGCTGGGTGGAGTAGAAAGCCTGATATCCCATACCGCTACGATGACCCACGCCGGGATGTCGGCGGAAGCGCGCGCCGAAGCGGGCATTTCCGACACGCTCTTACGCGTATCGGTGGGGATCGAGGATCATGAAGATTTAATCGCCGATCTGGATAATGCATTCCGGGTGGCAGCCGAGGGTTAAGAGATGAGTATTTCAGCCGCAGCGAGCGCGCAAAACAGCAGGCAGCTGCATAAATTTGGCGGCAGTAGCCTCGCCGATGTCAGTTGTTATCAGCGCGTCGCGGGCATTATGGCCGATTATAGCCAGCCGGGCGATCTGATGGTGGTTTCCGCCGCCGGCAGCACCACTAACCAGCTGATCAGCTGGCTGAAGCTTAGCCAGAGCGATCGGCTGTCGGCGCATCAGGTGCAGCAAAGCCTGCGTCGCTATCAGTCCGATCTGATCAACGGCCTGCTGCCGCCGGAACTGGCGCAGCCGCTGCTGACGCGGTTTATTCAGGATCTTGAGTACCTGGCCGGCTTGCTGGACGGCAAAATCACCGATGCGGTTTACGCTGAAGTGGTCGGCCATGGCGAAGTCTGGTCCGCACGCCTGATGGCGGCGGTGCTGCAACAGCGCGATCTGGAAGCGTGCTGGCTGGATGCGCGCGAGTTTCTGCGCGCCGAACGCGCGGCGCAGCCGCAGGTGGACGAAGGCAAATCCTGGCCGCTGCTGCAGCAGCTGATGGCGCAACACGCGCATCAGCGTCTGGTGGTCACCGGCTTTATCTGCCGCAATGAGGCGGGCGAAACTGTTCTGCTGGGGCGCAACGGCTCCGACTATTCCGCCACGCAGATCGGTGCGCTGGCCGGCGTCAGCCGCGTCACCATCTGGAGCGATGTCGCCGGCGTCTACAGCGCCGACCCGCGCAAAGTGAAAGACGCCTGCCTGCTGCCGCTGCTGCGTCTGGATGAAGCGAGCGAGCTGGCGCGCCTGGCCGCGCCGGTGCTGCATGCCCGCACGCTGCAGCCGGTTTCCAACAGCGATATCGATTTACAGCTGCGCTGCAGCTACCAGCCGGAGCAGGGCTCTACGCGCATTGAGCGTGTGCTGGCGTCCGGCACCGGCGCCCGTATTGTCACCAGTCATGACGATGTCTGCCTGATCGAAATCGCCGTGCCGCCGCAGCATGATTTCGCGGCGCTGCATAAAGAGGTCGATCACCTGTTGAAACGCGCGCAGATCCGGCCGCTGGCTACCGGCGTTCACAGCGATCGCCGCCTGCTGCAGCTTTGCTACACCTCGGAGGTGGTCAACAGCGCCTTTGAGCTATTGCAAGAGGCGGGCCTGCCGGGCCACCTGCAGCTGCGCGAAGGGCTGGCGCTGGTGGCGCTGGTTGGCGCCGGCGTCAGCCGCAATCCGCTGCACAACCACCGCTTCTGGCAACAGATTAACGATCAGCCGGTAGAGTTTATCTGGCAGTCGGAAGAGGGTATCAGCCTGGTGGCGGTACTGCGCGTCGGCCCGACGCAGCATCTGATACAGGGGCTGCATCAGTCGCTGTTCCGCGCCGAAAAGCGCATCGGCCTGATGCTGTTCGGCAAAGGTAATATTGGTTCGCGCTGGCTGGAGCTGTTCGCCCGCGAGCAGAAAAACCTTTCCGCCCGTACCGGCTTTGAGTTTGTGCTGGCAGGCGTGGTGGACAGCCGCCGCAGCCTGCTGAGCTACGACGGTCTGGATGCCAGCCGCGCGCTGGCATTCTTTGAGGATGAAGCGGTAGCGCAGGATGAGGAGGCGCTTTTCCTGTGGATGCGTGCGCACCCTTACGATGATTTGGTGGTGCTGGACGTGACCGCCAGCGAGGCGCTGGCGGAACAGTATCTCGATTTTGCCAGCCACGGCTTCCACGTCATCAGCGCCAATAAAGTGGCCGGTGCCTCAGACAGCTACCGCTGGCGGCAGATCCGCGACGCGTTCGCCAAAACCGACCGCCACTGGCTTTATAACGCCACAGTAGGCGCCGGGCTGCCGGTTAACCATACGGTGCGCGACCTGCGCGAGAGCGGCGACAGCATTCTTTCGATTAGCGGTATCTTCTCCGGCACGCTCTCCTGGCTGTTCCTGCAGTTTGACGGCACGGTGCCGTTTAGCGAGCTGGTTGACCAGGCATGGCAGCAGGGGCTGACCGAGCCCGATCCGCGCGTCGATCTCTCCGGCCAGGATGTGATGCGCAAGCTGGTGATCCTGGCGCGCGAGGCCGGTTACGATATCGAGCCGGATCAGGTGCGCGTTGAATCGCTGGTGCCGGCGGGATGCGAAAGCGGCTCTGTCGATCACTTCTTCGAAAACAGCGAGGCGCTGAACGAGCAGATGCTGCAGCGCTTTGAAGCGGCGCAGGAGATGGGGCTGGTGCTGCGCTACGTGGCGCGTTTCGACGCTAATGGCAAAGCGCGTGTCGGCATTGAAGCGGTACGTCCCGAACATCCGCTGGCGGCGCTGCTGCCCTGCGATAACGTATTCGCCATCGAAAGCCGCTGGTATCGCGACAATCCGCTGGTGATCCGTGGGCCGGGCGCCGGAAGGGATGTGACCGCAGGCGCCATCCAGTCTGATATCAACCGGTTAGCGCAGCTGCTGTAAAAGCGGGGCACGGCTGGGTAAAACCCTTAGGGCGGCGTTGGCCGCCCTTTTTATTGCCATCATGAGGCACGTTCATATTGGATGAAATTTTATCAGCCTGCTGATGCCATCTTTTTGTTGACGCTTTAACCAGAATCGTTCATTTTGAACATCTGGACGTCTAAATGTATAGATGTTCGCTGGTGACGAAAACAACAATTTAAGAAGGTAGAGCGGATATGAGTTTCTTTCACGCCAACCAGCGCGAAGCGCTGAACCAAAGCCTGGCAGAGCTGAACGGGCGCATTAACGTTTCCTTTGAGTTTTTTCCGCCGCGCACCAGTGAAATGGAAGAGACACTCTGGAGTTCTATCGATCGCCTCAGCAGCCTGAAGCCGAAATTCGTCTCCGTCACCTATGGTGCCAACTCCGGCGAGCGCGATCGCACCCACTCGATTATCAAAGGCATTAAAGATCGCACCGGGCTGGAAGCTGCGCCGCATTTGACCTGCGTCGACGCCTCGCGTGATGAGCTGCGCACTATCGCGCAGGATTACTGGAATAACGGCATTCGCCATATCGTCGCGCTGCGCGGCGATCTGCCGGCCGGCGGCGGCAAGCCCGATATGTACGCCACCGATCTGGTTGCGCTGCTGAAAGAGGTCGGCGATTTCGATATCTCCGTCGCCGCCTATCCGGAAGTGCATCCTGAGGCAAAAAGCGCGCAGGCCGATCTGATCAACCTGAAGCGTAAAATCGATGCCGGCGCGAACCGCGCCATCACCCAGTTCTTTTTTGACGTAGAAAGCTACCTGCGCTTTCGCGATCGCTGCGTGGCGACCGGCATCGATGTGGAAATCGTGCCGGGCATTCTGCCCGTCTCCAACTTTAAGCAGCTACAGCGCTTTGCGGCCATGACCAACGTGCGCGTTCCCGGCTGGATGAACAGCATGTTCGCCGGGCTGGATGAGGATCCGGAAACACGCAAAATGGTCGGCGCCAACGTGGCGATGGATATGGTGAAAATCCTCAGCCGCGAAGGGGTGAAAGATTTCCACTTCTATACGCTGAACCGTGCTGAGATGAGCTATGCCATTTGCCATACGCTGGGCGTGCGTCCGGCTACGGCGCTGGTGGCCTGATATCAACGCCGCGCTTTTCGGGGCGTGGCAGATTGGTTATTATCGCGCCTTCCACAACAGGGAAGGTTTCTCGTGTTTTTCCAGAATTTTATCGATGGCGTAAGGCGGCTGGGCGTTAAGGGCTGCCTGCTGACGGTTGCGCTGCTCCTGCTACCCTTTATTGTCATGAGCTACTGGAGCAATCTCTCGCGTCAGGTCTACCTGACCGATCCGGGCTCGCCTTTTCGCGTCGCCGCTATTTGCGGCCTGACGGGCGCGCTGCCGATCGCGTGCGCAGGCTGGCTATTCCGCCGCTCGCGGTTCACCGGGCAAAAGCTGCTTAAACTCTTTGGCACCAGTGCCTTTATGATCGCCATCTTCTCTCTGCAGATCCCCAGCGCCCTGGTGCGCTACCTTCCGCATCAACGTCTGCAATACCGTACCGAATTTACCGTCTCCTTTCCGGGGCCGTCGCACGGCAAATCGTCCCGCTGTGAAATGGGCCTATGGATAAAGGATCAACACCTGCAGCGCTGGATTGAGTTTTGCAGCAGCAAAGCGTGGATGGATGCACACCATCAGCGCGGAATGGATCGTATTGAAGTGGTTGAAGAGGTGAATCAGTACGGCGTCAGGGTGCTGGATTACTGGTTTAGCTGGTCGCCCATCAATGAGACGGTGCGGTAAAAAAGTTCATGCCCCGCAGGGCATGAACCGTTCGACGGCGATTAACCGGTATTACGCATTCCTGCCGCCACGCCAGCTATCGTCACCATCAGCGCCTGTTCAACACGCGGATCCGCCTCTTCGCCGCGCGCCTCCTGCGCACGGGAGCGGTGCAGAAGTTCAGCCTGCAGCACGTTAAGCGGGTCGGTATAGACGTTGCGCAGGGCAATAGATTCCGCAATCCAGGGCTCGTCCGCCATCAGATGCGCATCGTTGGCAATAGTCAGCACCGCTTTAATGTCCGCCTCCAGCCGATCGCGCAACTGTTTGCCCAGCGGCCACAGCGAAACGTCGACCAGACGCTGATCGTAATATTCAGCCAGCCACAGATCCGCTTTGGAAAAAACCATCTCCAGCATGCCAAGGCGGGTCGAGAAGAACGGCCAGTCGCGGCACATCGCCTCCAGCTGATCCCGATGCCCTTCGTCCATCGCCTGCTGCAGCGCCGCGCCGGCGCCCAGCCAGGCGGGCAGCATCAGACGGTTTTGCGTCCAGGCGAAAATCCATGGGATGGCGCGCAGCGATTCAACGCCGCCGCTGGGACGACGCTTGGCGGGACGTGAGCCAAGCGGCAGTTTGCCCAGCTCCTGTTCCGGCGTCGCTGAACGGAAATAGGGGACAAAATCAGGATTTTCGCGCACGTAGCCGCGATAAATCGCACAGGAAACGTCAGACAGCTGATCCATAATGCTGCGCCATTCGCTTTTCGGCTCCGGCGGCGGCAGCAGGTTGGCTTCCAGGATAGCGCTGGTATAGAGCGACAGGCTGGCAATCGCTACCTCAGGCAGACCATATTTAAAGCGGATCATCTCGCCCTGCTCGGTAACGCGCAGGCCGCCCTTCAGGCTGCCCGGCGGCTGTGAAAGCAGGGCCGCCTGCGCCGGCGCGCCGCCACGGCCGATGGTGCCGCCGCGGCCGTGGAACAGCGTCAGTGCGATGCCCGCTTTCTCACAGGTTTTGATTAGCGCGTCCTGTGCCTGATACTGCGCCCAGGACGCCGCCATCACGCCGGCATCTTTGGCCGAGTCGGAATAGCCGATCATGACCATCTGCTTGCCCTGAATAAAGCCGCGATACCAGTCGATGCTGAGCAGCTGCGACATCACATCATTGGCGTTATTCAGGTCATCCAGGGTTTCAAACAGCGGCGCGACCGGCAGCGCGAAAGGAATGCCCGCTTCTTTGAGCAGCAGATGAACCGCCAGTACGTCAGACGGCGTTTTCGCCATCGAGATCACATAGGCGGCGATCGAGCCGCGCGGCGCTTCCGCCGCCACACGGCAGGTGTCCAGCACCTCACGCGTTTCGTCGCTCGGCTCCCACTGACGCGGCAGCAGCGGCCGCTTGGAGTTCAGCTCCCGGATCAGGAAGGCCTGTTTGTCCGCTTCGGACCAGCTCTCATAGTCGCCCAGGCCCAGGTAGCGGGTAATTTCGGCAATGGCCTCGGTATGACGGGTGCTTTCCTGACGCAGATCGATACGCACCAGCGGCACGCCGAAGCATTTCACCCGGCGCAGGGTATCGAGCAGCTGGCCGTTGGCGATAATGCCCATGCCGCATGCCTGCAGCGACTGATAGCAGGCGTAAAGCGGATCCCACAGCTGGTCATTGGCGATCAGCAGCCCTTCCGGGCGTGGCAGACGTTCGCCTTTCAGGCGGCGTTCCAGATAAGTCTGCGTGGTCATCAGCTGCGTGCGCAGGCGCTTGAGAATTTCACGGTAAGGCTCCAGCGCCTGCGGATCGCCGCAGAGTTCGCGCAGCTCTTCGGTGCATTCCGCCATCGACAGCTCCGATATCAGCACGCCGATATCACGCAGGAAAAGGTCAGCCGCTTTCCAGCGGCTCAGCTGCAGAACGTGGCGGGTGATGCTGGCGGTGACGTTCGGATTGCCGTCACGGTCACCGCCCATCCAGGAGGTGAACCGCACCGGCACGAAATCGACCGGCAGCGTATAGCCGAAGGTCTCTTCAACCTGCTCGTTTAGCTCGCGCAGAAACCCCGGCACGCCGTCCCACAGGCTGTTTTCCACCACCGCAAAGCCCCATTTGGCTTCGTCGACTGGCGAAGGACGGTACTTACGGATTTCGTCGGTGTGCCAGGCCTGTGCTACCAGCTGACGCAGGCGGCGCATAATCTGATTGCGCTCGTAATCGGAGATATCGTTATGGTCGAGCTGTTTTAAACAGGTGTTCACCTCAACCAGTTTATGAATCAGGGTGCGGCGCGTAATTTCGGTTGGGTGGGCGGTCAGAACCAGTTCCAGCGACAGGGATTCGATAGCGTCGCGAATGTTCGTCTCATTCAGATCGGGCTGCTGCTTCAGCCGCTCAAACGCTTTTTTCATCAGTTCGGGATGGTTGGCGCCTTCCCCGTGCGGCGATATGGTTTGGTACTGTTCGGCGACGTTGGTGAGATTGAGAAACTGGCTAAAGGCGCGCGCCACCGGCAGGAGTTCATCATTAGAAAGGTTCTGCAGCGTGGTAAGCAGTTCCTGACGATGAGCGTCATTTCCCGCGCGGGATGACTTGGAGAGTTTGCGGATGGTTTCCACCCGATCAAGGATGTTTTCTCCCAGCGCATCCTTAATCGTATCCCCGAGCAGTTTGCCGAGCATACTGACATTACTTCGCATTGCGGAATATTGTTCGTTCATATGACCCCTGACACCCTTTTTGTCTTTTAATTTTAACCCTTGCGGGCATAACGCCGCCTTTTATCTAGCCATGTAACTTCCCATTCGTCAATTGCGCAAAACGTGACGCTTAATGACGTTAAGTCGCCGTAATTTAAGAAATTTAACAGCGAAGAAGTGGGATAAGTTATTCTTATTAGCAAAGTTGGAACTTTGCCGGGGCAATTTAACGCTTTTGCAGTGAATTGCCCCAAATGCTGCGTATCAGTAACAAAAATGGTTAACCAGCTGGCCGATCAGCAAGCGCGTCGGCTTAATGAATGCTGTATCGATAAACTCATCCGGCTGATGCGCCTGGTTAATCGATCCTGGGCCCAACACCAGCGTTGGACAGAGCTGCTGAATAAATGGCGCCTCGGTGCAGTAGTTCACCACCTCCGTCGGCGTGCCGAGCAGCTTTTCTACCACCTGCACCAGCTGATGATCGCGCGGACACTCGTAGCCCGGGATCGGCGGATGCAGCTCCGCGACAGTCAGGCGGCCTGGCCAGCGCGCGCTGACCGGCTCCAGCGCCTCATTCAGCAAGGCGTCTAGATCCCCCAGCGTCAGCCCCGGCAGCGGACGAATATCCATATGTAGTTCGCAACAGGCGCAAATACGGTTCGCCGCATCGCCGCCATGGATATGGCCGAAGTTCATCGTGGGATAAGGAATGGCAAAGCCATCATGGTGATAGCGCTCTTTTAGTGTATTGCGCAGCTGCATCAGATGGCCGATCGCCTCGTGCATTAGCTCGATGGCGTTGACGCCGCGCGCGGGATCGCTGGAGTGGCCTGACTGCCCCTGCACACGAATGGCGTTGGACAAATGCCCTTTATGTGCCCGTACCGGCTTCAGCGAGGTCGGCTCGCCGATAATGGCGCAGTCTGGCCGCAGCGTGGCGGATTCGGCGAAATATTTGGCGCCCGCCATGGTGGTTTCTTCATCCGCCGTGGCAAGAATATAGAGCGGCTTCTTCAGCCGGGTGAGGTCAGTATCGCGCAGCGTATCAAGGATAAAGGCGAAAAAGCCTTTCATATCGGCAGTGCCCAGGCCGTAGAGCTTGTTGTCATGCTCGGCGAGGGTAAAGGGATCGCGCGTCCAGCGACCGTCATCAAAGGGAACCGTATCGGTATGTCCCGCCAGCAGCAGGCCGCCTGCGCCTTCGCCGCTTTTAGCCAGCATATTGAATTTATGACGCGTGCCCGGCACCGGCTGCACCTCGACGCTGAAGCCGAGATCGCGGAACCAGCCGGCCAGCAGAGTGATTAAATTCTCATTGCTCTGATCAAGCGCGCTGTCGGTGGCGCTGATAGACGGCGTGGCGATCAGCTGGCGATAGAGTTCGATAAAAGGCGGTAATTTTGTCTTCACTGTTGACGGTCCTTGAGTTAGGATGTATCAATATTCATGCATTAATAGTGAATAAAAATACAATAACGTGCGCGGGATGGGAAATGAATTAACCCGCAGTTTAACGTTAGACTTCATGGGCGCGCGGCGACAGGGCTGCACACCGGATCTGAACGACTGTAATAAGGTAGACGGCCTGATGTTGAATACGCTGATTGTTGGTGCCAGCGGCTACGCTGGGGTTGAACTGGCGACCTTTCTGAATCGCCATCCACATATGAACATAACCGCTTTAGCGGTTTCAGCGCAAAGCCCGGATGCCGGAAAACGCCTTTCCGAGCTGCATCCCCAGCTGAAGGGCACAGTCGATCTGCCGCTGGAGCCGCTGAGCGACGTCGCCGTTTACGCCGGTAAAGTGGACGTGGTGTTTCTTGCCACTGCGCATGAAGTCAGCCATGACCTGGCCCCGCAGTTCCTTGCGGCGGGTTGCGTGGTGTTCGATCTCTCCGGCGCGTTCCGCGTGAACGACCAGGCGTTTTATTCACGCTGCTACGGCTTCAACCACCAACATGCAGAGTGGCTGGAAAAGGCGGTTTACGGCCTGGCGGAATGGCAGCACGACGCCATTAAAGAGGCGCAGCTGATCGCCGTGCCCGGCTGCTATCCCACCGCCGCGCAGCTGGCGCTGAAGCCGCTGATCGAAGCGGGCCTGCTGCATGAGGCGCAGTGGCCGGTCATTAACGCCACCAGCGGCGTCAGCGGCGCCGGACGCAAGGCGACGATGAATAACAGTTTTTGCGAAGTTAGCCTACAGCCGTACGGCATGTTTACCCATCGCCATCGGCCGGAAATCGAGGCGCACCTCGGCGTGCCGGTGGTCTTCACTCCGCATCTCGGCAGTTTCCCGCGCGGCATTCTAGCCACCATTACCTGCCGTTTACAGCCGGGCGTCAGCCGGGAAGATATTACGGAGGCGTTCCATAACGCCTATCAGGATAAGCCGCTGGTGCGCGTCTATGAACAGGGCGTGCCGGCGCTGAAAGCGGTCGTGGGTCTGCCGTTCTGCGATATCGGCTTCGCGCTGGAGGATGAACATCTGATTGTGGTCGCGGCGGAAGATAACCTGTTGAAAGGCGCGGCATCGCAGGCGGTGCAGTGTCTCAATATTCGTTTCGGTTTCCCGGAAACCCAGTCACTTATTTAAGCGGATGAAGATTATGACCACTCCATTGATTATCAAACTGGGCGGCGTGCTGCTGGATAGCGAAGAAGCGCTGGCGCGTCTGTTTAATGCGCTGGTGATCTACCGGGAAGCGCATCAGCGCCCGCTGCTGATCGTTCACGGCGGCGGCTGCCTGGTGGATGAGCTGATGAAAAAGCTGGCGCTGCCGGTGAAGAAGAAAAACGGCCTGCGCGTGACGCCTGCGGATCAGATCGACATTATCACCGGCGCGCTGGCCGGCACGGCGAACAAGACGCTACTGGCCTGGGCGAAGAAACATGCTATTCCGGCGGTCGGCCTCTGCCTGGGCGATGGCGGCATGGCCAATGTGGCGCAGTTTGACGAAGAGTTAGGCCACGTCGGCAATGCGCTGCCGGGTTCGCCAGCACTGCTGAATACGTTGCTGCAAGCGGGCTATATGCCGGTCGTCAGCTCGATCGGCATTACCGAACAGGGCGAGCTAATGAACGTTAATGCCGACCAGGCGGCGACGGCGCTGGCGGCGACGCTGGGCGCGGATCTGATTTTACTCTCCGATGTCAGCGGCATTCTCGACGGCAAAGGCCAGCGGATCGCCGAAATGACGGCGGCGAAAGCGGAACAGCTGATCGCCCAGGGCATCATTACCGACGGCATGATCGTGAAAGTTCATGCGGCACTGGATGCGGCGCGCACGCTGGGCCGCCCGGTTGATATCGCCAGCTGGCGCCATGCTGAGCAGCTTCCTTCTCTGTTTAACGGCGTGTCCATTGGCACCCGGATCCACGCATAACAACACCACATTCAAGGATTAAGAAATGCAAAACCAAGGCATCAAAAAAATCGTTCTGGCTTACTCCGGCGGTCTGGATACCTCGGCCATTATTCCATGGCTGAAAGAGAACTACGGCTGTGAAGTGGTCGCCTTCGTCGCCGATATCGGCCAGGATCGCGAAGATTTGGTCGGCGTAGAGAAGAAAGCGCTGCAGTCCGGCGCGTCAGAGTGCCATATTGCCGACCTGCGCGAAGAGTTTATCCGCGATTACGTTTATCCGGTTCTGCAGACTGGCGCGCTGTATGAAGGCACCTATCTGCTGGGCACCTCCATGGCGCGTCCGATTATCGCTAAAGCCCAGGTTGAGCTGGCGCTGAAGGTCGGCGCTGACGCTCTGTGCCACGGCGCGACCGGTAAAGGCAACGATCAGGTGCGTTTTGAAACCACCTATACCGCGCTGGCGCCGCACCTGAAAGTGGTGGCACCGTGGCGCGAATGGAACCTGCGTTCGCGTGAAGCGCTGCTCGATTACCTGAAAGAGCGCGATATTCCGACCACCGCGTCGCTGGAGAAAATCTACAGCCGCGACGAGAACGCCTGGCATATCTCCACCGAAGGCGGCGTGCTGGAAAGCCCGTGGAACGCGCCGAATAAAGATTGCTGGGTCTGGACCGTCGATCCGCTGGAAGCACCGGATCAGCCGGAGCAGGTTACCGTAACGGTAGAGAAAGGTTGCGTGGTGGCGGTTAACGGCGAAACGCTGAGCCCGTTCCAGTGCCTGGAAAAGCTGAACGTGCTGGGCGCGAAGCACGGCGTAGGCCGTATCGATATCGTGGAAAACCGGCTGGTGGGCATCAAATCGCGCGGCTGCTATGAAACCCCGGGCGGCACCATCATGGTCAATGCGCTGCGTGCGGTAGAGCAGCTGGTACTGGATCGCGACAGCTTTAAATGGCGCGAGCAGCTGGGCCAGGAGATGTCCTACGTGGTTTATGACGGGCGCTGGTTCGCGCCGCTGCGCAAATCGCTGCAGGCTGCCGCTGAATCGCTGGCCGCTGACGTTAATGGTGAAGTGGTGTTGCAGCTTTATAAAGGGCAGGTCACGGCGATTCAGAAAAAATCCGCTAACAGCCTCTATTCCGAAGAGTTCGCGACCTTCGGCGAAGATGAAGTTTACGACCACAGCCATGCGGGCGGCTTTATCCGTCTGTTCTCGCTCTCTTCACGCATCCGCGCGCTGAACGAGAAGAAGTAACGCCACAGGGGCGGCGCGTGGTTCGCCGCCCTGGATCAAGCAGAGAGCCTTGCGCGCAACAGATTTCAGGAGCATTGAAGATGGCACTATGGGGTGGACGGTTTACACAGGCGGCCGATGGACGGTTTAAACAGTTTAACGACTCGCTGCGTTTTGATTATCGCCTGGCGGAGCAGGACATTGTCGGCTCTGTCGCCTGGTCGAAAGCGCTGGTGACCGTAAACGTGCTGACGCAGGAGGAACAGCAGCAGCTGGAAGCCGCGCTGAACGTGCTGCTGGAAGAGGTGCGCGTCAATCCGCAGCAGATTTTGGCAAGCGATGCTGAAGATATTCATAGCTGGGTAGAAGGGCGTCTGATCGATAAAGTCGGCGCGCTGGGCAAAAAACTGCATACCGGACGCAGCCGTAACGATCAGGTCGCCACTGACTTAAAACTGTGGTGCAAAGAGCAGGTGCTGCTGTTGCTGAGCGCGGTGCGCGAGCTGCAGCAGGCGCTGGTAGCGACGGCCGAGGCGAACCAGGACGCGGTGATGCCGGGCTATACGCACCTGCAGCGCGCCCAGCCGGTCACTTTTGCCCACTGGTGTCTGGCCTATGTTGAGATGCTGGCGCGCGACGAGAGCCGCTTAGAAGATACGCTGAAGCGTCTGGACGTTAGCCCGCTGGGCTGCGGCGCGCTGGCCGGCACTGCCTATGAGATCGACCGCGAGCAGCTGGCCGGCTGGCTGGGCTTCGCTTCCGCCACGCGTAATAGCCTGGACAGCGTCTCCGATCGCGATCATGCGCTGGAGCTGCTGTCGGACGCCGCTATCGGCATGGTGCATCTGTCGCGCTTTGCGGAAGACCTGATTTTCTTTAATACCGGCGAAGCGAACTTCGTGGAGCTGTCCGATCGCGTAACCTCCGGCTCATCGTTGATGCCGCAAAAGAAAAACCCGGACGCGCTGGAGCTGATTCGGGGTAAATGCGGTCGGGTGCAGGGCGCGCTGACCGGCATGATGATGACGCTGAAAGGGCTGCCGCTGGCCTACAACAAAGATATGCAGGAAGACAAAGAGGGACTGTTCGACGCGCTCGACACCTGGCTTGACTGTCTGTATATGGCGGTGCTGGTGCTGGATGGCATTCAGCTGAAGCACGCGCGTTGCCAGGAAGCGGCGGAGCAGGGCTATGCCAACGCCACAGAGCTGGCGGATTACTTGGTGGCGAAAGGCATTCCTTTCCGTGAGGCGCACCATATCGTCGGCGAGGCGGTGGTGGCCGCGATCGGTCAGGGCGTGGCGCTGGAAGCCTTAACGCTGGCGCAGCTGCAGCAGTTCAGTCCGGTTATCGAACAGGATGTTTACCCGGTGCTGTCTCTGCAGTCCTGTCTGGATAAACGTAACGCCAAAGGTGGGGTGGCACCGCAGCAGATCGCGGCGGCAATTGCCGAGGCGCGCCATCGTCTGGCAGAGTAATTCCTGCAAGCCAGAGGGGTAAATTTCTACCCCTCTATGGCTGATAATAGTGTTCATGCTTATTTTGTTCGCGCCTGCCTATCTCTCATTTTTCTTCACTCCCACTATTTATCTGTGCCAGAACATTCCGTTTTTCTGCCTTATTTATTAAAGGATGGCGCGAAAAATGGCTATTTTTCTATTTATTATACAAGCCGGCCTGATAATTTTATCTTGCTTTAAACGCGGTCATTTTAAATTTATAGCAGGAGTGAATATGCGAGAATTAACTTTTAATGAACTGTCAGCTGTTTCCGGCGCCAGCGCGGTTAGCGATGCCGTAACCTTTGCTGGTGATGCGTTTAATTTTGTCGCGGATCGTTTGGCCAGTTCTGTGCTGGGCGGCGTTGCGGCTGCGGCCATTGGCGGATCGATCGGTTATCTGCATGGCGCCGATGCGATGGGCGTTTTTGGGCTGGGCATTATTGGTCAGCTGGTGGGTGCCGTAGGCGGTGCGGTCATCGGCGGCGTAGGCGGCGTGGTTGGTGGTCTGCTGGTGCCATTAAGCTACAGCTTCCCGCTGGCTGTGGAAGCAGCCCGGGCCCTGATCGGCGGCCAGCTTTAAGCCTTTTTCGTCTGCTGTTTAATTAAGGATAAGGATATGCGTGAGTTAAATTGCAATGAGGTAGTAAAAGTAAGCGGCGGCTATGGCGATAATGCACTGTTCAATCTCATCGAAGCTGCCGTCTGTTCGGTCGGCGGTGCGGTTCTGGGTAGCTGGACGCTGGCGATTATGGGCGGACGCGGCGCCAGCAGTAGTGATGTAATCGGCATTGGCGGCGGTTTTACGGCCTTAATCGGTATGATCGGCGGCGCGTTGCTGGGCGCAGCGGTCGGCGCTATAGGCGGCCCTTATGTGGGTTATGAAAACGGCAAGGTTATCGCAGCGGAATTATTACTTGATGTCATGCGCGGTAAGCCTGGCAGTTAATGACAGCGAAAGGGTTATTTAAATATTTATTTATTGACCGAGAGAAGGTTATTTCATTAATCCCGCATAGATTGTGATAAATAGTTCTTTTCAGACGCTGCCCTGTAAAAAAGGCGGGCATTCTTGCCCGCCAACCTCTGACTTCAGATATTTCTTTTTATAGGCACATCTGAAAACCGGCATGGGTAACGGAGCCGGTTTCCGGATTTTTTAAGCAACCTGGAAGTATCTTTCCAGATCGTCGCTGCCGCCAATATGACGTCCGCCGATAAATACCTGCGGTACGGTCGCGCGGCCGGTCATGGCGCGCAGGCTAACAGTGGTGGCATCTTGTCCCAGTACGATTTCTTCATACTGAATGCCACGGTCAAGCAGCATCTGTTTTGCTTTGGTGCAGAACGGGCAGCCCGGCTTGGTGAACAGAGAGACGGACTCCTGCACTTTAAATTCCGGTGCCAGGTAACGCAGCATGGTGTCAGCGTCGGAGACTTCAAACGGGTCACCCGGCTTGTTCGGCTCAACAAACATCTTCACTACCACGCCGTCGCGTACCAGCATAGAGTAACGCCATGAGCGTGGACCGAAGCCCAGGTCAGCTTTCTCGACCAGCATCTCCATACCGCGGGTAAAATCACCGTTGCCGTCCGGAATAAAGGTGATGTTGTCCGCATGCTGATCCGCTTTCCAGGCGTTCATCACGAAAGTATCGTTAACGGAAACGCACAGAATGCTGTCGACGCCATGCTGCGCGAAGACACCCGCCAGCTCGTTATAGCGCGGCAGATGGCTGGAGGAGCAGGTCGGGGTGAACGCGCCCGGCAGCGAAAATACGATAACGGTTTTGCCCTTAAACAGCTCGTCAGTTGTAACATCGACCCAGCTGTCGCCCTGACGTGTGTGGAAAGTGACCTGTGGGACGCTTTTACCTTCCTGACTTGCAAACATAAGAATCAATACCTCTTTATTAACGTTGCGTTTGATCTCTTTAACTTCTGATGTGCATTATTCTTATCCAGGCTTGATAGGGCTAATCGTTCATTGCTATTCTATTCATTGCCACGGGCTATCGTGGCTCGGAGGATAAAATGAATATTCGTGATCTTGAATACCTGGTTTCCCTCGCTGAGCATCGCCATTTCCGGCGCGCCGCCGACGCCTGTCATGTCAGCCAGCCCACGCTGAGCGGACAGATCCGCAAACTGGAAGATGAGCTGGGCGTGATGCTGCTGGAGCGCACCAGCCGTAAAGTGCTGTTTACTCAGGCGGGCCTGCTGCTGGTCGATCAGGCGCGGACTGTACTGCGTGAAGTGAAAGTGCTGAAGGAGATGGCCAGTCAGCAGGGCGAGGCGATGTCCGGTCCGCTGCATATCGGCCTGATCCCGACGGTAGGGCCTTACCTGCTGCCGCATATCATTCCGATGTTGCACCAAAGTTTCCCTAAGCTGGAGATGTATCTGCATGAGGCACAAACGCAGCAGCTGCTGAACCAGCTCGACAGTGGCAAACTCGACTGCGCTATTTTGGCGCTGGTAAAAGAGAGCGAAGCCTTTATTGAAGTGCCGCTGTTCGATGAGCCGATGAAGCTGGCGGTCTGGCAGGATCATCCGTTGAAGGATCGCGATCGCGTGCCGATGTCCGATCTGGCGGGCGAGAAATTGCTGATGCTGGAAGATGGCCACTGCCTGCGCGATCAGGCGATGGGCTTCTGTTTCCAGGCAGGCGCCGATGAGGATACCCATTTCCGGGCGACCAGCCTCGAGACGCTGCGCAATATGGTGGCGGCGGGCAGCGGCATTACGCTACTGCCGGCGCTGGCGGTGCCGCAGGATCGCACGCGCGACGGCATCACCTATCTCTCCTGCTATAAGCCGGTACCGCAGCGCACTATCGCGCTGGTCTATCGGCCGGGATCGCCTCTGCGCAGCCGCTATGAGCAGCTGGCCGAGGCAATCCGCAACCACATGCAAGGCCAGATGGCGACCACGTTAAAACAGGCGGTTTAAGCCGTTCAGGGCGGCAACGCGATACGCTTCCGCCATCGTGGGGTAGTTAAAGGTGGTATTCACGAAGTACTCAATCGTGTTGCCACCATTTTTTTGCTCCATGATCGCCTGACCAATGTGAATGATCTCCGCCGCACGTTCGCCGAAGCAGTGAATGCCAAGGATCTCTTTGGTATCGCGGTGGAACAGAATCTTCAGGCTGCCCACGTTCATACCGACGATCTGCGCGCGCGCCAGATGCTTGAACTGCGCCCGACCGACCTCGTAAGGCACTTTCATCGCCGTAAGCTGCTGTTCCGTTTTGCCGACCGAACTGATTTCCGGAATGGTGTAAATCCCGGTGGGGATATCCTCGATCAGATGCGCGGTCGCTTCGCCTTTGATCACTGCCTGCGCGGCGATGCGTCCCTGATCATAGGCGGCGGAGGCAAGGCTCGGATAGCCGATAACGTCGCCGACCGCATAGATATGCGGCTGCGCCGTTTGATACATACTGTTGACTTTCAGCAGTCCGCGACCATCCGCTTCTAGGCCTACGTTTTCCAGCGAGAGCGAATCGGTGTTGCCGGTACGGCCGTTGGCGTAAAGCAGGCAATCCGCCTTCACCTTTTTGCCCGACTTCAGGTGCATGATCACGCCATCGCTTACCCCTTCAATCTTCTCGAACTCTTCGTTATGGCGAATAACCACGCCGCTGTTCCAGAAGTGATAAGAGAGCGCATCCGACATCTCCTGATCAAGAAACGCCAGCAGGCGGTCGCGTGTGTTGATCAAATCCACCTTGACGTTCAGGCCGCGGAAAATCGAGGCGTATTCACAGCCGATAACGCCGGCGCCGTAGATAATTACATGTCCCGGCTCGTGATGAAGATTCAGGATCGAATCGGAATCATAGATGCGCGGATGGGTAAAATCGACGTCCGCCGGATGATAAGGGCGCGAGCCGCAGGCGATAACAAATTTTTCCGCCGTCAGCCGCTCAACCGATCCGTCAGGGTGCGTTAAACCGATGGTATTGGCATCAAGGAAACGGGCGTCGCCCTGAAACAGTTCGCAGTGGTTACGCTCATAAAAGCCCTGGCGCATCCGCGTCTGCTGATTAATCACGTTTTCCGTGTGGTTCAGGATGTCAGCGAAGGAGGAGCGAAGGTGGCGGGTGTGGTCGCTGTATAAAGGGTTTTGGTTAAATTCGATGGTGCGGCTTACTGCGTGGCGTAACGCTTTGGAAGGGATGGTCCCCCAGTGGGTACAGCCGCCGCCTATATTGTGATAGCGCTCAATCACGGCGATACGGGCGCCCTGTTTTACCAGGCCCATTGCGGCGCCTTCACCGCCCGGGCCGGAGCCAATCACAATAACATCGTAATCGTAAGCATGTTGCATACCGGCACTTCCTTTATTTTATATACATTTTAGCAACGAGATTCTAACATCACGGCGCGAACATCCCAATTCCTCGTGTGATTTTAGCCTCAATTTGCTAAAGCGTGAGGGTAACAGCCGTTCACAAACTTTGACGGACTGTACGCTGAAATATTTGTTATAGTGGGCTTTCGGTAGGCTAACAGGCAGAAAAATGGGCGTCAGAGCACAGCAAAAAGAACGTACACGACGTTCGCTTATTGAGGCGGCATTTAGTCAGTTAAGTGCCGAACGCAGTTTTGCCAGCCTGAGTTTGCGGGAAGTCGCCCGTGAAGCCGGTATCGCCCCGACCTCCTTTTACCGTCATTTCCGCGATGTGGATGAGCTGGGACTGACCATGGTGGATGAAAGCGGCCTGATGTTAAGGCAACTGATGCGCCAGGCGCGTCAGCGTATCGCCAAAGGCGGTAGCGTGATCAAAACCTCTGTCTCCACCTTTATGGAATTTATCGAAAGCAACCCTAACGCCTTTCGTCTGTTGCTGCGTGAGCGATCGGGTACCTCCGCCGCCTTCCGCGCCGCCGTGGCGCGCGAAATCCAGCATTTTATCGCCGAGCTGGCCGATTATCTGGAGCTGGAAAATCGCATGCCGCGCAGTTTTACCGAAGCACAGGCGGAAGCGATGGTGATTATCGTCTTTAATGCGGGCGCAGAGGCGCTGGATGTCGATGCGGAGCAGCGACGCAAGCTGGAAGAGCGTCTGGTGCTGCAGCTGCGCATGATCTCCAAAGGGGCTTACTACTGGTATCGCCGTGAGCAGGAGCGGACAGCGGTCACGCTCGATAGTCCCCATTAAATGAAAAAAGGATATGACATGACAGATCAGAACCCGCGCGATAAAGGAACCCTACTGCTGGCATTCATCACCGGCCTCGCGATTAACGGTTCTTTTTCAGTACTTTTCAACGCCTTCGTGCCGTTTTCGATTTTCCCGCTGATTGCGCTGGGCCTGGCGGCCTGGTGTCTGCATCAGCGCTACCTTAACCGCGCCATGCCGGAAGGCATGCCATCGATGGCCGCCGCTTTTTTCCTGCTGGGGATCTTGCTCTATAGCGCCATCGTACGCGCCGACTACCCTGAAATTGGCTCCAACTTTGTGCCTGTGGTGTTGATGGTGGCGCTGATTTTCTGGATCGGCACGCGCCTGCGCCGGAAGCGCTGACCGTAAACTGTCTGTTGTTATCAGGCCTGCAGGGAAGCAGGCCGTGATGTTCTCCGTTTTGCCGCTTGACTCCGCCGCGCGGAACCCGCATTTAACGACGCGTCAGTAGTACGCCGCACTCCATATGATGGGTATACGGGAACTGGTCGAACAGCGCCAGACGCGTAACGTCATGCGTTTGCGCCAGGGTGGCGAGGTTATCGCACAGGGTTTGCGGATTGCAGGAGATATAGAGGATCTGCTGGTAGCCCTGCACCAGTTTAACCGTCTCTTCATCAAGGCCGCTGCGCGGCGGGTCGACAAAAATGGTCTCGCACTGGTAGCTCTGTAAATCGATGCCTTCCAGTCGGTTAAAGGTGCGCACGCCGTTCATCGCCTGAGTAAACTCTTCGGCCGCCATACGAATGATCTGTACGTTATCGATCTGGTTTGCTGCGATATTGTATTGCGCGGCCGCAACCGAAGGTTTGGCGATCTCCGTCGCCAGCACGCGGCGGAAGTTGCGCGCCAGCGCCAGCGAGAAGTTACCGTTGCCGCAGTAAAGCTCCAACAGATCGCCCTGTGCGTTCTTTGTGACATCCAGCGCCCACTCCAGCATCTGAATATTCATCGCCGCGTTAGGCTGAGTAAAACTGTTTTCAATCTGGCGATAGATCATGTCCCGGCCGGCGACCGGCAAGCGCTCATCGACGTAGTCCCGGTCGAGGCAAATCTTCGTTTTGGTGGCGCGACCAATCAGCTGCAGATCGAAACCCTGCGCCCGCAGCGCGTCGCGCAGCGCCTGCGCCGCCTGCTGCCACTCGTCATCAAGCTTGCGATGATAAAGCAGGGAGATAACGATCTGATTGCTCATCGTCGACAGGTAATCGATCTGGAAAAGCTTGCGGCGCAGTACGGTATTGCTGCGGATCGCGGCGATCATCAGCGGCATCATTTGGTTAATCAGATCACTGGCGGCCGGAAATTGATCGACGCGGATGCGCTGGCGCGTCTGCTGATCGAAAATGATGTGGTAGAGATCGTCGCCATCGTGCCAGATGCGGAACTCAGCACGCATGCGATAGTGGCTGACCGGCGAGCGAAACACCTCGGTTTCCGGCGCGGAGAAGGGCGCCATCAGCTGTTGCAGGCGCGTCACTTTTTCCGCGAGCTGGGTTTCATACTGTTCGACGGGCAGTTTTTCGGGCGTCATGGCTTTTCCTGATTCAATGGCAAACTTGCCGGGCGATTGTAGGGATTCAATACGGGATGTCCAGCCCTGTCCGCGCCTGTCGGTTATAGCAACCTGGAAGTCTGGACTTCCGAAAATGGCGATTGTAGACTGCGCGAGCCGGTCTCCCGCCGAGTTAATAGGGAATCCAGTGCAAATCTGGAGCTGACGCGCAGCGGTAAGGAATGTCGTGGCGATAGCGCATAGCAGACACTGTCATCTGACGGGAAGTCATCGCCATATTATCGATTCCAAGCCCGAAGACCTGCCGGCAACACGTCGCACTTTACGGCTATCGCGAGCTATTGGCCGTACGCCTGCGGCATCCCGATCGATCTTTCGGATGCTTTGATAATGATGATAATGAAAAAAACGTCGCTGGCGCTGGCCGTCTCGGCGATTTCTCTCTGGGCGCAGCATGGCGCTGCTGCGAGTAATGAAGACATAGTCGTGACGGCGAACCGCTTTGCCCAACCAGTTTCTTCTGTGTTGGCTCCCACAACTGTTGTTACTCGTGAGGAAATTGAACGCTGGCAGGCTACCAGCTTGACTGATGTCATGCGACGACTGCCCGGGGTTAATACGGTGGTGAATGGTGGTCTCGGGCAATTAAGTTCGCTGTTTATTCGCGGAACAGAGTCTGACCATGTGCTGATTCTTGTTAATGGTATCCGCCTTAACCAAGCTGGCATTAGTGGATCATCCGATCTGAGCCAAATTCCGCTTTCGCTTGTTCAACGAATTGAATATATCCGTGGCGCACGTTCGGCCGTTTATGGTTCAGATGCGATTGGCGGTGTGATTAATATCATTACCGGTCGTGCCCAATCGGGTAGTAGCCTTACCACAAGCGTTGGCTCAAATGGTTATCAGATGTATGACGGCGCAACGCAGCAAAAGCTGGGTGAAGCGACTACATTAACGCTGGCAGGTGATTATACCTATACCAGAGGATTCGATGTAAAGGCGGGTTATCCGACGGCCTACGGTCCGGCTCAGTCCGATCGCGACGGTTTTATGAGCAAGACGTTGTATGGATCTGTTGAGCAGGCGTTTAGCGATAAGCTGAGCGGCTTTATTCGCGGTTATGGTTTTAGTAACCGTAGCGCTTATGACGCCGGCTATATCTATGATGACAGTTATACACATATTCTGGGAATCAGAGATACCCGGCAGCTTTACAGCCGTAACTGGGATACCGGGCTGCGCTTTCAGGATGATAATTATTCGACACAGCTAACCGCCAGCTATAGCCATACCAAAGATTATAATTATGACCCACGGCTGGGCAGGTATAACGCTATTTCTACGCTTGATGATGCGCAACAGTACAACCTGCAATGGGGAAATACGGTTCGTATTGGCCAGGGAACCGTAAGCTCTGGGATTGACTGGCAAAAGCAAACTACGGAGCCGGGCACAAGCGTTTTGGCGAAAGGGTATGAACAACGCAATACCGGCTTTTATCTGACGACTCAGCAGCAGTTAGGCAGCGTGACCCTGGAAGGCGCGGTTCGTGGTGACGACAATAATCAATTTGGCTGGCATAACACCTGGCAGACGGGGGCCGCATGGGAATTCACAGACGGCTACCGTTTGTTTGCTTCTTATGGAACAGCCTATAAAGCACCTAACCTCGGGCAGGTATATTCGCAAAATTACGGAAATGTAAATCTGGATCCGGAAAAAAGTAAGCAGTGGGAAGGTGGTGTCGAAGGGTTAACGGGGCCGGTAAACTGGCGCGTATCGGGCTATCGTAATGATATCGACGATATGATTAACACCGATGCTACTTACCGTTACTACAATATCCAGCAGGTTCGCATCAAAGGTATTGAGGCAACCGCTCAATTCGATACCGGGCCTTTAAGTCATCAGGTGTCTTACGATTATACCGATCCGCGCGACACTCAAACCGACCAGGTTTTATTACGACGTGCAAAACAGATGGTTAAATACCAGCTGGACTGGACATCCTACAGTTTTGACTGGTCACTCACGTATGTTTATACCGGCGCCCGATACGATGTTGATTACAATAGCTATCCGGAGCAGCGGGTAAAGCTGGGGGGCATGAGTTTATGGGATCTGGCAGTTTCGTATCCGGTCACCTCTCATCTGACGGTTCGTGGTAGAATTGCCAACCTGTTCGATAAAGATTACGAGACAGCGTATGGCTACCCAACCGCAGGACGTGAGTACTACCTCAGCGGAACTTACAGCTTCTGAATTGCGGCCCACCGTGCTGGTGTTTGACTCCGGTGTGGGTGGGCTTTCTGTCTATGATGAGATTCGGCAGCTGCTGCCGAATCTTCATTATCTCTACGCCTTTGATAACGTCGCCTTTCCGTATGGCGAGAAGACGGAAGCGTTCATCGTCGAGCGTGTGGTCGCTATCGTTGGCGCGGTAACGCGCCGTTATCCCTTATCTATGGTAGTGATCGCCTGCAATACCGCCAGCACCGTTTCCTTACCTGCGCTGCGCGCGCGCTTTGATTTTCCGGTCGTCGGCGTGGTACCGGCGATTAAGCCGGCCGCCAGGCTGACGCGTAATGGCGTCGTGGGTCTGCTGGCGACGCGAGCGACGGTGCGCCGTTCTTATACTCAGGAGCTGGTGGCGCAGTTCGCCAGCGAGTGTAAAACCGAAATGTTGGGTTCAGGCGAATTAGTGGAGTTAGCTGAAATGAAGCTGCATGGTCATCAGGTTTCGCTTGAGGCGGTACGTCGTATCCTGCAACCCTGGCTGCGAATGGCTGAACCGCCCGATACGGTTGTGCTGGGCTGCACTCACTTCCCGTTATTGGCTGACGAGCTGCAGGCGGTCTTGCCTGAAGGCACCCGTTTGATTGATTCCGGAGCAGCAATCGCGCGTCGTACCGTTTGGCTGCTTGAGCATGAGGCGCCGGATGCCCGCTCTGAAGAGGGGAATGTCGCGTTTTGCATGGAAATGACGCCGGAAGCTGTGCAATTAATGCCCGTTTTACAGCGTTACGGCTTTGAAAAGCTGGAAAAACTGGCAGTTTGACGAAAAAATCGACATCCGATTTATTTTTTGAAATTAGTGCTTGTCAGCCGAAAAGAACTCCCTATAATGCGCCTCCACTGACACGGAACAACGACTTCTTAGTCGGCCATGTCAGGAAGGGAAAAGAAAATAAAATCTTGACTCTTCAGCGGGAAAGCGTAATATACGCAGCCCGCGCCACTGAGAATGTGGCGCCGCTCTTTAACAATTTATCAGACAATCTGTGTGGGCACTCACAGGACGGATATCGCAAAAATAATTGCAGTATCAAGTCTCAAGAGTGAACACGTAATTCATTACGACGTTTTTCTTTGAGCATCAGACTTTTAAATTGAAGAGTTTGATCATGGCTCAGATTGAACGCTGGCGGCAGGCCTAACACATGCAAGTCGAACGGTAACAGGAAGCAGCTTGCTGCTTCGCTGACGAGTGGCGGACGGGTGAGTAATGTCTGGGGATCTGCCCGATGGAGGGGGATAACCACTGGAAACGGTGGCTAATACCGCATAACGTCGCAAGACCAAAGTGGGGGACCTTCGGGCCTCACACCATCGGATGAACCCAGATGGGATTAGCTAGTAGGTGGGGTAACGGCTCACCTAGGCGACGATCCCTAGCTGGTCTGAGAGGATGACCAGCCACACTGGAACTGAGACACGGTCCAGACTCCTACGGGAGGCAGCAGTGGGGAATATTGCACAATGGGCGCAAGCCTGATGCAGCCATGCCGCGTGTATGAAGAAGGCCTTCGGGTTGTAAAGTACTTTCAGCGGGGAGGAAGGGATGGCGTTTAATACGCGCCGTCATTGACGTTACCCGCAGAAGAAGCACCGGCTAACTCCGTGCCAGCAGCCGCGGTAATACGGAGGGTGCAAGCGTTAATCGGAATTACTGGGCGTAAAGCGCACGCAGGCGGTCTGTTAAGTCAGATGTGAAATCCCCGGGCTTAACCTGGGAACTGCATTTGAAACTGGCAGGCTTGAGTCTCGTAGAGGGGGGTAGAATTCCAGGTGTAGCGGTGAAATGCGTAGAGATCTGGAGGAATACCGGTGGCGAAGGCGGCCCCCTGGACGAAGACTGACGCTCAGGTGCGAAAGCGTGGGGAGCAAACAGGATTAGATACCCTGGTAGTCCACGCCGTAAACGATGTCGACTTGGAGGCTGTTCCCTTGAGGAGTGGCTTCCGGAGCTAACGCGTTAAGTCGACCGCCTGGGGAGTACGGCCGCAAGGTTAAAACTCAAATGAATTGACGGGGGCCCGCACAAGCGGTGGAGCATGTGGTTTAATTCGATGCAACGCGAAGAACCTTACCTGGTCTTGACATCCACGGAATTCGGCAGAGATGCCTTAGTGCCTTCGGGAACCGTGAGACAGGTGCTGCATGGCTGTCGTCAGCTCGTGTTGTGAAATGTTGGGTTAAGTCCCGCAACGAGCGCAACCCTTATCCTTTGTTGCCAGCGGCTCGGCCGGGAACTCAAAGGAGACTGCCGGTGATAAACCGGAGGAAGGTGGGGATGACGTCAAGTCATCATGGCCCTTACGACCAGGGCTACACACGTGCTACAATGGCGCATACAAAGAGAAGCGACCTCGCGAGAGCAAGCGGACCTCATAAAGTGCGTCGTAGTCCGGATTGGAGTCTGCAACTCGACTCCATGAAGTCGGAATCGCTAGTAATCGTGGATCAGAATGCCACGGTGAATACGTTCCCGGGCCTTGTACACACCGCCCGTCACACCATGGGAGTGGGTTGCAAAAGAAGTAGGTAGCTTAACCTTCGGGAGGGCGCTTACCACTTTGTGATTCATGACTGGGGTGAAGTCGTAACAAGGTAACCGTAGGGGAACCTGCGGTTGGATCACCTCCTTACCATGCTGATACCTTCCCGTGCAGTGTCCACACAGATTGTCTGATAGAAATTAACGAGCAGTAAAATCCCGGCAGGCTTGTAGCTCAGGTGGTTAGAGCGCACCCCTGATAAGGGTGAGGTCGGTGGTTCAAGTCCACTCAGGCCTACCAAATTCTTCCTCATGCCGCGTTATACGCCCGGTCGTTTACCCGTGTAAACTTCCCGAACGTATGCCTTGCCTGAGAAAGAATTAAAGGTTAACCGGCGATTTTACAGTATATCTGGGGCTATAGCTCAGCTGGGAGAGCGCCTGCTTTGCACGCAGGAGGTCAGCGGTTCGATCCCGCTTAGCTCCACCATCAACATCAGGTTGATGACCACTCCAGAATACATTTACGAATGTATTGTGCAGTATTTGCTCTTTAACAATCCGGAACAAGCTGAAAATTTGAAAGAGCAGCTTCTTTGCATAAAGAACTGTTCAGAGTCTCTCAATTTTTCACACCGACACGGTGTCGCAAGACGCCTGTGGGTTGTGAGGTTAAGCGACCAAGCGTACACGGTGGATGCCCTGGCAGTCAGAGGCGATGAAGGACGTGCTAATCTGCGAAAAGCGCCGGTGAGGTGATATGAACCGCTATCAGCCGGCGATGTCCGAATGGGGAAACCCAGTGTGACTCGTCACACTATCGTTAAGTGAATACATAGCTTAACGAAGCGAACCGGGGAACTGAAACATCTAAGTACCCCGAGGAAAAGAAATCAACCGAGATTCCCTGAGTAGCGGCGAGCGAACGGGGAACAGCCCAGAGCCTGAATCAGCATGTGTGTCAGTGGAAGCGTCTGGAATGGCGCACGGTACAGGGTGACAGTCCCGTACACGAAGATGCATGTGTTGTGAGCTCGATGAGTAGGGCGGGACACGTGGTATCCTGTCTGAATATGGGGGGACCATCCTCCAAGGCTAAATACTCCTGACTGACCGATAGTGAACCAGTACCGTGAGGGAAAGGCGAAAAGAACCCCGGCGAGGGGAGTGAAACAGAACCTGAAACCGTGTACGTACAAGCAGTGGGAGCCTTCTTTATGGGGGTGACTGCGTACCTTTTGTATAATGGGTCAGCGACTTATATTCTGTAGCAAGGTTAACCGTATAGGGGAGCCGTAGGGAAACCGAGTCTTAACCGGGCGCTAAGTTGCAGGGTATAGACCCGAAACCCGGTGATCTAGCCATGGGCAGGTTGAAGGTTGGGTAACACTAACTGGAGGACCGAACCGACTAATGTTGAAAAATTAGCGGATGACCTGTGGCTGGGGGTGAAAGGCCAATCAAACCGGGAGATAGCTGGTTCTCCCCGAAAGCTATTTAGGTAGCGCCTCGTGAATTCATCTCCGGGGGTAGAGCACTGTTTCGGCTAGGGGGCCATCCCGGCTTACCAACCCGATGCAAACTGCGAATACCGGAGAATGTTATCACGGGAGACACACGGCGGGTGCTAACGTCCGTCGTGAAGAGGGAAACAACCCAGACCGCCAGCTAAGGTCCCAAAGTCATGGTTAAGTGGGAAACGATGTGGGAAGGCCCAGACAGCCAGGATGTTGGCTTAGAAGCAGCCATCATTTAAAGAAAGCGTAATAGCTCACTGGTCGAGTCGGCCTGCGCGGAAGATGTAACGGGGCTAAACCATGCACCGAAGCTGCGGCAGCGACACTATGTGTTGTTGGGTAGGGGAGCGTTCTGTAAGCCTGCGAAGGTGTGCTGTGAGGCATGCTGGAGGTATCAGAAGTGCGAATGCTGACATAAGTAACGATAAAGCGGGTGAAAAGCCCGCTCGCCGGAAGACCAAGGGTTCCTGTCCAACGTTAATCGGGGCAGGGTGAGTCGACCCCTAAGGCGAGGCCGAAAGGCGTAGTCGATGGGAAACGGGTTAATATTCCCGTACTCGGTGTTACTGCGAAGGGGGGACGGAGAAGGCTATGTTGGCCGGGCGACGGTTGTCCCGGTTTAAGCGTGTAGGCTGACTTTCCAGGCAAATCCGGAAAGTTAAGGCTGAGGCGTGACGACGAGGCACTACGGTGCTGAAGCAACAAATGCCCTGCTTCCAGGAAAAGCCTCTAAGCATCAGGTAACAACGAATCGTACCCCAAACCGACACAGGTGGTCAGGTAGAGAATACCAAGGCGCTTGAGAGAACTCGGGTGAAGGAACTAGGCAAAATGGTGCCGTAACTTCGGGAGAAGGCACGCTGGCACGTAGGTGGAGGGACTTGCTCCCCGAGCCGAAGCCAGTCGAAGATACCAGCTGGCTGCAACTGTTTATTAAAAACACAGCACTGTGCAAACACGAAAGTGGACGTATACGGTGTGACGCCTGCCCGGTGCCGGAAGGTTAATTGATGGGGTTATCCGTAAGGAGAAGCTCTTGATCGAAGCCCCGGTAAACGGCGGCCGTAACTATAACGGTCCTAAGGTAGCGAAATTCCTTGTCGGGTAAGTTCCGACCTGCACGAATGGCGTAATGATGGCCAGGCTGTCTCCACCCGAGACTCAGTGAAATTGAACTCGCTGTGAAGATGCAGTGTACCCGCGGCAAGACGGAAAGACCCCGTGAACCTTTACTACAGCTTGACACTGAACATTGAGCCTTGATGTGCAGGATAGGTGGGAGGCTTTGAAGCGTGGACGCCAGTCTGCGTGGAGCCATCCTTGAAATACCACCCTTTAATGTTTGATGTTCTAACCTGGCGCCGTAATCCGGCGTGGGGACAGTGTCTGGTGGGTAGTTTGACTGGGGCGGTCTCCTCCCAAAGTGTAACGGAGGAGTACGAAGGTCAGCTAATCACGGTCGGACATCGTGAGGTTAGTGCAATGGCATAAGCTGGCTTGACTGCGAGAGTGACGGTTCGAGCAGGTGCGAAAGCAGGTCATAGTGATCCGGTGGTTCTGAATGGAAGGGCCATCGCTCAACGGATAAAAGGTACTCCGGGGATAACAGGCTGATACCGCCCAAGAGTTCATATCGACGGCGGTGTTTGGCACCTCGATGTCGGCTCATCACATCCTGGGGCTGAAGTAGGTCCCAAGGGTATGGCTGTTCGCCATTTAAAGTGGTACGCGAGCTGGGTTTAGAACGTCGTGAGACAGTTCGGTCCCTATCTGCCGTGGGCGCTGGAAGACTGAGAGGGGTTGCTCCTAGTACGAGAGGACCGGAGTGAACGCACCGCTGGTGTTCGGGTTGTCATGCCAATGGCACTGCCCGGTAGCTAAGTGCGGAAGAGATAAGTGCTGAAAGCATCTAAGCACGAAACTTGCCTCGAGATGAGTCTTCCCTGGGGCCCTGAGCCCCCTGAAGGGACGTTGAAGACGACGACGTTGATAGGCCGGGTGTGTAAGCGCAGCGATGCGTTGAGCTAACCGGTACTAATGACCCGTGAGGCTTAACCTTACAACGCCACAGGCGTTTTAAGAAAAAAGAGAGACGCAGTTTTCAGCTTGTTCACCGGATTAGCGCGTGTGGCCCCCTGCGGGCGGCATGCGAAACAGAATTTGCCTGGCGGCGAGAGCGCGGTGGTCCCACCTGACCCCATGCCGAACTCAGAAGTGAAACGCCGCAGCGCCGATGGTAGTGTGGGGCCTCCCCATGCGAGAGTAGGGAACTGCCAGGCATCAAATTAAGGTTACACCTGTAAAGGTCGACACCGGTTATCAGCGAGACCCCGCTGGTAATGCAGTATTCGGTGGTGCGGTAGTTCAGTCGGTTAGAATACCGGCCTGTCACGCCGGGGGTCGCGGGTTCGAGTCCCGTCCGCACCGCCACCCTATTTAGGGGCGTAGTTCAATTGGTAGAGCACCGGTCTCCAAAACCGGGTGTTGGGGGTTCGAGTCCCTCCGCCCCTGCCAGATAAAGGATCCTTTGCTAACGCAAAGGATTTTTTTTTGCGTTCTATTTACCTGTCAAAGATATCCTTTTCAGGATGAGCGGAATACCCCCCTCATCCCTCCTGCCTGTAAGACCTTATCAGTTTACTGACTCAGTTTTGTACCAATACCGGGAACTTTAGCAGCTGCCGGATATGCGTTTGTTGATCGCTATTTTGTAGCCACACGGCATATAAAGGACGCACTGCGACAGGCGTGTCCGGGATCACCATCAAATCCGGGTAAAGCTGCATCCAGCTATCCGGTAAAAAGGCGCAGGCCCCAGTGGTATGCAGCAGCTGGCGGGTAAGATGCGCAGAGGTCGTTGTTAGTACCGGCACATCATCCGCGCCCGCCAGATAGCTCTCATGCTGATGAAAGTCCGCTCCCCACTCCAGCTTGATATAGTCATACTTCTCCCGCTTTTCACTTTTACGCGACCGGAAGAGGGTAAGAGAGATATGGCCAATCTGCTGGCTGGTCAGCTCATCCATTTTTGGCGCCTCAGTGGTGATTAACAGATCGAGCTGGCGCTCGTGCAGCTGTTTCACCAGCAGATGTCGTTGCGCCACGCGCGCCTCCAGGTGGAGGCTCTCGCGGTTCTCATACAACGTCTGAAGCCATGGCGTCAGATATGCCTCCCAGAGGGAGGCGCTGGCGCCGATAGAGAGTTCATGATGCTGTTGCGTATGCGCCACCTCCTTTTTCGCCATCAGCCAGGTACTCATCAGGCTCTCTGCGTAAGGAAGCAGGCGTTCGCCCGCTGATGTCAGACGTATGTTGTTGCGGTGCCGGGTAAAAAGGTTAACGCCCAGCTGATTTTCCAGCTGCCTGATGCGAAAACTGACGGCGGACTGCGTCAAATAGAGCGCTTCTGCGGCGCGTCCAAAATGGCGCGTTCTGCTCACCTCAAGAAATGTCTTCAGTAATTCCGTATCCACAGCCAACTCCAAAAAAATGTTTGTCGTAATGATTTAAATGTTTTGTTTTACACTCTGTCAAGCCTAACTAATACTCCGCGCCATAAATCGCACGGCCATAGAAGAGTTAGGAGCGTGTAAAATGGCGGATAGCTTCGCAACAACTAATCGTTTTTTTGATAACAAACACTACCCGCGTGGGTTTTCGCGTCACGGTGATTTCACTATTAAAGAAGCTCAGCTTCTCGAAAGGCATGGTTACGCGTTCAATGAGCTTGATCTCTCCAGGCGTGAACCTGTGACAGAAGAAGAGCGTCAGTTTATAGAAGTATGTCGTGGTTTGCGTGAACCACAAACTGAAGCAGAGCGTGTCTGGAGTAAATACATGACACGCATCAAGCGCCCGAAGCGTTTCCATACTCTGTCTGGCGGTAAGCCGCAGATGGAAGGTGTTGAAGACTATAGCGATTCAGATGATTAATCCAGGGCTTCCCGCCTGATAATACGCTGGATAAAAATGATGGGGCTGCGGCCCCATTTTTTATTCCAGACTCTTATGCAAATGCACTAACATGCGATCCATGCCGCGATAGCTTAATGCCTCCAGCAAATGCGAACGCGTAAGTGTCTTCTCGCCAGCCAAATCGGCGATGGTACGCGACACCTTTAATAGCCTCTGCCAGCCCCTGACGGAGAGCCCCAGCGTAAGAAGTATCGATTCCAGCCACTCGGCATCTTCCTTTATTAAAGCGCACCAACGCTCTACCTCGCTGTTATCCATCAGGGCGTTGATCTTTCCCTGACGCGCCAACTGCCGCTGACGTGCGTCGATAACGCGTTGCCGCACCTCTGCGCTTGATTCTGCGTCTTTATGTGCCCGACTCAGCATGCCGGCAGGAAGCAGCGGGATCTCTAAAGAGAGGTCGAAGCGGTCGAGAAAGGGGCCCGATAGTCGGCTGAGATAGCGCAGCGTCTGCTGCGGCGTACAGCGGTTATGCTTGCCCTGATAATGTCCTGCAGGGCTTGGATTCATTGCAGCAACCAGCTGAAAGCGTGCGGGCCAGTTTACTTTCGCGCGTGCGCGTGAAATTGTAATTTCGCCGTTTTCAAGCGGCTCGCGCAGCGCGTCCAGCGTCTTTCGACTAAATTCCGGCAGCTCATCCAGAAACAGCACGCCATTATGCGCCAGCGTGATTTCGCCAGGCTGGGGCAGCGAGCCGCCGCCGATCAGGGCATACAGCGTTGAGCTATGATGAGGAACCCGGAAAGGGCGCTTGCGCCACTGTTTATGAACGCCGCCACGGTTAACGATGCTGGCGACGGTCGCGCACTCCAGTGCCTCCCGATCGCTAAGCGGCGGCAGCAGGCCAATCAGCCGCATCGCGAGCATAGTCTTTCCTGTGCCGGGCGGCCCGATAAGCAGTAGATTATGTCCTCCCGCTGCGGCGACTTCCAGTGCGCGCTTACCCTGCTGCTGGCCGATGATATCGCGCAGATCTTCGCTTTTCGCTTCTTCTTGCGGTAATTCCGTGTGTCCGTGAACCAGTTGACCCTGATTTAGTAGAAAAGCACATATCTCCGGCAGGGTATCAGCAACCAGTGATTTTTCCTGTTCCACCAGACCAACATCCGGCGCATTCTCCGCCGGCAGAATCAGCGTCCTGCCGGCATCCTTTGCAGCCATCGCCGCCGGTATGGCACCCTGAACGCCCCGTAATGCGCCGCTAAGCGCCAGTTCGCCCAGGAATTCAAACTGTGCCAGTTTAGCTTCAGGGAGCTGCTCAGAAGCCGCGAGAATCGCGATAGCGATCGGGAGATCGAAACGTCCACCTTCCTTCGGCAGGTCCGCTGGCGCGAGGTTAACGGTGATGCGCTTAGCCGGAAAGGCAAAGCCACTGTTAATAATGGCGCTACGCACGCGATCGCGCGCCTCTTTTACGGTGGTTTCGGCTAATCCCACCAGCGAAAGCCCCGGCAGGCCATTGCTAATATGCACTTCAACCGTTACCAACGGAGCCGTAACGCCCAGCGCCGCGCGCGTAACCACGTGGGATAAAGACATACTCCCTCCTTTTGCTGTTGCTCCGGAGTATGCAAAGGTCTGCACTCTAATGCGATGCGCCTGTAGCAACCTTGCGTGACATCTCGTAAAAAAATTGCCTTTGTTACCTCTTCAGTAAAAAGATGCACTCCAGGAAAGGAGGCCTGACGTTTTATTTATTACGAAAGGGACGTAATGAATAACTTTCAGTCTCTGTTATTGATTGAATAAAAAAGGTTTTTTACTAAAGTTTTCGCAGCGCATTAAAAATAAATGGCGAAAAAGGTTGTCGAGTGCCGCCTGTCTGTGATAACTCTTTAGGCATTACTTCGAATAAGCGAAATTTTGAACATCATATGAAAGCCCTTCTACGAGTGATTAGCCTAGTCGTGATTAGCGTGGTGGTGATTATTATCACACCGTGCGGGGCTGCGCTCGGAGGAAGAAAGGCTTAAAAATCAAGCCTGAATCTAAAAGAACCCCCGCACCGAAAGGTCCGGGGGTTTTTTTATGGTCAGGTATCGGGACAGTCAATGAAAGAGGAACAAACAATGTACAGTAGCATAAAATACTGTTGTTCCCGGGAAAACACAGGGGAATAACGATGACTGGAGCGCAGTGGGTGGTTCAAGCGTTACGTGCGCAAGGGGTAGAAACCGTATTCGGCTATCCGGGCGGCGCGATTATGCCGGTTTATGACGCGCTTTATGATGGAGGCGTTGAACACCTACTGTGCCGTCATGAACAGGGCGCAGCCATGGCCGCTATCGGCTACGCACGCGCGACCGGTAAAGTGGGCGTCTGTATCGCCACTTCCGGGCCGGGCGCCACTAACCTGATCACCGGTCTCGCCGACGCGATGATGGACTCGGTCCCCGTGGTCGCCATTACCGGCCAGGTCGCGGCGGCGCTGATCGGCACCGACGCCTTTCAGGAAATCGACGTATTAGGTCTGTCACTGGCCTGCACTAAACACAGCTTTTTAGTCGAGTCGCTGGAGGCGCTGCCGGAAGTCATGGCTGAAGCCTTCGCCATCGCGCAGTCCGGCCGTCCTGGCCCGGTACTGGTCGATATCCCCAAAAACATCCAGGTCGCCAGCGGCGATTTGACGCCGCACCTGTTGCCGGTAGTGGAAACGCAGGCACATCCGCATCAGGAAATCGCGCAGGCACGCGCGCTGATCGCCCAGGCGAAAAAGCCGGTTTTATATATCGGTGGCGGCGTAGGTATTGCGCAGGCGGTTCCTGTCCTGCGTGAGTTTGCTCAGCAAACCGGCATTCCCACCGTCGCGACGCTGAAAGGGTTGGGCGCGCCCGATCCGCGTGACCCTTGTTACCTCGGCATGTTAGGTATGCACGGCACCAAAGCAGCGAATCTGGCGGTTCAGCAGTGCGATTTGCTGATTGCCGTCGGCGCGCGCTTTGACGATCGCGTTACCGGCAAGCTGGATACCTTCGCGCCGCATGCCAGCGTTATCCATATGGATATCGATCCGGCCGAACTGAACAAGCTGCGCCGCGCGCACGTAGGCTTGCAGGGCGATGTAAATACGTTGCTGCCCGCATTGGCGCAGAGATGTGAGATCGACGCGTGGCGCGCGGAAGTCATGGCGTTAAAGGCGCAGCATGGCTGGCGCTACGATCATCCCGGCGAGGCGATTTACGCGCCGCTGTTTCTGCGCCAGCTGTCAGACCGCAAAGCGCCGCGCGCTGTGGTGACGACCGATGTCGGTCAGCACCAGATGTGGACGGCGCAGCATATGTCGTTCAACGCGCCTGAAGATTTTATTACCTCCAGCGGCCTGGGCACCATGGGCTTCGGCCTGCCGGCGGCAGTGGGCGCACAGGTCGCCCGTCCTGACGATATGGTGATCTGCGTTTCCGGCGACGGCTCTTTCATGATGAACGTGCAGGAGTTAGGCACCATCAAGCGCAAAGGCCTGCCGATCAAAATCGTTCTGCTGGATAACCAGCGCCTGGGAATGGTACGTCAGTGGCAGCAGCTCTTTTTCTCGGAGCGCTACAGCGAAACCAATCTGTCTGACAACCCCGATTTCCTGACGCTGGCGAGCGCCTTCAATATCCCTGGCCAGCGTATTACCCGTAAAGATCAGGTCGACGCCGCATTAGATGCTCTGCTGACCAGTAAAGGTCCCTGGTTGTTGCATGTGGCCATTGATGAGCATGAAAACGTCTGGCCTCTGGTGCCGCCCGGTGCCAGCAACGCAAACATGATGGAGAAAACCGTATGAACCAGCACCAGTTGTCTATCGAAGCGCGCTTTCGCCCTGAAGTTCTGGAGCGCATTCTGCGCGTCGTCCGTCATCGCGGCTTCCAGGTTTGCGCCATGAATATGGCCGCCGTCGCCAATGCCGAAAACATTAATATTGAAATGACCGTTGCCAGCCCGCGTTCAGTCGATTTACTGTCAACACAGCTGAGCAAACTGATGGATGTCGCTTGCGTCCAGATACAACAACAGACAACACAACAAATCCGCGCATAGTCGCGAAAGGAAAGAATAATGAGTACGAAGAAAGCAGACTTTATCTGGTTCAACGGCGAGATGGTGAAATGGGAAGAGGCGAAGGTCAGCGTCATGTCTCATGCTCTGCATTACGGCACGTCGGTTTTCGAAGGTGTCCGTTGCTACGACTCGCACAAAGGACCGGTAGTCTTCCGTCATCGTGAACATATGCAGCGCCTGCACGACTCCGCCAAAATTTATCGTTTTCCGCTGAAGCACAGCGTGGATGAGCTGATGGAAGCCTGCCGCGAAGTGTTGCGCGTCAACAAACTGAAAAGCGCCTATATCCGTCCGCTGGCCTTTGTCGGTGACATAGGCCTCGGCGTTAACCCGCCGGAAGGCTACAGCACGGACGTGATCATTGCCGCCTTCCCGTGGGGCGCCTATCTGGGCGCTGAAGCGCTGGAGCAGGGCATTGACGCCATGGTCTCCTCCTGGAACCGCGTCGCGCCGAACACCATCCCTACTGCGGCGAAAGCGGGCGGCAACTATCTTTCCTCCCTGTTGGTAGGCAGCGAAGCGCGCCGCCACGGCTATCAGGAAGGCATCGCGCTCGACACCAACGGTTATATCTCTGAAGGCGCGGGCGAAAACCTGTTTGAAGTTAAAGACGGCATTCTCTTCACGCCGCCGTTTACCTCTTCCGCGTTGCCGGGCATTACCCGCGACGCCATTATCAAGCTGGCGAAAGATGCGGGCATCGAAGTGCGCGAGCAGGTGCTGTCGCGTGAATCCCTCTACCTGGCGGATGAAGTCTTTATGTCCGGCACCGCGGCGGAAATCACTCCGGTGCGCAGTGTTGACGGCATTCAGGTCGGCGAAGGCAAATGCGGGCCGATCACCAAACGCATTCAGCAGGCGTTCTTTGGCCTGTTCACCGGCGAAACCGAAGATAAATGGGGCTGGTTAGATCAGGTCAATCCATAAGACAGACAATTGCGGGCGCTGATCGGGCCCGCTTATTTATTCAGACTGGAGTAAACAGAGCATGCCTAAGTACCGTTCCGCCACTACGACTCATGGCCGCAATATGGCCGGCGCCCGTGCCCTGTGGCGCGCAACAGGAATGACTGACGCGGATTTCGGCAAACCGATTATCGCCGTCGTTAACTCCTTCACCCAGTTCGTGCCGGGGCACGTTCACCTGCGCGATCTGGGCAAGCTGGTGGCCGATCAGATTGAAGCTGCCGGCGGCGTGGCGAAAGAATTCAACACCATCGCGGTCGATGACGGTATCGCCATGGGCCATGGTGGCATGCTCTATTCACTGCCGTCACGCGAGCTGATTGCCGACTCGGTTGAATATATGGTGAATGCGCATTGCGCCGACGCCATGGTCTGCATCTCCAACTGCGACAAGATCACGCCGGGAATGATGATGGCCGCGCTGCGCCTGAACATTCCGGTGATTTTCGTCTCCGGCGGCCCGATGGAAGCGGGCAAAACCAAGCTCTCCGATAAGATCATCAAGCTGGATCTGGTAGACGCCATGATTCAGGGCGCCAACCCCAATGTCAGCGATGCCGACAGCGAGCAGATTGAACGCTCCGCCTGTCCGACTTGCGGCTCCTGCTCCGGCATGTTCACCGCTAACTCGATGAACTGTCTGACCGAAGCGCTGGGGCTGTCGCAGCCGGGCAACGGCTCGCTGCTGGCGACCCACGCCGATCGCAAAGAGCTGTTTATCAACGCCGGCAAGCGCATCGTAACCCTGGCGAAGCGCTACTACGAGCAGGACGACGAAACGGCACTGCCGCGCACCATCGCCAATAAGGCTGCCTTTGAAAACGCCATGACGCTGGATATCGCCATGGGCGGCTCGACCAATACCGTACTGCACCTGCTGGCGGCGGCGCAGGAAGGCGAAATTGATTTTAATATCTCCGATATCGACCGCCTGTCGCGCAAGGTGCCGCACTTATGCAAAGTGGCACCCAGCACGCAAAAATACCATATGGAAGATGTTCACCGTGCCGGCGGCGTCATCGGCATCCTGGGCGAGCTGGATCGTGCCGGCCTGCTGGATACCCGTGTACATAACGTGCTGGGCACCACGCTGCGCGACACGCTCGACAATTACGACATCATGCTGACGCAGGATGAGGCGGTGAAAAAGATGTTCCGCGCCGGGCCGGCAGGCATCCGCACCACCCAGGCGTTTTCGCAGGAGTGCCGCTGGGATACGCTCGACAACGATCGCCGCGAGGGCTGCATCCGTTCGCGGGAATACGCCTTCAGTCAGGATGGCGGCCTGGCGGTGCTGTACGGCAACATGGCGGAAGATGGCTGTATCGTTAAAACCGCCGGCGTGGATAAAGAGATTTTGACATTCCGCGGCCCGGCGAAGGTGTATGAAAGCCAGGAGGATGCCGTTGAGGCGATCCTCGGCGGCAAGGTTGTCGCGGGCGATGTGGTCGTTATCCGTTATGAGGGGCCGAAAGGCGGGCCGGGCATGCAGGAGATGCTTTACCCCACCACCTACCTGAAATCGATGGGATTAGGCAAAAGCTGCGCGTTGATCACCGATGGACGTTTTTCCGGCGGTACGTCGGGGCTCTCTATCGGCCACGCCTCGCCGGAAGCGGCCAGCGGCGGCACCATTGCTCTGGTGAAAGATGGCGATATGATCGAAATCGATATTCCGAACCGCGGCATCCAGCTGGATGTGCCAGCTAACGAACTGCATGCGCGTCGCGAAGAGGAAGAGGCGCGCGGCGACGCCGCCTGGACGCCGCATTCACGTCAGCGTCAGGTCTCATTCGCGCTGCGCGCCTATGCTTCGCTGGCGACCAGCGCGGACAAAGGCGCCGTACGCGACAAAGCGAAATTGGGAGGCTAAGGATGGCTGAGTCTCAACCGTTACCGGAGGCGCCCTGCGGCGCCGAGTATCTGCGCGCCGTGCTGCGTTCGCCCGTTTATGAAGTGGCGCAGGTAACGCCGCTGCAGCATATGGAAAAGCTTTCCGCGCGCCTGGGCAACACGGTGCTGGTGAAGCGCGAAGATCGCCAGCCGGTCCATAGCTTTAAGCTGCGGGGCGCCTACGCGATGATCGCCGGGCTGAACGAAGAGCAAAAAGCGCGCGGCGTGGTGACCGCCTCAGCCGGCAACCATGCGCAGGGCGTGGCGCTCTCCGCCAGCAAGCTCGGCATTAAATCGTTGATCGTGATGCCGGTCGCCACGGCGGATATCAAAGTCGACGCGGTGCGCGCCTTTGGCGGTGAGACTTACCTGTACGGCGCCAACTTTGACGAAGCGAAGGTGAAAGCCATCGAGCTGTCGGAACAGCAGGGTTACACCTTTGTGCCGCCTTTCGACCATCCGGCGGTGATCGCCGGTCAGGGGACGCTGGCGATGGAGCTGCTGCAGCAGGACGCGCACCTCGATCGCATCTTCGTGCCGGTAGGCGGCGGCGGGCTGGCGGCGGGGGTGGCGGTGCTGATTAAGCAGCTGATGCCGCAAATTAAAGTGATTGCGGTGGAGGCGGCGGATTCCGCCTGCCTGAAGGCGGCGCTGGATGCCGGCGAGCCGGTCGATCTGCCGCGCGTCGGGCTGTTTGCCGAGGGGGTAGCGGTGAAGCGCATCGGCAGCGAAACCTTCCGTCTTTGCCAGGCCTATCTGGACGATATCGTCACCGTCGACAGTGATGCTATCTGCGCGGCGATGAAAGATCTGTTTGAGGATGTACGCGCCGTGGCGGAGCCCTCCGGCGCGCTGGCGCTGGCGGGGATGAAGAAATATATCCAGCAGCACAACCTGCAGGGTGAGCGTCTGGCGCATATTCTTTCCGGCGCAAACGTCAATTTCCACGGCCTGCGCTACGTTTCCGAACGCTGTGAGCTGGGCGAGCAGCGTGAAGCGCTGCTTGCCGTCACCATTCCTGAGCAGCAGGGCAGCTTCCTCAAGTTTTGCCAGACGCTGGGCGGCAGGGCGGTAACTGAATTTAATTACCGCTACGCCGACGCTGATAACGCCTGCATTTTCGTCGGGGTGCGCCTGACGCGCGGCCGTGAAGAACGGCGGGAAATTATCAGCGAGTTAATGGCGGGCGGGTATCAGGTTGTCGATCTCTCTGATGATGAGATGGCTAAGCTGCACGTTCGCTATATGGTCGGCGGCCGGCCCTCGCGGCCGCTGCGCGAGCGTCTGTTCAGCTTCGAATTTCCCGAAGCGCCCGGCGCGCTGCTGAAGTTTCTGCAAACGTTGGGCACGCACTGGAACATTTCGCTGTTTCATTATCGCAGCCACGGCACCGATTATGGCCGGGTGCTGGCTGCTTTCGAGCAGGGTGAAGATGAGCCGCGTTTCGCGGAGCATCTCACCGCGTTAGGCTACGACTTTCATGATGAAAGCCAGAACCCGGCGTTTCGTTTTTTCCTGGCGGGATAATTACAGCAGCTGCCAGAACGCGCTAATCAGCGGCTCGCTGAGCCGCTTTTTCTGCACGCAGACGCCCAGTTCAAAAGGCGCGACGGCGTCGACATCTTCCAGTACCAGCACCCGGTTGCGCACCGGGTCCGGGCTGTTTTCCAGCACTACCTCGGGCAGCAGGGCGATGCCGCAGCCAAGCGCCACCATAGAAACAATGGCTTCATGGCCGGAAACGGTCGCATAAATTAGCGGATTAGCGATACGCCGACGGCGGAACCACAGGTCGATACGGCGCCGCGCCGGCCCCTGCTCGGGCAGGATAAAGGGGATTTGCGCCCAGTCCGGGTCGGGCTGCGTCGCCTGCTGGCGAACCGGGCAAGGCAATGCCGGCGCAATCAGCGCCAGCGGAATATGTCCCAGCGACGTAAAGCCGATGCTGGCAGGCAGGGTGTCGGGGCGGCCGGCAATCGCCAGCTCCGCTTCGCCGGTTTGCACTTTTTCAACCGCGTCGGCGGCGTCGCCGGTGGTGAGCTTGATCTCTACCTGCGGATGTTCGGCGCGAAAACGATCGAGAATGGGCGGCAGGTGGCTGTAGGCGGCTGTAACGGAGCAGAACAGCTTCAGCTCGCCGCTTAACGAGGGCCCGTGCTGACCCATCGCGTGGCGCATTTGCTGATATTGCAGCAGTGTTTGCTGCGCGAACTGGCGTAGCTGTTCGCCCGCCTCGGTCAGCGTCACGGTACGGTTATCACGTAAAAACAGGCTTTGCCCCACATCCTCTTCCAGTCGCTGTATTTGGCGCGACAGCGTGGAGGGGGAAACATGCATCGCGCGGGCGGTTCGGCCAAAGTGTCGGCTTTCGGCCAGATGTAAAAAAAGCTTCAGGTCTCGTAAATCCATGCGATTCAGGCCTCGTTTTTACGTTGCAGTTATTGCAATGCGACGTTGTTAATATATCAATTTAAGCAACAGATTTCCTGTCATATGATGGGGCTATATCAGACAAGGCGAGAAACCGCTGCGTCATACAATAACGGTAAACACAACCTCAAAACGGAGTGCCCATGGCTAACTATTTCAACACTTTGAACCTGCGTCAGCAGCTGGCGCAATTAGGTAAATGTCGCTTTATGACGCGCGATGAATTTGCTGATGAAGCAAGCTACCTGAAAGGGAAAAAAGTCGTCATCGTTGGCTGTGGCGCTCAGGGTCTCAACCAGGGCCTTAACATGCGTGACTCTGGTCTGGACGTGGCTTATGCGCTGCGCGCCGAGGCGATTGCGGAAAAACGCGCCTCCTGGCGTAAAGCGACGGAAAACGGCTTTAAGGTCGGCACCTATGAAGAGCTGATCCCGCAGGCGGACCTGGTGGTTAACCTGACGCCGGACAAACAGCACTCATCCGTGGTGCAGGCAGTGCAGCCGCTGATGAAGGATGGCGCGGCGCTGGGCTACTCGCACGGTTTCAATATCGTTGAGGTGGGCGAAGAGATCCGTAAAGACATAACCGTTGTCATGGTGGCGCCGAAGTGCCCGGGTACCGAAGTGCGTGAAGAATATAAGCGCGGCTTTGGCGTGCCGACGCTGATCGCGGTGCATCCGGAAAACGATCCGAAAGGCGAAGGCATGGCGATCGCCAAAGCCTGGGCCGCGGCGACCGGCGGCCATCGCGCGGGCGTGCTGGAATCCTCCTTCGTTGCCGAAGTGAAATCGGATCTGATGGGCGAGCAGACCATCCTCTGCGGCATGCTGCAGGCGGGTTCGCTGCTGTGTTACGACAAGCTGGTGGCGGAAGGCGCCGATCCGGCTTATGCGGGCAAACTGCTGCAGTTCGGCTGGGAAACCATCACCGAATCCCTAAAGCATGGCGGCATCACGCTGATGATGGACCGCCTCTCCAACCCGGCTAAGCTGCGCGCTTTCGCGCTGTCGGAACAGCTGAAAACCATTATGGCGCCGCTGTTCCAGAAGCATATGGACGATATCATTTCCGGCGCGTTCTCGTCCGGCATGATGGCGGATTGGGCAAACGACGATAAAAAACTGCTGACCTGGCGTGAAGAGACCGGCCAGACGGCGTTCGAAAAAGCGCCGCAGTATGACGGCAAAATTGCGGAGCAGGAATATTACGATCGCGGCGTACTGATGGTCGCCATGGTAAAAGCGGGCGTTGAGCTGGCGTTTGAAACCATGGTGGATTCCGGCATCATCGAAGAGTCCGCCTACTATGAATCGCTGCACGAGCTGCCGCTGATCGCCAACACCATCGCGCGTAAGCGCCTGTATGAAATGAACGTGGTCATTTCCGATACCGCGGAGTATGGCAACTACCTGTTTGCTAACGCGGCGGTACCGCTGCTGAAAGAGTTTATGACCACGCTGCAGGCCGGCGATTTAGGTAAAGAGGTAGCGCCGGCAGCGGTGGATAACGCTCAGCTGCGCGACGTTAATGAAGCAGTGCGCAACCATCCGATCGAAGCGGTCGGCCGTAAACTGCGCGGCTATATGACCGATATGAAGCGCATTACCGTTGCGAGCTGATTCGCCGCAGCCGTAAAACAAAACGGGAGAGCCATCGCTCTCCCGTTCTTTTAGTTGCGGTACAGCACCTTGATGATGTGATAACCGAACTGGGTATGCAGGGGGCCGTAAGGCGTCAGCAAGGGACAGGAAAAGACCACTTTATCGAAAGCGGGCACCATCGCCCCTTTTTTGAACTCGCCTAGATGTCCGCCTTTACGTCCGCTCGGACAGGTAGAGTGTTTTTTCGCCAGCTTTTCAAAATCGGCGCCCTTTTCCAGCTGGGCCAGAAGTTCCTGCGCCAGTTTCTCTTCCTTTACAAGGATATGCATTGCCGCTGCGGTTTTTGCCATGATCGTGCCTTGAGTCGTATGGATGCTGCTGGATATACTACCACGCTGTTAGTTAACCCTCCTTCTTTTCACTGAGTACTTCTATGCGTCTTAATCCCGGCCAACAACACGCTGTCGAATTTGTCACCGGCCCTTGCCTGGTGCTGGCTGGCGCGGGTTCCGGCAAGACGCGCGTGATAACCAACAAAATTGCTCACCTGATCCGTGAGTGCGGTTACCAGGCCCGTCATATCGCCGCCGTCACCTTTACCAATAAGGCCTCGCGCGAGATGAAAGAGCGCGTGGCGCAAACCCTTGGCCGTAAAGAAGCGCGCGGCCTGATGATCTCGACTTTTCATACCTTAGGGCTGGAGATCATCAAGCGCGAATATGTCGCGCTGGGCATGAAATCCAATTTTTCGCTGTTCGACGATCAGGATCAGCTGGCGCTGTTGAAAGATTTGACCGAGCAGTGGCTGGAAAATGATAAAAACCTGCTGCAACAGCTGATCTCGACGATCTCCAACTGGAAAAACGATCTGATCGATCCGGCGCAGGCGCAGGAGCGCGCTCAGTCGGAACGCGATCGCATTTTTGCGCACTGCTATGCGCTGTATGACCAGCACCTTAAATCGTGCAACGTGCTGGATTTCGATGACCTGATCCTGCTGCCGACGCTGCTGCTGCAGCGTAATGAAGACGTGCGCGAGCGCTGGCAGCAGCGCATCCGTTACCTGCTGGTGGATGAGTATCAGGATACCAACACCAGCCAGTATGAGCTGGTAAAGCTGCTGGTGGGCGCGCGGGCGCGTTTTACCGTGGTGGGCGATGACGATCAGTCGATCTACTCCTGGCGCGGCGCCAGGCCGCAAAATCTGGTGCTGCTGAAAGAGGATTTTCCTGCGCTGCAGGTGATCAAGCTGGAGCAGAATTATCGCTCCACCGGACGCATCCTGAAGGCGGCGAATATCCTGATCGCGAACAACCCGCATGTGTTTGAGAAACGCCTGTTCTCCGAACTGGGCTACGGCACCGAACTGAAAGTACTGAGCGCCAATCACGAAGAGCATGAGGCGGAGCGCGTCACTGGAGAGCTGATCGCGCACCACTTTATCAATAAAACCCAGTACAAGGATTACGCCATCCTTTATCGCGGTAATCATCAGTCGCGGGTATTTGAAAAAATGCTGATGCAGAACCGCATTCCTTATCGCATTTCCGGCGGTACCTCCTTCTTTTCGCGTCCGGAGATCAAGGATCTGCTGGCCTATCTGCGCGTACTCACTAACCCGGACGATGACAGCGCTTTTCTGCGTATTATCAATACGCCGCGGCGTGAAATCGGCCCGGCAACGCTGCAAAAGCTGGGCGAGTGGGCCAACCAGCGTAATAAAAGCCTGTTCAGCGCCAGCTTTGATCTCGGACTGGGCCAGACGCTGACCGGACGCGGGCTGGAAAACCTGCAGCGCTTTACCGGCTGGCTGCAGGAGATCGCCCGCCTGGCGGAACGCGAGCCGATTAGCGCCGTACGCGATCTGATCCGCGGCATCGATTACGAAAGCTGGCTGTTTGAAACCTCCGCCAGCCCGAAAGCGGCAGAAATGCGCATGAAAAACGTCAATACGCTGTTTCAGTGGATGACGGAAATGCTGGAAGGCAGCGAGCTGGATGAAGCGATGACGCTGACGCAGGTGGTTACGCGTTTTACGCTGCGCGATATGATGGAACGCGGCGAAAGCGACGAGGAGCTGGATCAGGTGCAGCTGATGACGTTGCATGCTTCAAAGGGTCTGGAGTTCCCCTACGTCTATCTGGTGGGCATGGAAGAGGGGCTGTTGCCGCATCAAAGCAGTATCGATGAAGATAACATTGAAGAAGAGCGGCGGCTGGCTTATGTCGGCATTACCCGTGCGCAGAAAGAGCTGATTTTTACGCTCTGCCGGGAGCGTCGACAGTATGGCGAGCTGGTGCGCCCGGAGCCGAGCCGTTTCTTGCTGGAGCTGCCGCAGGACGATCTGATTTGGGAAACCGAACGTAAAGTCGTCAGCGCTGAAGAGCGCATGAAAACCGGCCAAAGTCGGGTGGCCGGATTACGCGCTATGCTGGATAAAGCGAAGAAAGGGGCCTGAAAAGGGGGGCTGCAGGTTAACATCGGTGCGGCCCGCCAATGATTCACATTACCGTAAGCGGCCAGTGGACATAGGATTGCCAGCGGCTCTCCTGCTCAAGCAGTTCCGCCCGTAGCGGATGCGCGTTCAGCCAGCCTGGCGGCAACGTCACCTGTAATGTCTCATCTTCGCTATGCAGACGCACCGCAGGCAGAGTATCGTCGCGACGACGGCTGGCGAAAATGATCGCCAGACGCAGCAGCCGGCACATATGTTCCGCCATCCGCGGCGGCACCGCGTTTTGCTGATTCAGCAGCGCCAGATCGACGCCGTTGCTCTGGTTTTGCAGCAGGGTCGCGAGCAGCTTTTTCTGCGCCGGCGTAAAACCTGGCAGATCGAGATGCCGCACCAGGTAAGACGCATGCTGCGCGGCCAGGCGAAAATCGACGCTCAGGCCGATCTCATGGATCAGACAGGCGCTTTCCAGCAGCTCGCGGCAATAGTCATCCAACTGCCACTGCGGGTTGACCTGACGGACAAAGCTCGCCGCCAGCTGGCGCACGCGCTCCGCCTGCTCAATATCGATAGAGAAACGGCGCTGGATATTGTGCAGCGTGCGGCTACGAATATCGCGATCGACCGGGTAATGCAGCATGCCGTACAGCAGGCCCTCGCGCAGCGCGCCGCCCGCCAGCGTCATGCTCTCTATTTGCAGCTCTTCAAAGATGGCGATCAGAATTGACAGCCCGCTGGGAAACACTAACGCGCGCTCCAGCGTCAGGCCTTCGATTTCCAGCTCTTCCAGTTTGCCGCACTGAATGGCGCGTTGCTTCAGCTGCTGCAGCTTGCTGAGCGTAATGCGTTCATCCATACCCTGCGCGACCATGATCTCCTGCAGCGCCTGAACCGTACCGGAAGCGCCGACACAAATCTGCCAGCCCTGTTCACGCAACCGATCGGCGACCGGCTGAATGATGGCGCGCGCGGCCTGTTCCGCCTGCGCGAAATGCTCTTTACCCAGATGGCGATCGCCGAAATAACGCTCCAGCCAGGTAACGCAACCCATAGAAAGGCTGAACAGCGCGGTTGCCTGCGCGCCGTTGCCGGTAACCAGCTCGGTGCTGCCGCCGCCGATATCGACCACCAGCCGCTGGTCGGAACCGCCGGTAGTATGCGCCACGCCCTGATAAATCAGACGCGCTTCTTCTTCGCCGGTAATGACATTAATAGAACAGCCGAGAATGGCTTCCGCCTGAGAAAGGAACTGACGGGCGTTGTTCGCCAGACGCAGCGTGGCGGTCGCCACCACGCGGATCTGATCGGGGGGAATATCCTGTAGCTGTTCTGAAAAGAGCTGCAGGCACTGCCAGCCCCGCTCCATCGCCTCTTGCGACAGCTCTCCGTCGCCATTAAGGCCGGCGGCGAGACGCACTTTACGCTTGATGCGCGCGACAGTCTGGATATTTCCAGCCACCTCGCGCACCACTAACATATGAAAACTGTTAGAACCTAAATCAATCGCAGCATAAAGTGACGACGCGCTGAGCATAATGTCATGAACCCGAACGTTTACGGTTAGTATTGCGCGGCGGGCCGCTGCGGCGGTTATTGCCGTTCGCGCGACGCGGACCATTGCCTGGACGGCTGCGGGCCAGACGTTTCGGCGGCGGAAGCTCGGTCATCAGCGCATCGCTGTTGTATTTGCTTACCGGAATACCGTGACCGATATACTCTTCGATCGCCGGCAGGTTCAGCGCATACTCTTCACAGGCGAGGCTGATGGAGTGGCCGCTGGCGCCGGCGCGGCCGGTACGGCCAATGCGGTGAACATAATCCTCGCAGTCGTCGGGCAGATCGTAGTTAAAGACATGCGTCACTGCCGGGATGTGCAGGCCGCGCGCCGCTACGTCGGTTGCCACCAGAATATCGAGATCGCCGCGGGTGAAATCTTCCAGAATACGCAGGCGTTTCTTCTGCGGCACGTCGCCAGTCAGCAGCCCGACGCGATGACCGTCGGCAGCCAGATGGCCCCAGATATCTTCGCAGCGATGTTTGGTATTGGCGAAAATAATGGCGCGATCCGGCCACTCTTCTTCAATCAGCGTCTGCAGCAGGCGCATCTTCTCTTCATTCGAAGGATAGAACAGCTCTTCTTTAATGCGGTGGCCGGTTTTCTGCTCCGGTTCCACTTCAACGTATTCGGCATTGTTCATATGCTCGAACGCCAGCTCGCGCACACGATAGGAAAGCGTGGCGGAGAAAAGCATGTTGAGGCGCTGGCTGGCGGCCGGCATGCGGCGGAACAACCAACGAATATCCTTTATAAAGCCGAGATCGAACATGCGATCGGCTTCATCCAGCACGACAACCTGGATAGCGCCAAGGTTGATATGGTTCTGTTTCGCGTAATCGATCAGACGGCCGGTGGTGCCGATCAGAATATCGACGCCGTTTTCCAGCACTCTAAGCTGTTTATCATAGCCGTCGCCGCCGTAGGCCAGGCCCAGCTTCAGTCCGGTCGACTGCGCCAGGGGTTCGGCATCGGCATGAATTTGCACGGCCAGTTCGCGCGTCGGCGCCATAATCAGCGCGCGCGGCTGATTAACCTGGCGGCCTTCAGCGGCAGGGTGAGAAAGCAAGTAATGGAACGTTGACGTCAGAAACGCCATCGTTTTCCCGGTTCCGGTTTGCGCCTGACCGGCAACATCGCGCCCGACCAACGTGAGCGGCAATGCCAACGCCTGGATAGGCGTACAATTATGGAAGCCTTTAGTTTCAAGGGCTTCGATAACTTTCGGGTGCAGGGCGAAGTCGGAAAACTTCTGTTCGGTTAAGTGTGTTTTGCTCATAGTGTGGTAGAATATCAGCTTACTATTGCTTTACGAAAGCGTATCCGGTGAAATAAAGTCAACCTACGTTGGCAGATTTTACGCCAACCAGCCAGGCATAATCTTGTGGAGTAAGACATGAGCAGCGATAAAATCGTTCATCTGACCGACAAAAGCTTCGAAACCGACGTGCTGAAAGCCGAAGGTTTAACGCTGGTGGACTTCTGGGCGGAATGGTGTGGTCCATGCAAAATGATCGCCCCGATCCTTGATGAAGTAGCAGAAGAGTATGACGGTAAGCTGACCATTGCCAAACTGAATATCGATGAGAACCCGGAAACGGCGCCGAAATACGGTATTCGCGGCATCCCGACGCTGCTGCTGTTTAAAAATGGTGAAGTGGCGGCGACCAAAGTCGGCGCGCTGTCCAAAGGCCAGCTCAAAGAGTTCCTGAACGCGAACCTGAGCTGATTTCACTGCCGGCGCTGGCGGTCCAGTAATTTTTTTCTGACCGCTAGACGCCCGGCATGAAGCATGCTAAGTTAAATCTACTGCATTACGAACTTACCTGTAGTTTGTTTCCCTTGTTGGACGCTGGCGTTTTCTTCACAGTGCATCAACAATCTGACGGTTAGCATCAATTTTCCGGCATCGGTTTTCAACCGTCTCCTCGTTTTCAGATCGGCATTCACGCATAAGATCGTCGAGCAGACACGGAAACGGAGCCATTAACGGGCATGGACCTTCTTTGCCATACCATTCACGACAACCTTTTCGAGATATACCCGAGTTTAAGAACCCACCATTATGAATCTTACCGAACTAAAAAATACGCCGGTTTCAGAGCTGATTACTCTCGGCGAGAACATGGGGCTGGAAAACCTGGCGCGCATGCGCAAACAGGACATCATTTTCGCTATCCTCAAACAACACGCCAAGAGCGGTGAGGATATCTTCGGTGATGGTGTGCTGGAGATACTGCAGGATGGATTTGGTTTCCTCCGCTCCGCAGACAGCTCCTACCTTGCCGGCCCCGATGACATCTACGTTTCCCCCAGCCAAATTCGCCGCTTCAACCTTCGCACTGGTGACACCATTTCCGGCAAGATCCGTCCGCCGAAAGAGGGTGAGCGTTATTTCGCGCTGCTGAAGGTTAATGAAGTCAACTATGACAAGCCGGAAAATGCGCGCAGTAAGATTCTGTTTGAAAACCTTACCCCGCTGCACGCCAATTCACGTCTGCGCATGGAGCGCGGCAACGGCTCAACGGAAGATCTGACCGCTCGCGTACTGGATCTGGCTTCGCCGATCGGTCGCGGCCAGCGCGGCCTGATCGTGGCGCCGCCGAAAGCGGGTAAAACCATGCTGCTGCAGAACATCGCGCAGAGCATCGCCTACAACCATCCGGACTGTGTGCTGATGGTGCTGTTGATCGACGAACGTCCGGAAGAAGTGACCGAGATGCAGCGTCTGGTCAAAGGCGAAGTGGTTGCGTCTACCTTTGATGAACCCGCCTCTCGCCACGTACAGGTTGCCGAAATGGTGATCGAAAAGGCGAAGCGTCTGGTTGAGCATAAAAAGGATGTGATCATCCTGCTCGACTCCATCACCCGTCTGGCGCGCGCTTACAACACCGTGGTGCCGGCGTCCGGTAAAGTCCTGACCGGTGGTGTGGACGCAAACGCCCTGCATCGTCCGAAGCGCTTCTTCGGTGCGGCGCGTAACGTAGAAGAGGGCGGCAGCCTGACCATCATCGCGACCGCGCTGGTTGATACCGGCTCGAAGATGGATGAGGTTATCTACGAAGAGTTTAAAGGTACCGGCAACATGGAGCTGCATCTGGCGCGTAAAATCGCTGAAAAACGCGTCTTCCCGGCTATCGACTACAACCGTTCCGGTACGCGTAAAGAAGAGCTGCTCACTTCTCAGGAAGAGCTGCAGAAAATGTGGATCCTGCGCAAAATCATCCATCCGATGGGTGAAATCGACGCGATGGAATTCCTCATTAATAAGTTGGCAATGACCAAGACCAACGATGAATTCTTCGACATGATGAAGCGTTCATAATTTTACCGGCCATCGGGCCGCTGCGTGACAGCTGCCCGCCACGGCGGTAAGAAAACTCGGGTAACGCCACGCTCAGACGTGGCGTTTTTCATTTTGGGGCTATAGGATAAAGCGACTGTCAGGCGTCGTAAGCCGCAAAGCGTAATACCAACCGACGCTTTTGCTTAAAGAACAAGCGGTCACGCGGCGAACATGCATTATTCAGACGTCAGTCAGGCTGGCAGGCATAATAATTGCTTATAGTTACCCGGTGTCTTAGCTGAGAGCTGTTAATGTGAATTTACTCACCATGAGTACCGAGCTTGGTCTAATTTTCCTGTTTTCACTGGCATTCCTTTTTTTTGCTCGTAAAGCAGCTAAAAAAGTCGGCCTGGTCGATCGACCTAACTACCGTAAACGTCATCAGGGGCTGATCCCGCTGGTCGGCGGCATTTCCGTCTACGCCGGTATCTGTTTCACCTTCGTTATTACCAACTACTATCTGCCGCACGCCATGCTCTATCTGGCCTGCGCGGGGGTGCTGGTGCTGGTGGGGGCGCTGGATGACCGTTTTGACATCAGCGTTAAAATCCGCGCCGTGGTGCAGGCCGCGATCGCCATTGTGATGATGGTGGTCGGCAAACTCTATCTGCTCAGTCTTGGCTATATCATCGGCCCGATGGAGCTGGTGGTGGGGCCGTTTGGCTACGTGCTGACGCTGTTTGCCGTTTGGGCCGCGATCAACGCCTTTAATATGGTTGACGGCATTGATGGCCTGCTGGGCGGGCTCTCCTGCGTCACCTTCGGCGCGATGGGTATCATTCTCTTCTTCGACGGCCAGCACAGCCTGGCGATGTGGTGCTTCGCCATGATTGCCGCCACGCTGCCTTATATCCTGTTGAACCTCGGCGTGTTCGGCAAACGCTATAAGGTCTTTATGGGCGATGCGGGCAGTACGCTGATCGGCTTCACCATCATCTGGATCTTGCTGGAAACCACTCAGGGGGTGACCCATCCCATCACGCCGGTTACCGCGCTGTGGCTGATTGCCATTCCGCTGATGGATATGGTGGCGATCATGTATCGCCGGTTGCGCAAAGGCATGAGCCCTTTTTCCGCCGATCGTCAGCACATTCATCATTTGATCATGCGCGCCGGGTTTACTTCTCGTCAGGCGTTTGTCCTGATTACGCTTGCCGCTGCGCTGCTGGCCGGCGTCGGCGTGCTGGGCGAATATCTGGCGTTTATCCCTGAATGGGTGATGCTGCTGCTGTTTTTGTTCGCTTTCTTCCTTTATGGCTATTGCATCAAGCGAGCCTGGCGCGTTGCCCGCATGATCAAACGCATCAAGCGCCGCCTGCGTCGCGCCAATAAAAATAAGCTTTCAGGCTAATTACCCTTTGGACAAGGATACCCTACTTATGACCTCTGATTTCGTGGATAACGAACTGGATATTCGTGGCCTGTTTTGCACGCTGTGGCGCGGCAAACGCTGGATTATTGGGCTGGCGCTGGCTGGCATGTTGCTGGCCTGGATCTACTCGCTGTTGGTCAAACAGGAGTGGAGCGCGACGGCGATTACCGATCGTCCGACGGTAAATATGATTGGCAGCTACTACTCGCAGCAGCAGTTTCTGCGTAACCTGGACGTGCGCAGCAGCGCCGGCGCGCTGACCGCACCCCAGACGACGGTGATGGACGACGCCTACCAGGAATTTATTATGCAGCTCTCCTCATGGGATACCCGCCGCGAGTTCTGGCTGCAGACCGATTACTACAAGCACCGTAAAAACGGCAACGTCCGCAACGACGCCGCGCTGCTGGACGAGATGATCGGCAATATTCAGTTTACGCCGGCCGATAGCGCGAAAAACGTCAGCGATAACGTCAGGCTGGTGGCCGAAACCTCCGCCGACGCCAACAACCTGCTGCGCCAGTATGTCGCTTTCGCCAGCGAACGCGCGGCGCGTCATCTGAATCAGGAGCTGTCGGCAGCCTGGGCTGCGCGCACCATTCAACTGAAAGCGCAGGTCAAACGCCAGGAAACGGTGGCCAATGCAGTTTATCAGCGTCAGCTGCACAGCGTCGGACAGGCACTGAAAATCGCTCAGCAGCAGGGCATCGATCAGACCAAAACCAGCACGCCTTCGGAGCAGCTGCCCGATTCCGAGCTGTTCCTGCTGGGACGGCCGATGCTGCAGGCGCGGCTGGAAAACCTGCAGGCCAACGGGCCGACCTACGATCTGGACTATGATCAAAATCGGGCGATGCTCGATACGTTGAACGTCGGTCCGACGCTGGACAGCAAGTTTCAGACCTACCGCTATTTGCGGACGCCGGAGGAGCCGGTGAAGCGCGACAGTCCGCGTCGGGCGTTCTTAATGATCATGTGGGGCGCAATCGGAGCCATTGCCGGCGCAGGCGTTGCGCTGATTCGCCGTCCTCGTGCCTGAGCGCGTTGCAGGTGTCGCTGTGACTGACACGGCTAACGAACGAAGAGAAAAACAGTGAAAGTACTGACCGTTTTTGGCACGAGACCGGAAGCCATTAAGATGGCGCCTCTGGTGCATGCGCTGGCGAATGACGATGCATTCGACGCCCGCCTGTGTGTCACGGCCCAGCATCGTGAAATGCTCGATCAGGTATTGCGCCTGTTCGCACTCACGCCCGATTTCGATCTGAATATTATGCGCCCGGAACAGGGGCTGACCGAAATCACCAGCCGTATTCTGGAAGGGCTGAAAGGGGTGTTCGCCACCTTTAAGCCCGACGTGGTATTGGTTCACGGTGATACCACCACCACGCTGGCTGCCAGCCTGGCGGCCTTTTACCACCGTATTCCGGTCGGCCATGTCGAGGCGGGTCTGCGCACCGGCGATCTCTATTCGCCGTGGCCGGAAGAGGCCAACCGTAAGCTCACCGGCCATCTGGCGACCTGGCACTTCACCCCGACCGAAACCTCACGGCAAAATCTGCTGCGCGAAAACCTGGCGGACAGCCGCATTTTCGTCACCGGCAACACGGTGATCGATGCGCTGTTCTGGGTGCGCGATCGCATTCTTTCCGATCGCCAGCATTACGACAGCCTCGCGGCTCGCTACCCTTTCCTCGATGCGGCGAAAAAGCTGATCCTGGTGACGGGACACCGTCGTGAAAGCTTCGGCAACGGCTTTGAGCGTATCTGCAGCGCGCTGGCGACGCTGGCGCGCCAGCATCCCGACATTCAGATTGTCTATCCGGTGCATCTCAATCCGAACGTCAGCGAGCCGGTTAAGCGCATCCTGAGCGGCATCGACAATATTATTCTTATCGAGCCTCAGGAGTATCTGCCTTTTGTCTGGCTGATGCATCGCGCCTGGCTGATCCTGACCGATTCGGGCGGTATCCAGGAAGAAGCGCCGTCACTGGGCAAACCGGTGCTGGTAATGCGCGAAACCACGGAGCGCCCGGAGGCGATTGAGGCCGGCACGGTGCGGCTGGTCGGCACGGACAAAGAGAAGATCGTGGCGGAAGTTAACCATCTGCTGAACAACGAAGAAGCCTGGCAGGCAATGAGCCGCGCGCATAATCCGTATGGCGATGGCCATGCCTGCGCGCGCATTCTGCAGGCGCTAAAAAATAACAGAGTAACGCTATGAGCTTTAATACCATTTCGGTCATTGGCCTGGGCTATATCGGCCTTCCCACCGCTGCGGCGTTCGCCTCGCGCGGTAAAAAGGTGGTGGGCGTGGATATCAACGCCCAGGCGGTTGAGACTATTAACCGTGGGGAAATTCATATTGTCGAGCCGGACCTGGACGCCGTGGTCAAACAGGCGGTGCAGGCCGGTTGTCTGCGCGCGGTGACCCGCCCGGTCGCGGCCGATGCGTTCCTGATTGCCGTGCCGACGCCGTTTAAAGGTGAGCATCAGCCCGACATGGCCTACGTGCAGGCGGCAGCGCTGTCGCTGGCGCCTGCGTTGAAAAGAGGCGATCTGGTGATTCTGGAATCGACCTCGCCGGTCGGCGCGACCGAACAGATGGCGCAGTGGCTGGCGGAAGCGCGTCCCGATCTCGCTTTTCCGCAGCAGCAGCCCGATAGCCCTGACGTGCATATCGCCTACTGCCCGGAGCGCGTGCTGCCGGGACAGGTGATGGTCGAGCTGATCAAAAACGATCGGGTGATCGGCGGCATGACGCCCGCCTGTTCGGCGCGCGCCAGCGAGCTGTACCGCATCTTCCTTGAAGGGGAGTGCGTCGTCACCAACGCCCGCACCGCAGAAATGTGCAAGCTGACCGAAAACAGCTTCCGCGATGTGAATATCGCCTTCGCTAACGAACTGTCGCTGATTTGCGCGCAGCAGGGCATCAACGTCTGGGAGCTGATCGCGCTGGCCAATCGTCATCCGCGCGTCAACATCCTGCAGCCGGGGCCAGGCGTCGGCGGGCACTGCATTGCTGTCGATCCCTGGTTTATCGTGGCGCAGAACCCGGAGCTGGCGCGCCTGATCCGCACCGCGCGCGAGGTCAATGACGCCAAGCCGCACTGGGTACTGGATCAGGTGAAAGCCGCCGTCGCCGACTGCCTGACCGAAACCGGCAAGCGCGCCGATGAGTTGACCATCGCCTGCTTCGGCCTGGCGTTTAAGCCCAACATCGATGATTTACGCGAAAGCCCGGCGATGGAGGTGGCGCACCTGATCGCTGGCTGGCATCGCGGCGCCACCTGGGTGGTGGAGCCTAACGTGAAGCAGATCCCGGCGAAGCTGGCCAGCGAGGCGACGCTGGTCTCCAGCGAGCAGGCGCTGCAGCAGGCGGACGTGCTGGTGATGCTGGTGGATCACCGCGCTTTCAGAGCGGTGCCGGGCGAGCAGGTGGCCCAGCGCTGGATAGTCGATACCAAAGGAGTATGGCGATGAAGCAATTCCTGGTCACCGGCGGCGCGGGCTTTATTGGCTCGGCCGTAGTGCGGCATTTGATTCAGCAGACGGCACATCGCGTGGTGGTGGTCGATAAGCTGACCTACGCCGGCAACCTCTCTTCGCTGGACGAGATCGCGGCAAGCGACCGCTTCGCCTTCGAACAGGTCGATATCTGTGACCGCGCGGCGCTGGATCGCATCATGGCGCATTACCAGCCCGACTACATTATGCATCTGGCGGCGGAAAGCCATGTCGATCGTTCGATCGACAGCTCCTGGCCGTTTATTGAAACCAATATCGTCGGCACCTGGCAAATGCTGGAGGCGGCGCGCCACTACTGGCGCAGCCTATCGTCCGACCGCCAGCAGGCCTTTGTATTCCATCATATCTCCACTGACGAAGTGTTCGGCGATCTGCACGGCAGCGATGATTTCTTTACCGAAACCACGCCTTACGCACCGAGCAGTCCGTACTCCGCCAGCAAAGCAAGCAGCGATCATCTGGCACGCGCCTGGATGCGCACTTACGGCCTGCCGTTGATCGTCACCAACTGCTCCAACAATTACGGCCCCTATCACTTCCCGGAAAAGCTGATCCCGCTGATGATCATCAACGCGCTGGCGGGCAAACCGCTGCCGGTGTATGGCAAAGGCGATCAGGTGCGCGACTGGCTCTACGTGGAAGATCACGCCCGCGCGCTGGTGACCGTAGTCACCGAAGGGAAAGCGGGTGAGACGTACAACATTGGCGGCCATAATGAGCAGCGCAATATCGACGTAGTCGAAACGCTATGCGATCTGCTGGATGAGCTGGCGCCGACCAAACCGGCCGGCGTGTCCCGTTATCGCGACCTGATCACCTTTGTCGCCGATCGTCCCGGCCACGACCTGCGTTACGCCATCGACGCCGGTAAAATTGAGCGCGAGCTGGGCTGGCGGCCGCAGGAGACGTTCGCCAGCGGCCTGCGTAAAACGGTGCAGTGGTATCTGAATAACGCGCGCTGGTGGCGCAGCATTCTCGACGGCAGCTATCAGGGCGAGCGGCTTGGGCTTTCCCACTCCATGCAGGACGGCGAGTAACCATGAAAGGCATTATTCTGGCTGGCGGCTCCGGCACGCGGTTGCATCCCATCACCCGTGGGATATCCAAGCAGCTGCTGCCGATCTATGACAAGCCGATGATCTATTACCCCCTGTCGGTATTAATGCTGGCGGGCATCCGCGACATCCTGATCATCACCACGCCGGATGATATGCCCCACTTTCAGCGTCTGTTGGGCGACGGCAGCGAATTCGGCATCACGCTGAGTTACGCCGCACAGCCCAGCCCGGATGGGCTGGCACAGGCGTTTATCATCGGTGAAACCTTTCTGAACGGCGAACCGAGCTGCCTGGCGCTGGGCGATAATATCTGGTTCGGCCAGGGCTTCAGCCCCAAGCTGAGGAAAGTCGCGGCGCGATCGCAGGGCGCCACGATCTTCGGCTATCAGGTGATGGATCCGGAACGCTTCGGCGTGGTGGAGTTTGACGATGATTTCCGGGCGATTTCGCTGGAAGAGAAGCCGGCGAAGCCGAAATCGAACTGGGCGATCACCGGCCTTTACTTTTACGACAGCCAGGTGGTCGATTTTGCGCGTCAGGTAAAGCCTTCCGCGCGCGGCGAGCTGGAAATCACCTCTATCAATCAACGCTATCTGGAGCGCGGCGAGCTTAATGTCGAGCTGCTGGGCCGCGGCTTTGCCTGGCTTGATACCGGCACGCACGACAGCCTGATTGAAGCCAGTACCTTTGTGCAAACGGTGGAAAAGCGGCAGGGCTTTAAAATCGCTTGCCTGGAAGAGATCGCCTGGCGCAACGGCTGGCTGGACGACGATGGTCTGCGGCGTGCGGCGCAGGCGCTACAAAAAACCGGCTACGGCCAGTATCTGCTGGATATCCTTCATGCCCGTCCACGCCAGTATTAAATCCCTCGACTGGGAAAATCAGTTTTTTCAACGCCACAGCGCGCAGCTGGTGTGGGATGAGGCCGCCGTGCTGGATCCCGCGCAGCTGGATGCCTTTGATCTGGTGCAGGCGAAAGTCGACAGCCGGGAGACGGCGCGGCTGGATGCGCTGCAGCAGCTGGGCTTTCGCCTGGTGGAAGGCGAGGCAGATCTGCAGCTGGCGGTCGCGGCGGCGGAAAGACAGAGCGGCATCCGCATTGCGCGTCCGGAACATATCCCGGCGCTGCGCACCGCGGCGGGCGCGGCCTTCGCCCTGAGCCGATTCCGCGCGCCCTGGTATCCGGCGCACGACAGCGCGCGCTTCTATGCGCAGTGGATTGAAAACGCGGTGCGTGGCACCTTCGATAACCAATGCCTGATCGCGCAGGATGAGCAGGGCAAGCTGCAGGGCTTTGTATCGTTGCGCGAAACCGGCGACGGCGCCGCGCGCATCGGCCTGCTGGCGACGCTGCCGACGGCGCAGGGCAAAGGCGTCGGCACGCGGTTAATGCTGGCGGCGACGGACTGGTGCCGGGCGCGGCGCCTGACGCGACTGCATGTCGCCACGCAGCTCAGCAATCTGGCCGCGATGCGGCTCTATACTCGTTGCGGTGCCGTTATCGACAGCACCGCCTACTGGCTCTACAGGTAACGTCATGATTCCATTTAACGCGCCACCGGTGGTGGGTACCGAACTTGAATATATGCAGTCCGCGATGCAAAGCGGCAAGCTGTGCGGCGATGGCGGTTTCACCCGTCGCTGCCAGCAGTGGATGGAGCAGCGTTTCGCCAGTAAAAAGGTGCTGCTGACCCCTTCCTGCACCGCATCGCTGGAGATGGCCGCGCTGCTGATCGATCTGCAGCCCGGCGATGAAGTGATTATGCCGAGCTACACCTTCGTCTCCACCGCCAACGCCTTTGTGCTGCGCGGCGCCACCATCGTGTTTGTCGATGTGCGGCCAGATACGATGAATATCGATGAAACGCGCATCGAAGCGGCGATCACTGAGAAAACGCGTGCTATTGTGCCGGTCCACTACGCGGGCGTCGCCTGCGAAATGGATACGATCATGGTGCTGGCGGAAAAATACCGGCTTTACGTGATTGAAGACGCGGCGCAGGGCGTGATGTCCACCTACAAAGGCAAGGCGTTAGGCAGCATCGGGCATATCGGCTGCTTCAGCTTTCATGAAACCAAAAACTACACCGCCGGCGGTGAAGGTGGCGCGACGCTGATTAACGATCCGGCGCTGGCGGAGCGTGCGGAAATTATCCGTGAAAAAGGCACCAACCGTAGCCAGTTCTTTCGCGGTCAGGTGGATAAATATACCTGGCGCGATATCGGCTCCAGCTACCTGATGTCCGATCTGCAGGCGGCCTATCTCTGGGCGCAGCTGGAGGCAGCCGCGCGTATCAACGATCGACGCCTGCATCTCTGGCAGCGCTATTACGATGCGCTACAGCCAGCGGCGGCCAGCGGGCGCATCGTGCTGCCCGTTATTCCGCCTGCGTGTCGGCACAATGCCCATATGTTCTGGATCAAGCTGCGCGACGCGGATGACCGCGCGGCGCTAATCAACTGGCTTAAAGAGGCAGAAATCCTGGCGGTATTCCACTACATTCCGCTGCACAGTTCCCCTGCCGGAGAGCGCTTTGGCCGCTTTGACGGTGAGGATCGCTACACCACCGCTGAAAGCGAACGCCTGCTGCGTCTGCCGCTGTTCTATAACCTCTCAGAGAACAACCAAAGCACCGTTATCAATTCTCTGCTGAGCTTCTTCGCCTGATATGTCATTAGCAAAAGCCTCAGTGTGGACCGCCGCGTCCACACTGGTAAAAATTGTCTCCGGTTTAGTGGTGGTCAAGCTGCTGGCGGTAAGCTTCGGCCCGGAAGGCGTCGGGCAGGCAGGCAACTTTCGCCAGCTGATTACCGTGCTGGGCGTGCTGGCCGGCGCCGGCATTTTTAACGGCGTCACCAAATATGTCGCGCAGTATCAGCAACAGCCGCCGCGGCTGGCGGCGGTGACCGGCACCGCCTCTGCCATGGTACTGGGCTTCTCGCTGCTGCTGGCGGTGATTTTTCTGCTGGCCGCCGCGCCGATAAGCCTGGCGCTGTTCGGCCACGATCGCTATCAGGATATTATCCGCATCGTGGCGTTCTTGCAGATAGGCATCGCCTGGGCGAACCTGGCGCTGGCGATCATGAAAGGTTTCCGCGATGCGCTCGGCAATGCGCTGTCGCTGATGGCGGGCAGCGTTATCGGCGTTATCGGTTATGCGGTCTGCTACTGGCTGGGCGGCTATCGCGGGGCGCTGGTCGGCCTGGCGGTGGTGCCGGCGCTGATTGTTGTCCCGGCGATGCTGTTACTGATCAAGCGCGACCATCTGCCGCTACGGGCACTGCTGCCGCGCTGGCACGGCGATCTGGCCCAACAGCTGGCGAAATTCACCCTGATGGCGCTGATCACCTCCGCGACGCTGCCGATCGCCTGGATGATGATGCGTAACCTGCTGGCGGCGCGCTACAGCTGGCAAGAGGTGGGCTTATGGCAGGGCGTTACCACCATTTCCGACGCCTGGCTGCAGTTTATTACCGCCACCTTTAGCGTCTGGCTGTTGCCAACGCTCGCGCGGCTGAATTCAAAGGCGGAGATCTCGCGGGAGATCTTCCGTACGCTGCGCTTTGTGCTGCCGCTGGTGGCCGCCGTCGGCTTCTGCGTCTGGCTGCTGCGCGACGTGGCTATCTGGCTGCTCTTCTCCAGCCAGTTTCACGGCATGCGCGATCTGTTTATCTGGCAGCTGATCGGTGATGTATTGAAGGTCGGCGCCTACGTTTTCGGTTATCTGGTGATTGCGAAAGCGTCGCTGCGTTTTTATATTGCCGCCGAGCTGAGCCAGTTTATCTTGCTGACCGCCTTTTCTCGCTGGTTAATCCCGCTTGCGGGCGCAACCGGCGCGGCGCAGGCCTATATGGCTACTTATATTGTCTATTTCGCGCTCTGTTTATGCGCCTTTTTGATTTATCGCCGAAGAGTATGACGACATTGATTCATGTACTGGGCTCGGATATTCCGCATCATAACCAGACGGTTCTGCGCTTTTTTAATGATGTGATGAGCGAGGCGCAGCCGTGTCCCGCGCCGCGCCTGTTTATGGTAGTGAGCCGGGAAGAGGCGCTGCAAACTGCGTTTCAGGCGCTGCAGGTAGAGATTTATCCCAGCAAGAAAGCGCTGGCGCAGGCGGTGCTGGCGCGCGCGCGCCATCGTCAGACGCGCTTTTTTCTGCACGGGCAGTTTAATCCCTGGCTGTGGCTGGCGCTGCTGAACGGCGGCCTGCGCCGTGCCCAGGTTTTCTGGCACGTCTGGGGCGCCGATCTGTATGAGGAGTCGCGCAGCCTGAAGTTTCGCCTGTTTTATCTGCTGCGCCGTCTGGCGCAGGGACGTGTGGCGCATCTGTTCGCCACGCGCGGCGATCTCAGCCACTATCAGCAGCGCCATCGCCGTGTCCCGGCGTCGCTGCTCTATTTTCCGACGCGCATGCCGCCGGCGATGCCGGCACGACAGCGCCAGGACAACGGCCTGACGCTGCTGCTGGGCAATTCCGGCGATCCCAGCAACCGTCATATTCCGGCGCTGCAGGCGATCCGCCAGCAGTTCGGCGAGCGCGTGCGCATACTGGTGCCGCTGGGCTACCCGGAAAACAATCAGGACTATATCAGTCAGGTGCGCGCGGCGGCGCAGAGCCTCTTCCCGCAAGGGCAGGTGCGTCTGCTGACCGATAAGCTGGCGTTCGATGATTATTTGCAGCTGATTGCCGACTGCGATCTCGGCTATTTTATTTTTGAACGGCAGCAGGGCATCGGCACGCTCTGTCTGCTGATTCAGGCCAACGTGCCGGTCGTGCTGAACCGTAAAAATCCGTTCTGGCAGGATATGGTCGAACAGCAGTTGCCGGTGCTGTTTGATAATGATGTTCTGAGCGAAGAGATCGTTGCGCAGGCGCGTCGACAGCTTACCGGTATCGATAAGCACCAGATCGCCTTTTTCGATCCCGCGTTTGTGGCTGGCTGGCAACGGGCGCTGGCCCTTGCAGAAGGAGAGTCGCGATGAGCCTCGCAGAGTTTGGCGGCCTGCTGCTGGTGTGGCTGGTTTCCCTGGCCTTTATCCTCACCCTGACGTGGCGCGAGTTCCGTCGCGTGCGCTTTAACTTCAATGTCTTTTTCTCGCTGCTGTTTTTGCTGACGTTCTATTTCGGCTTTCCGCTTACCAGCCTGCTGGTGTTTCGCTTCAACGTGGCGGTAGTGCCGCCGACGTTCCTGCTGCAGGCGCTGCTTGCCGCCGGCAGTTTTTATGCGATCTATTACGTTAGCTATAAGACGCGCCTGCGCGCGCGGCAGACGCGACGCGAGCGCGGTCTGTTGACCGTTAACCGGGTAGAGGCGCATCTGATCTGGGGCATTCTCGCGCTGCTGGCGCTGGTGACGGTGGCGATATTCTTTATGCGCAACGGCTTCCTGCTGTTCCGTCTGCATGCCTACAGCGAAATATTTTCCAGCGACGTCTCCGGCGTGGCGTTAAAGCGCTTCTTCTACTTCTTTATTCCGGCGATGCTGGTGGTTTACTTCCTGCAGCCGGGACGTAAGGCGTGGCTCTTTTTCCTTGCCAGCACTGTCGCCTTCGGTCTGTTGACCTATGCGATTGTCGGCGGCACGCGCGCCAATATCATCATCGCCTTTTCCCTGTTTCTGTTTATCGGCATCATCCGTGGCTGGATCACGCTCTGGATGCTGGCGGCGGCGGGCGCGTTCGGCATCGTTGGCATGTTTTGGCTGGCGCTGCGCCGCTATAACCTGGATGTCAGCGGCGCGGAGGCGCTCTATACCTTCCTGTATCTGACGCGCGATACTTTCTCGCCATGGGAAAACCTGGCGCTACTGCTGCAGAACTACGACAACATCCATTTCCAGGGGCTGGCGCCGATAGCGCGTGATTTTTACGTCTATATTCCCGGCTGGCTCTGGCCGGGGCGCCCTTCGCTGGTGCTGAACAGCGCCAACTACTTTACCTGGGAAGTGCTGAATAACCATTCCGGGCTGGCGATTTCCCCGACCCTGCTCGGCTCGCTGGTGGTGATGGGCGGCGCGGCCTTTATTCCGTTAGGCGCGGTGGCGGTGGGGCTGATTATCAAATGGTTCGACTGGCTGTATGAACGTGGCAGGGAGCATCCTAATCGCTACACTTCCGCTATTCTGCAAAGCTTCTGCTTTGGCGCGGTGTTCAATATTATCGTGCTGGCGCGTGAAGGGCTGGACGCTTTCGTCAGCCGCGTCGTCTTTTTCTGTTTGATTTTCGCCGCCTGCGTGGTGGTGGCTAAGCTACTTTTCTGGCTGTTCGACAGCGCCGGTTTGATCCGTCCGCGCCGCCGCCGCGCGCCGCCGACCGGAACGCTGACAGCGTCGCCAGAGTGATGTGAGGATGTTTGAAATGGAAGTTGCGCCAAACGCGCCCCAGTATTCGATCCGCGGCATCCGGCTGCACGGCTTTGCCGATATGACGGCGTGCCTGGATTATCTCTGCCCCGACGGCGCGGCGCGTAGCGGAACGCTGGTCGCCATCAATGCGGAAAAGGTGCTGACCTATGAGGCCGAGCCGGCGCTGCGCCAGCTGATTGACGCAGCGGAGATCAAGTATCCCGACGGCATCAGTATTGTGCGCGCGATTCGCAAGAAGTATCCGCAGGCGCAGGTAACGCGCATCGCCGGCGCCGACTTATGGGAGGCGCTGATGGCGCGCGCAGGGGAGCAGGGCATACCGGTTTTCCTTATCGGCGGCAAACCGCAGGTCATGGAAGAGACAGTAGTAAAGCTGCAGCGTCAGTGGAACGTCAATATCGTCGGTACGCAGCACGGCTACTTTAAAGAAGACGATCGCGAAGCGCTGTTCAGCCGCGTGGCTGCGAGCGGGGCGCAGATCGTTACGGTGGCGATGGGCTCGCCCAGGCAGGAGCTGCTGATGCAGGCGTGCAAGGCGGTCTGGCCGCAGGCGCTCTATATGGGTGTTGGTGGCACCTACGATGTTTTCACCGGGCACGTTAAGCGCGCGCCGCTTATCTGGCAGCGGATGGGGCTGGAGTGGCTTTACCGCCTGTTAAGCCAGCCGAGCCGCCTGCGCCGCCAGCTGCGCTTAATTAAATTTTTGCGCTATTACTACGGCGGCCAGCTGTAAACGCACGGAATCAGCAGCGTGAAAGCAGTAAACGGCGGCTTTTTAGCCGCTTAGCCAGCCAAAGTGGCGTTTGTTTAGACGGAATGCACAAAGCGTAATCAAACGCGTTTTTTTCTTTAAAAAGCACTGGACAGCTTCGGTGCAAATCCGTAGTATCCCCATCCGCAACGGCGCTACGCGCCCGTAGCTCAGCTGGATAGAGCGCTGCCCTCCGGAGGCAGAGGTCTCAGGTTCGAATCCTGTCGGGCGCGCCATTAGACAGGCGCAAGAGCTGCGGTGGTAACATTTACCGCGTTAGTAGAAGTAAGAAGTAATGGTGGCTATAGCTCAGTTGGTAGAGCCCTGGATTGTGATTCCAGTTGTCGTGGGTTCGAGTCCCATTAGCCACCCCAACTTTTGCTGGAACATGCGAAGGTGGCGGAATTGGTAGACGCGCTAGCTTCAGGTGTTAGTGTCTTAACGGACGTGAGGGTTCAAGTCCCTCTCTTCGCACCAGGCAAGAGAAAGTAGTAAGAGTAAGAGCATTACGTCGGCGAGTAGCGCAGCTTGGTAGCGCAACTGGTTTGGGACCAGTGGGTCGGAGGTTCGAATCCTCTCTCGCCGACCATCTTATTAACCTGCACTGGCAGGTTTTTTTGTTTTTGTCCCCCGCTGCTGTTGTAGTTTCCTCCTTATCCTTATCCTTATCCTTATCCTTATCCTTATCCTTATCCTTATCCTTATCCTTATCCTTATCCTTATCCTTATCCTTATCCTTATCCTTATGGCCTGCTGCGCGCTGTGGAAACCCTGCCGTGAAAGCCATACTGCTTGATGCCGATCTCTTTATTGCGGTCGCCGCTGCGTTTTATCATTCTTTTCTGAGCCGCATGATTCGCAATCGTCTGGCCCGTGCAACACCCTTTTATCCACACAATGCGCCCGTTCGCCTCTTTACCGTAGCCTGACGCTGCTTTCGCCGTGACTGGCGGCGGCCCGGGTGCCGACAGGCATACTAAAAATGTCGGCACACATTCCCGCTTTTGTCTCAAATCAGAGACGTTTAAATTGCTGATCTTATTCGATTTATAGCGCTGCGCTATCTGTTGTCTCAGGATAGCGACAAATTACGCTGGCAATGTTGTCCGCTGGCGACATAAAAGCCTCAGAAAAAAGCCGCTGCTGTAAAATAGTTATTACGTATTTTCAATGGGATAGGAAAATCCAGGGTGCGATAAATCCCACTTTGGCACAGCCTGTGCAATAATAGAGGTGTAGATGCTCATTCCACCTCTTATGCTCGCTTCGGCTTCATAAACTCAGGAATGATGCAGAGCCAATTAGGGTACCTGTTGTCCAGCCAGCCAATATCGTTCGCTTTATTGGAGTTCAGGGCACTACGTTGAGTCGGGTACCAATTCGGTTGTCTTACCGACCTGATTTTTACACCTGCCTTTTTAGGCAGGTGTTTTTTTTGCGTGCGGAAAAAGGAAAAGGAAGCTTGCCGGGCAGGGCGCAGAGACAAAAAAAGCCGGGTTTCCCCGGCTGTTTAACCTGGATGACCTTAACGATTATTCTTCAGGGTCAGCAGCAGGCCTTCGCGTCGCATCTGCGCCGCCTCTTCCGGCCGATGCAGACGATCCAGCGTGTCCGCCAGCCAGGCGTAATCGAAGCCGTCGGGACGCTGCTTTAAGGCTTCGCGGAACGCGTCGCCCGCCTGCTGCCATTCGCCATGCTTCATCAACAGCTGTCCAAGCGTGCTATGCAGCAGTGGCGTCGCGCCGTGCTGTTTAATCTGCTGGCGTAGCGCTTTTTCCAGCTGTTCCGGATTGCCGGTTTTCAGCCTTGGCATCAGCAGGATCAAACGCTCGTCGTAGCTGCGCTTCAGGCCGTCCAGCACGATCTGCTGGGCGGTTTCATGATCGTCGCAAGCAATAAGATGATCCGCCATCGCCACCTGCAGCGCGGTTTCATGGCGCGTTTTACGGCTAAGGCTCTGCCACCAGCGCTTCAGGCCTTCGCTGCCCTGATCGGCCATTGCCTGGCTCATCAGGCCCAGCCAGCACTGTTGGCGCAGCGCTTTAATATGCTCTTCATCCGCCACCTGCGCTTTTTCCATCGCCGGCAGGATATCAAGCAGCGCGCCCCAGGCGCCGGTGCGAACATAGGCCTGCTCCGCCAGACGTAGCACTTCCGGATGACGTGGCGCCACGTCCAGCAGCCGATCGATGCCATGACGGGCGGCGTGATCTTCATTACGCGCCAGCTGCAGGCGTACGCGTGTAATCTCAACCGGGATCGGATCGTTATGCGCCAGCTCAGCGGCGCGCTCCAGATGCTGATTGGCGCGCGTTTCGTCGCCGCGCTGCTGTGCAGCTTCGGCGGCCAGCAGGTAGTTGACCACCGGCTGCTCGGCATGATCGGCGTTGCGCGAGAGCAGTTTTTCCACCTGGCGATAGTCACCTTCAGCCAGCTTCACCAGCGCTTCGTGCGTCTGGCGGCGGGCGCGATTGCGCTTACGGCCTAAGAACCAGCCGCGCGTTCTGGCGCCGGTACGAAACAGACGGCGCAGCAGCCATTCGACGCCGAGGATAACCAGCAGCGCGACAATCAACACAATCGCCAGCCCGGTGACGCTGGTTTCAATATTCCAGTTGTCGGTCTGAATAAGCACGTAGCCCTGATGGCCGGCGATCATCGGACCGACCACGATGCCGGCGATCAGCAGCAGGAACAGTACAAAGACTTTTAGCATCGTTACTCTCCCTGCTGCGGTTGCGCCGGCTCAGCGGGCTGCGCCAGCAGGTTACGCACCCGCGTCTGCATCAGCTTATCCAGCAGCGGCTGGCTTTCCAGCGCCTCGGGGATCTCCATCGACACGCTCTGCTGGCTTAAATCATCCAGCTGAGCCAGGAACGATTTGGTGCTGGCGTCGTTGGTATCAAACCAGGCGCGCACCCAGGTCGAGACGGTATCCACCGACTGACGGTAGATCTCATCCTGATGACGCGGCACCGCCTGGGCGGCGATCAGCAGGCGCGAGCGAATATTCTCGCGCAGATAGACATCCTGGTTCGGCGCCAGCAGCGGTTCGGCGGTGTTATCGCGGCGACGGATGGTAATAAAATCATCCATAAAGTTGTGCCAGCTCTTCACCAGGTTCTGCCGCCATTCACGCAGCGATGAGGTCAGTTCGTTGCTGTCGGCGTCCATCGGCGCGTCATCGCTGTCATTATCCGCCAGACGCAGATTATCGACGCCGTTAGAAAGCTGATTCAGCTTCAGAATAATACCGTCGTAATCGACCTGGCTGACAGCAGAAAGGTTGCTGATATCCTGAGTCAGCGCGCGACGCACCGGCACCAGGCTGGGATCGTTCATATCCGCCAGGCTGGCGTCCGCGCTTTTCAGCAGCGCCGCCGCGGTAGTGACATCCTGATCGCTCCACAGTTTGCGGCCTGCCAGTTTCACCAGATAGTCCGCCTGCGCCAACAGCCAGGTGCGTGCATCATTGCCTGAAATGGCGGCCACTTTCTCTTTCAGCTCATCCAGCTGACGGCTCAGCGCCGCCTGCTGCTCGCGAGCGGTTTGCAGGTCAGCGGTCTGCGTCGTCAGCTGCTGCGTTAACTGCGTCTTCTCGCGCTCGCTCTGCTGCTGCAGCGCCGTCAGCTGCTCGCTGAGCGTCTGGCTGACCTGCGCCTGCTGCTGCGCCTGCTGATGCGCGTTAACCCATAGCCCGGCGCCGATCGCCAGCGCAATCACTATCGCCAGCGCGCCCAGCGCGGTACCGGTCTGGCCCGCTTTACGCGGCGGCTTTTTTACAGGCGGGGTCTGGGTTTCTACCGCAGGAGTGGTCTCTTCAACCATGGCGGAGGAATCTTTTTGTTCCGTCATTGTGGCACATCCCATTTTCAAGTTTATTGTAACGCGCGCATCAACGCGTCGTTATCAGCACCATCAGCTACCGTGATATGGTTCCAGCCAAGTTCCCTGGCCAGGGTAGCCAAACGATCGCTGACGACTATCAGCCGACAGCGCAGCAGCCATTCCTCACGGTCGATCGCAGGGAACAGCTGATGAAGTTGTTGCAGCATCTCGCCGCTGGTGACCACCAGCGTATCGATGCCGCGGTCGCGCCAGCGTTTTCCTTCGCTGGGGCCGTGATAATACTTTTCACAGCGCTGGTAACACTCCAGAAAACGCACTTCCGCGCCGCGCTGCGCCAGCGTCTCGCCAAGCAGCTCCCGGCCGCCGTTGCCGCGCAGGATCAGCGCCTTTTTTCCTTTCAGGCGTCGCAGCGTCGGCAGCTGCAGCAGCATTTCGCTGGTTTCGCGGTCGTGCGGCCAGGTGACTTCCCGTCCGCTGACGCTGTGCAGCGACAGCGCTGTGCTGCGCCCTATAGCATAATAGTCCAGCGCAGCGGGCCATGTTAAACCAGCCTGGCGCAAACAGGGCTGCGCGTACTCGACGGCATGCTGCGATAGCGCAAAAACCAGGTCGCCCGGCGTCAGCGCCGCCAGCTGCTGCGGCAGCTGAGCCAGTTCGCGGCCGGGGGTGAATTCGATAAGCGGAAAGCTCCAGGCGGCACGCCCAAGGGCGCACAGGCGCGTCACCAGCTCAACGCCTGCGGGAGAAGGGCGGGTGACGAGGATGCTCATTTCGGCGGATTCCCCTGATAGACATCCTGCAGGATCGCGCGCGCGCCGTTGCTCAGCAGCTCATCCGCCAGCGAGATCCCCAGCTGTTCCGCCTGGGCGCGCGGGCCGCGGCGTTCACCGCGAATCATCGTTGAGCCGTCCGGCGAGCCGACCAGTCCGCGTAGCCAGATATCGTCGCCTTCCAGCAGCGCATAGCTGCCGATCGGCACCTGGCAGCCGCCTTCAAGACGCATATTCATTGCGCGTTCGGCTTTCACGCGCGTAGCAGTGTCGTCATCGTTTAACGCCGCCAGCAGCATAATGGTTTGCTCATCGTCGAGACGACACTCAATCCCGACCGCGCCCTGGCCTACGGCGGGCAGGGAGACCTCCGCCGGAATCGCATAGCGAATGCGGTCATGCAGGCCGAGACGCTTCAGCCCGGCGGCGGCGAGAATAATGGCGTCATAGTCGCCGGCATCCAGCTTTGACAGACGGGTGCCGACATTGCCGCGCAGCGAGCGGATCTGCAGATCGGGGCGCAGTGCGGCCAGCTGACACTGTCGGCGCAGGCTGGAGGTGCCGACCACGGCACCCTGCGGCAGTGCATCAAGGGTGGCGTAATGGTTTGAGACGAAGGCATCCAGCGGATCGTCGCGTTCGCAAATGGTCACCAGCCCCAGGCCTTGCGGAAATTCAACCGGCACATCCTTCATGGAATGCACCGCGATATCGGCACGGTTTTCCAGCATCGCCAGTTCCAGCTCTTTCACGAACAGCCCTTTGCCGCCCACTTTCGCCAGCGGCGTATCGAGGATAATGTCGCCGCGCGTCACCATCGGCACCAGCTCTACGCGCAGGCCCGGATGGCAGGCCATCAGACGCTGCTGAACATATTGTGCCTGCCACAAAGCGAGCGGACTTTGCCTGGTGGCAATTCTTAAAATTTTGTCTAACATGCTTGATACCGTTTTGATCGTTCACTGATTATCCTATCATTGATACAGGAAGGCTGTCAGTTTCCGCGATTTTGAGACGGCAAGGAAAAGCGTAGAAGGGAAAGGCCAGGTCGATCGGTGGATAAAGCGTGCTAAACTGTTAAGTAGCGCAACTTTCTTTACGGTCAATCTGCCAGGTGTTAGATTGATCACGTTTCCAGCAGTAATCTGCCCGAAAATTTTTTTAAATGAAGCGGCGGATCCCGGAAACAGGGTTATTTATAAGCACTGGGATAATCAGGCGAGACGTCTTGTACCTCTACATTGAGACACTGAAACAGAGACTGGATGCCATTAACCAGCTGCGTGTCGACCGCGCGCTGGCCGCAATGGGACCTGCTTTCCAGCAGGTATATGGTCTGCTGCCAACCTTATTACATCATCATCATCCGCAGATGCCGGGCTACCTTGAAGGTAACGTTCCATACGGCATCAGCTTTTACACGTCTGATGAAAACCAGCTGCGCTATCTGCAGGATATTGAACAGAAGTCGGGCTGCGACGTCGCCATACCGCCTAAAGGGGAGATGCCGATCACCGGCGTCTACTCTATGGGCAGTACCTCCTCCGTTGGGCAAAACAGCACGTCCGATCTGGATATCTGGGTCTGCCATCAATCCTGGCTGGATGGTGAAGAGCGCCTGGCGCTGCAGAAAAAATGTCAGCTGCTGGAAAAATGGTGCGCCGCGATGGGTGTGGAGGTCAGTTTTTTCCTGATCGACGAAAACCGCTTTCGCCACAATGAAAGCGGCAGCCTCGGCGGCGAAGACTGCGGCTCTACCCAACATATCCTGCTGCTGGACGAATTCTATCGTACCGCGGTGCGCATGGCGGGCAAACGCATTCTGTGGAACATGGTGCCTGGCGAAGAAGAAGAGCATTACGACGATTATGTGATGTCGCTTTACGCGCAGGGCGTACTGACGCCGAATGAGTGGCTTGATCTGGGCGGGCTCAGTACGCTCTCCGCCGAGGAATATTTCGGCGCCAGCCTCTGGCAGCTCTATAAAAGCATCGATTCGCCTTATAAGGCGGTGCTGAAAACTTTGCTGCTGGAAGCTTACTCCTGGGAATATCCCCGTACCCGCCTGCTGGCGATGGATATCAAGCAGCGGCTGCATGACGGCGAAATCGTCTCCTTTGGTCTCGACTCCTACTGCATGATGCTGGAACGCGTCACGCAATATCTGATTAGCATCGATGACCATGCGCGTCTCGATCTGGTGCGCCGCTGTTTTTATCTGAAGGTATGCGAAAAGCTGTCGCAGGATGAAAATCCGCAGCGTTCCGGCTGGCGCCGCGAAATTCTGGCGCAGCTGGTCAGCGAGTGGGGCTGGGACGAGGCGCGTCTCGCGATCCTCGACAGCCGCGCCGACTGGAAAATCGAACGCGTGCGCGAAGCGCATAATGAGCTGCTGGATGCGATGATGCAGAGCTACCGTAACCTGATTCGCTTTGCGCGCCGCAACAATTTAAGCGTCAGTGCCAGCCCGCAGGATATTGGCGTGCTGACGCGCAAGCTTTATGCCGCCTTTGAAGCGCTGCCGGGCAAGGTAACGCTGGTTAACCCGCAGATTTCCCCCGATCTGTCCGAACCGCACCTGACCTTTATTCACGTCCCGGCAGGGCGCGCCAACCGTTCCGGCTGGTACCTCTATAACCAGGCGCCTGATATGAGTTCTATCATCAGCCATCAGCCGCTGGAATATAACCGCTACCTGAATAAGCTGGTGGCGTGGGCGTGGTTTAACGGGCTGCTGACGGAAAGAACCCGGCTGCATATTAAAGGCAATGAGGTGTGCGATCTGGCGCGGCTACAGGAGCTGGTGGCGGATGTCTCGCACCATTTTCCGCTGCGTCTGCCGGCACCGACGGCGAAAGCGCTCTACAGCCCGTGCGAAATTCGCCATCTGGCGCTGATCGTCAATCTGGAATATGACCCGACCGCCGCCTTCCGCAATCAGGTGGTGCATTTCGATTTCCGCAAGCTGGATGTCTTTAGCTTCGGCCAGCAGCAGCAGTGCCTGATCGGCAGCGTCGATCTGCTCTATCGCAACTCATGGAATGAAGTGCGCACGCTGCACTTCAACGGCGAACAGGCGATGCTGGAGGCGTTAAAAACCATTCTTGGCAAAATGCATCAGGATGCCGCGCCGCCCGATGCGGTGGAGGTTTTCTGTTACAGCCAACATCTGCGCGGCCTGATCCGTACGCGCGTGCAGCAGCTGGTCTCCGAATGCATCGAGCTGCGTCTCTCCAGCACACGTCAGGATCCGGGCCGCTTTAAAGCGCTGCGGGTCGCCGGCCAAACCTGGGGGCTTTTCTTCGAGCGTCTCGGCGTTTCGGTGCAGAAGCTGGAAAATGCGGTGGAGTTCTACGGCGCCATCTCAAATAACAAGCTGCACGGCCTCTCTATTAAAGTAGAGACGGAGCAGGTGCAGCTGCCGCCGGTGGTCAACGGCTACGCCAGCGAAGGGATCATTCAGTTCTTCTTCGAGGATACCAACACCGACAGCGGCTTTAACATCTATATTCTGGATGAAGCGAACCGTATTGAGGTTTATCACCACTGCGAAGGCAGCAAAGAGGAGCTGGTGCGCGATGTCAGCCGCTTCTACTCTTCATCGCACGACCGCTTCACCTACGGCTCCAGCTTCGTTAACTTTAACCTGCCGCAGTTCTATCAGATTGTGAAAGCGGACGACCGTACGCAGGTTATCCCGTTCCGCAGCCAGGCGCTGACGCAGCTCTGCGCCAACCTGCCGGACAGCAATAGCAACGACTATCCGCAGCGCTTCCAGATGCACTAAGCCTGCGGGCACCGCTTTACCTTTCATCTTTCCTCTCTGAACCTGGTCCGCGCCGATCGCTGACCGGTCCGCCTGCTCTTTTTTGCTCTCTTTCGCGACAGGTCTTACGGGCGCTGATGCGCACCTGCTTTATTTTGCCTGAAGCGGCGGACGCTTTTCCGCCTTATCCATCAGCAGGGACGGCGATGAGCAAGCGGGAAGAGATTATTGATCCTCTGGCACCAAGGGAAAAAGAGTATGGACTGGTTTATTCAGAGGTTTTGGGCTGGATAGATTTAGGGCATGCGTCTGGAGAGGATATAACAGACTGCCTCGGGCAGATGGCAAGAGGTGAGGCCAGCGGGCAGCCTTACTATCTGGTTGAGTACCAGCAAACCATGAAATACAGGCAGGTTCGCACCGGCCGTAGTTCGCGCTGGAATATTAAGCGGGGGCGTTCATTATCTGAAAGGCACAGTATTACGCTGGCGCTGATGATGGAAACGGCCATCGCCTTTGAGAACTGGCAATCAATGCCCTTTTTTAGCTGGTATACCGATAGCGGCTTTAGCGCTGAGGATCTGGTTTCTGACCTGTTGGGCTTTTATAAAGTTGTCCGACCGCAAAATTACTGGCCGTGGCTCAACATCGTGAGCAAAGAGGCGGCGCTGCGGCGCTGGGATTACTATGGCGCGCTCGGCAGTTTTAAAAATAAAGGGTTCAACCCGCTGCTGTTTCCGGATCCCATCGATAAGCGCCAGCCTCCTCTCCCTTATAAAGGCAGGTTGCCAGATTTTATGATGTCGATCGATCCGTTTACCCGGTTTGACTCTGATATTGTTCGTCGTATCGATGCAGGGGCTCAGGTAGTGGTTCAGTGGGAGAAAGCATCAGAGTGAGATGGCTAAAACGGGTATTGGGAATAATGGCGGTGATGGCGATCGTCTTAACTTTGGTCGATTGCCAAATGATGAAGGTAGCCAATCAGCGCGCTGGCTTTAAAGAGAGCGACTGGTGGCTTTATTATGCTTATGTTGATAAAGACATCAAAGACGCGCCACGTATTGCGAAGGATTACTACTTTCGCTTTCGCATGATGGACGGTCCTTCTCCCGAAATGAGTACTGTTGTGTATCGTGACGCAACGGAAACGGCCGCCTTAGAAAGCTATCTGAAAAGATTGGGATATCAATATGTTTCTGCCGATGAGTGGGGCAGCCGTTGGGAAAGAGAAGGCCGGTCGAATCCTAAATTTTATCTATGGCAGAGTAAGGCAAATCGGATCGTCCGGTTAACCAAATATATTTTTTAAAACAAAGCCCCACCGGGGGCTTTGCGTTCTGCTCGCGTTTGGCAAGCCGCCGGCGCCTTAACGAAACGACACCGTTTCGCCCGACTGCGTGCTGCAGGCATCCGACAGCAGTTGCCAGAAGTTGCCGCCGCTGCGGTTGCAAATCCACTCTCCGTCGCGATAGTCGAAATGGTAGCCGCCGCCTTTGGTCGCCAGCCAGACTTGATGCAGCGGCTCCTGGCGGTTGATAATGATTTTGCTGCCGTTTTCAAAGCTGAGCGTCATGATGCCGGCATGGGTTTCATAGTCGATATCGCTGTCGCCGTCCCAGCGGTCAAAATACTCTTCGATGGTTAACATCAGGCGATCGGCCAGCTGGTGAAATTCACTGTCGTTCATCATTGCTTCCTTAACGTTTTGGCGCAGTATAACGCGCCGCAGGATTTTACAACATCGTCTGACAAGAGTGAGATGCCGCACATCACGTCACCTTTTCCTGTTGCTTTTCCAAAGTCAGCTGCGATGATAAGCAACCAGGTAAACGCATCAAACATAAGCAGGAATAGCATGAAGACAATCCTTTGCCGTCTGGCAATGGCGCTGGCGTTGACCAGCCTGGCCGGCTGCGGACTGAAAGGCCCGCTCTATTTTCCGCCGCAGGATAAGCCGAAACAGAGCGCGCCGCAGCCGCCTGTCGAGCAGACCCCCCCTTCTTCAACGGCGACTCAGCCGGATGGCCAGCAGGAGAATAACCTGACCCGCCCGGATACGGCCGCTCAGGCGACCCAGTAACCATGATGGCCCAGCCGGCGGAGCAGAAAATGCAGTTCTCGAAAATGCACGGTCTTGGCAATGACTTTATGGTCGTTGACGCCGTCACGCAAAATGTCTATTTCTCGCCGGAGTTGATCCGCCGTCTGGCGGATCGTCATCTGGGCATCGGCTTCGATCAGCTATTGATCGTCGAGCCGCCTTACGATCCCGACCTCGATTTCCACTACCGTATCTTCAACGCCGACGGCAGCGAAGTGGCGCAGTGCGGCAACGGCGCGCGCTGTTTCGCCCGCTTTGTCCGCCTGAAAGGATTGACCAACAAAAGCGATATCCGCGTCAGCACCCAGACCGGACGCATGGTATTGAGCGTCAACAGCGATGAGCAGGTGCGCGTCAACATGGGCGAGCCCAATTTCGAGCCGCAGCAGGTGCCGTTTCGCGCCAATAAGGCGGAAAGCCTGTATCTGCTGCGCGTCGCCGAGCAAACCATCATGTTCGGCGTGGTCTCCATGGGCAATCCGCACTGCGTGATCCAGGTCGCCAGTGTCAAAACCGCCGCGGTTGAAACGCTGGGGCCGGTGCTGGAAAGTCATGAGCGCTTCCCGGAGCGGGTCAACGTCGGTTTTATGGAAGTGGTTACTCCGGATCATATTCGCCTGCGCGTTTATGAGCGCGGCGCGGGTGAAACACAGGCCTGCGGCAGCGGGGCGTGCGCGGCGGTGGCCAGCGGCATCCAGCAGGGGCTGCTGGCGGAAAAAGTGCGCGTCGATCTGCCGGGCGGCACGCTGTATATCGCATGGAAAGGGCCGGGAAATCCGCTCTATATGACCGGACCGGCCACGCACGTTTATGACGGGTTTATTCATCTATGAAACATGTCGGAGAGACAGCCGCCGCGCTGATGCTGGACGATCAGGCGGTGTGCGACTATCTGCTGCAAAATCCAGATTTCTTTATTCGCAACGCGCGCCAGGTTGAACAGATGGCGGTACCGCACCCGGTGCGCGGCACCGTCTCGCTGGTGGAATGGCATATGGCGCGTCAGCGCAACCATATCCATCAGCTGGAAAATGAAATTACGCAGCTGATGGAGCAGGCGTCCGCCAACCATCAGCTTTTCGATCGTCTGCTGAGCCTGCAGGGTCATCTGGCTTCCGCACCTTCGCTGCAGGAGATGCTCAACCGTCTTCAACGCTGGGCGCGCGATCTGGGCCTGGCCGGCGCGGATGTGCGGCTGTTCAGCGATCGCTGGCAGTTAGGCGCGCCCTCCAGCTTTACGCAGCTGGCGTTATCGCGTCAGGCGTTTGAGCCGGTGCGCATTCAGCGGCTGGGCAAAGAGCAGCACTATCTCGGCTCGCTGAACGGGCCGGAGCTGCTGCTGCTGCTGCCGCAGGCGCGTTCGGTCGGCTCGGTGGCGATGTCGCTGTTCGGCGAACGCGGCGAGCTGGGCGTGCTGATGTTCAGCAGCCGCGATACGCATCACTATCAGCCCGGGCAGGGCACGCTGCTGCTGCACTATCTGGCGCTGATGCTGCCGGCGCTACTCAGCCGCTGGGTTGCGCGCGCATGAGCCAGCTTGCGCTGCAGGCCGCCGTCGAGGGCTTTCTGCGCTACCTGAAGGTTGAGCGTCAGCTCAGCCCGCTAACCCATGAAAACTATGCGCGCCAGCTGGCGGCGCTGATGCAGCTGGCTGACGAGATGAATATCGCCGACTGGGCGCAGCTGGAGCCGGCGCATGTGCGTCAGCTGGCGGCGCGCAGCCGTCGCGCCGGTTTGCAGCCCGCCAGTCTGGCGCTGCGCCTTTCCGCGCTGCGCAGCTTTCTGGACTGGATGGTCAGCCAGGGCGCGCTGAAGGCGAACCCGGCAAAAGGGATCGCCACGCCGCGCGCCGCGCGCCATCTGCCGAAAAATATCGACGTCGACGAGGTGAATCAACTGCTGGCTATCGACCAGAGCGATCCGCTGGCGGTACGCGACCGAACGATGATGGAAGTGATGTACGGCGCCGGGCTGCGTCTCTCCGAGCTGGTGGGCATCGATTGTCGCCATCTCGATCTGGAGGCGGGCGAAGTCTGGGTTACGGGTAAAGGCAGCAAAGAGCGCCGTCTGCCCATTGGCCGTACAGCGGTAGAGTGGGTACAAAAATGGCTGACGCTGCGCGATATCTACGCGCCGGAAAACGACGCGCTGTTTATCTCGAAAGAGGGACGGCGCATTTCGGTGCGCAATGTGCAGAAGCGCTTTGCGGAGTGGGGCGTTAAGCAGGGTGTCAGCAGCCACGTGCATCCCCACAAGCTGCGCCACTCTTTCGCCACGCATATGCTGGAGTCGAGCGGCGATCTGCGCGCGGTGCAGGAGCTGTTAGGGCACGCCAACCTTTCCACGACGCAAATTTATACCCATCTCGACTTTCAACATCTGGCGTCGGTGTATGATGCGGCGCATCCGCGCGCCAAACGAGGAAAATCCTGATGCATTTTTATCGTCGGCTGAAGCCGATCAAAGCGATCACTTTCGATCTCGATGACACGCTGTATGACAACTATCCGGTGATCCTGAAGACCACCGAGGAGTCGCACCGCTTTTTGCAGGAATACCATCCCAGCCTGCGCGATTTCTCTACCGCCGCGTATCAAACATTACGCGACCGGCTGCTGGCCGAGGAGCCCGAGATCTACCACGACGTCACCGAATGGCGACGCCGCACCGTCGAGCAGGCGATGCTGGAAGCGGGACTGACGCCTGCCGAGGCGCAGGCGGGGTCGAATAAGGTGATGGCGGTATTCGCTCACTGGCGCAGCCAAATCAGCGTACCGCCGGAGACGCATACCACGCTGGCCGCGCTGGCGGAACGCGTGCCGCTGGTGGCGATCACCAACGGCAACGCCGAGCCGCATCTGTTCGGGCTCGACGGCTATTTCCAGTTCGTGCTGCGCGCCGGCCCGCACGGGCGCGCCAAACCCTACCAGGATATGTATCACCTGGCGGCGCAGCGGCTCGATCTCGCCCCGGAAAACATTCTGCACGTGGGCGACGATCTGACGACAGACGTTGCCGGCGCGGTGCGCTGCGGCATGCAGGCCTGCTGGATCAACCTGCGCGAGGGCAACCTGATGCAGGTTAGCGATGCGCGCCTGTTGCCGCATGTTGAAATTACGCAGTTGGCATCGCTGACGGCGTTGTTATAATCTTCTGTACAAATATCCAGTGTCTCACTGGTGCGTTTTTCCTGACTGACGGTGCTTATGGACGTTTCTGACCTGCTAAACAGCCTGAATGATAAACAGCGCGAAGCCGTTGCGGCGCCGCGCACCAACCTGCTGGTGCTGGCGGGCGCGGGCAGCGGCAAGACACGCGTGCTGGTGCATCGTATCGCCTGGCTGCTGACGGTAGAGAATTGCTCGCCCTATTCGATTATGGCGGTGACCTTCACCAACAAGGCCGCAGCGGAAATGCGCCATCGTATTGAACAGCTGATCGGCACCAGCCAGGGCGGCATGTGGATCGGCACCTTCCACGGCCTGGCGCACCGCCTGCTGCGCGCGCATCATCTCGATGCCCGCCTGCCGCAGGATTTCCAGATCCTCGACAGTGAAGATCAGCTGCGCCTGCTGAAGCGTTTGATCAAAGCGATGAACCTGGATGAGAAACAGTGGCCGCCGCGTCAGGCGATGTGGTACATCAACGGCAAAAAAGATGAGGGGTTGCGTCCGCACCATATCGAAAGCTACGGCAATCCGGTCGAGCAAACCTGGCTGCGCGTTTACCAGGCGTACCAGGAGGCGTGCGATCGCGCCGGGCTGGTCGATTTCGCCGAGCTGCTGCTGCGCGCCCATGAGCTATGGCTGACGAAGCCGCATATCCTTAACCACTACCGTGAACGCTTCACCAACATCATGGTGGACGAGTTCCAGGATACCAACAATATTCAGTACGCCTGGATCCGGCTGCTGGCCGGTGACAGCAGCCGGGTGATGATCGTCGGCGACGATGATCAGTCTATCTACGGCTGGCGCGGCGCGCAGGTGGAGAACATCCAGCGCTTCCTGCAAGATTTCCGCGGCGCAGAGACCATCCGCCTTGAGCAAAACTACCGCTCCACCAACAATATTCTGAAGGCAGCCAACGCCCTGATCGCCAACAACAATGGCCGTCTCGGCAAAGAGCTGTGGACCGACGGTAGCGACGGCGATCCGATTTCGCTCTACTGCGCGTTTAACGAGCTGGATGAAGCGCGCTTCGTGGTTAACCGCATCAAAGTGTGGCAGGAGAATGGCGGGGCGCTGAACGACTGCGCCATCCTCTACCGCAGCAACGCCCAGTCGCGTGTGCTGGAAGAGGCGCTGCTGCAGGCCAGCATGCCGTACCGCATTTATGGCGGCATGCGCTTCTTCGAACGACAAGAGATTAAAGATGCGCTGGCCTACCTGCGGTTGATCGCTAACCGTAACGACGACGCTGCTTTTGAGCGCGTGGTCAATACGCCGACGCGCGGCATCGGCGACCGCACGCTGGACGTGGTGCGTCAGGCATCGCGCGATCGCCAGCTGACGCTCTGGCAGACCAGCCGCGAGCTGCTGCAGGAAAAAGCGCTGGCCGGCCGCGCCGCCGCCGCGCTGCAGCGCTTCACCGAACTGGTGGATTCGCTGGCGCAGGAGACCGCCGAGCTGCCGCTGCACGTTCAGACCGACCGGGTGATCAAAGATTCCGGCCTGTGGCTGATGTATGAGCAGGAGAAGGGCGAAAAGGGCCAGACGCGCATCGAAAACTTAGAGGAGCTGGTGAACGCCACGCGTCAGTACAGCTACCAGGATGAAGATGAAGATTTGATGCCCCTGCAGGCGTTCCTGTCGCACGCCGCGCTGGAGGCCGGGGAAGGTCAGGCGGATAAGTGGCAGGACGCGGTGCAGTTGATGACCATGCATGCGGCGAAAGGGCTGGAGTTTAGCCAGGTCTTTATCGTCGGCATGGAAGAGGGGATGTTCCCCAGCCAGATGGCGCTGGACGAAGGCGGCAGGCTGGAAGAGGAACGCCGTCTCGCCTACGTTGGCGTCACTCGCGCGATGAAAAAGCTGACGCTGACCTACGCGGAAACGCGCCGCCTGTACGGTAAAGAGGTTTATCATCGCCCGTCGCGCTTTATCGGCGAGCTGCCGGAAGAGTGTGTCGATGAGGTGCGCCTGCGCGCCAGCATCAGCCGTCCGGTCAGCCATCAGCGCATGGGCACACCGGTGGCGCAAAACGACAGCGGCTTTACGCTCGGCCAGCGCGTTCGCCACGCCAAGTTCGGCGAAGGTACCATTATCAATCTCGAAGGCAGCGGCGATCACAGCCGTCTGCAGGTGGCGTTTCAGGGTCAGGGCATTAAGTGGCTGGTGGCCGCTTACGCCCGCCTCGAAGCGGTATAGCCTGCTGGGCAGCAGGCGCCGCCGGCTCGCTTTCCGCGTCCGGCCGGCGTCTGCTGCGGGGTTGCCCGCCCGCGCCCCACACAGCTCTCAGGGCGCCCGGCTTCGCTTGACGCCTTTTTCGTCTCGGCGTAACATGCGCGCACGATTACCCTAAGAGGACTTTCGCCTTGGACACTCCCAGTCGATGCTGGCTCAATCACCTTATCAACAGGTACAACCCCTAAGGCCATCCTCTTATGCTGATAGCCTTTGTGGTTGTCAGCGACTCTCTTTCCCGTCGCGCGAGTTAGCGTTTATCACTGACTGAAACTCAGGTTTCTGTGTTCTGGCGTATTGTCCCGTTTGAATGACAAATTGGGAGTACTGCTATGCTGAGCGCTTTTAAACTGGATCGCAGCCGCCTTACCCGCCTGGAGCTGGAAGACACGCCGGAAGACCTGATCTCGTCGGTATGGGTCGATCTTATCGAGCCGGAAGAAGCGGAGCGCGAGCGCGTGCAGAGCGAGCTGGGCCAAAGCCTGGCCACACGCCCTGAGCTGGAAGATATCGAAGCGTCCGCCCGCTTTTTCGAGGACGAAGATGGCCTGCACATTCACTCCTTCTTTTTCTATGAAGACGCCAAAGATCATGCGGGCAACGCCACCGTCGCGTTTACTATTCGCGAAGGCCGTCTCTATACGCTGCGCGAGCGTGAACTGCCCGCGTTTCGCCTCTATCGCATGCGCGCCCGCAGCCAGACGCTGATCGACGGCAACGCCTATGAACTGCTGCTGGATCTGTTTGAGACCAAAATTGAACAGCTGGCGGATGAAATTGAAAACATTTACAGCGACCTTGAGAAGCTGAGCCGCGTGATTATGGAAGGGCAGCAGGGCGACGAGTTCGATCAGGCGCTCTCCACGCTGGCGGAGCTGGAGGATATCGGCTGGAAGGTGCGTCTCTGCCTGATGGATACCCAGCGCGCGCTGAACTTCCTGGTGCGCAAGGCGCGCCTGCCGACCAACCAGCTGGAGCAGGCGCGCGAGATCCTGCGCGATATCGAATCGCTGCTGCCGCATAACGAGTCGCTGTTCCAGAAGGTTAACTTCCTGATGCAGGCGGCGATGGGCTTTATCAATATCGAGCAGAACCGTATCATCAAAATCTTCTCGGTGGTGTCGGTGGTATTCCTGCCGCCGACGCTGGTCGCCTCCAGCTACGGTATGAACTTTGAATTTATGCCGGAACTGAAGTGGAGCTTTGGCTATCCTGGCGCCATCGGCCTGATGATCCTCGCCGGGCTGGCGCCGTACCTCTATTTCAAGCGCAAAAACTGGCTGTAAAAGCTGGCGGGCCGGAGAGCCGGTCCGGCCCTGCTGCGCTGGCATTCCGCGCGGGTTGTGCGTAACCTTACGGTTTTCAAGCCGCGGTGAATCCTCCTTTCTATGGAAAAGCTTTCGCGCTGGCAGCAATGGACGATGCTGGTTGTCGTCTCGCTGCTGCTGGGTTTTATTCTGCACTATTTTCACGTACCGGCGGCGCTGCTGCTGGGGCCGATGATTGTCGGCGTGGCGATGGGCCTGCTGGGCGCCACGCTGCGCATCGATAAACGGCTGTTTATTCTCTGTCAGGCGGTGCTGGGCTGTATGATCGCCCGCAGCCTCTCTCCCTCGATTATCGATCCCCTGATCGCCGACTGGCCGGTAGTGCTGGCGGTGCTGCTGATGACGCTGGCCGCCAGCGGTCTTTCCGGCTTCCTGCTGGTGCGCTACAGCGATCTGCCCGGCCCGACTGGCGCCTGGGGCTCCTCGCCCGGCGGCGCGTCGGCGATGGTGGCGATGGCGGCCGACTACGGTGCCGATGCGCGGCTGGTGGCTTTTATGCAGTATCTGCGCGTGCTGTTCGTCGCCACCGCCGCCGCGATCGTCGCGCGTATCGGCCTCGGTGACGATGCGCAAAGCGCGGCGCCGCAGGTCTGGTTTCCGCCGCTGGATATGCGCTTTGCTATTACGCTGGGCATTATGTTGGTGGGCGCCTATCTCGGTCAGCGCTTTCGCATTCCGGCCGGGGCGCTGCTGCTGCCCGCGCTGGCCGGTGCGGTATTGCAAAGCAGCGGAACGGTGGCGCTGCAGGTGCCGGAGTGGCTGCTGGCGGCCGCCTATACGCTGATCGGCTGGACGGTGGGCCTGCGCTTTACGCTGCCTGTTTTCCGGCTGGCGCTGCGTACGCTGCCGCAGATGCTGGCATCGATCGCCGGGCTGATGCTGCTGTGCGGAGGAATGGCGTGGGTGCTGACTAAAATGCTGCATGTCGATCTGCTGACTGCCTATCTGGCTACCAGCCCGGGCGGGCTGGATACCGTGGCGATCATTGCCGCGGGCAGTCGGGTCGATATCGCTTTCGTGATGGCGCTGCAGACGCTGCGGCTGTTCACTATTCTGCTTACCGGCCCGGCCATGGCGCGTTTTATCTCACGCTTTGCCCGCGCGTGAACGGCGCAGCGTATAGAGCGCGTCGACAATAAACAGCGCCAGCGCCAGCCAAATAAAGCCGAACGTCACCGCCTTGTCGGGCGTCATCGCTTCGCCGTAAAACAGCACCGCCAGCAGAAACATCAGCGTCGGCCCCAGATACTGGAAAAAGCCGAGCGTGGAGAGACGCAGGCGCGTAGCGGCGGCGGTAAACAGCATGAGCGGAATGGTGGTGACAATCCCGGCGGCGATCAGCAGCAGATTCAGCGTCGCGCTATTGTGCGACAGATGGCTGGTGGTACTGTCGGCGATACCGAACAGATACCACGAGGCCAGCGGAAAAAGCCACAGCGTTTCAATCAGCATGCCGCTCTGCGCGTCCACTGCGATTTTCTTACGCGTCAGGCCATACAGCGAAAAGCTGAGCGCCAGCCCCAGGGCGATCAGCGGCAGCGATCCGAACTGCCACAGCTGCACCAGCACGCCGAACGTCGCCAGCAGCACCGCCAGCCACTGCATGCGGCGAAAGCGCTCGCCGAGGAATAGCATGCCTATCACCACGTTGAGCAGGGGATTGATAAAATAGCCCAGGCTCGCTTCCAGCATATGGTGATTATTCACCGCCCAGATAAACAGCAGCCAGTTGCCGCCAACCAGCGTGGCCGACAGCGCCAACAGCAACATCTTTTTCGGCTGACGTATAACCACCTTTACCCGCGGCCAGCTGCGGCTGACGGAGATCAGCAGCAGCATAAACAGTGCCGACCAGATCACGCGGTGCGTCATGATTTCGCCCGGCGCCACCTGCTGAAGCAGTTTGAAATAGGCCGGCGCCACGCCCCAGATGAAATAAGCGCCCAGCGCGCAAAAGATACCCTGGCGTGTTTGTTGTGTGTCCATCACGTACTCTCAGATTAAAAGCGCCAGTCTAAAGGAAAAACGGGCGAACGGTTGAAATTAACCCACCAGATAGGTGGCGGTGGCGCTGGCGATATGGACACCCGCATCGTTATGCAGCTCGACGCGCGCGACGGAGATCTTATTGCCGGCGCGCAGCAGGCTGCTGGCGGCGATAAAGTGTTCGCCGCGTCCGGGGCGCAGATAGTCGACGCGCAGGTCGATGGTGCCCATGCGCGACAGGCGCTGGCGCAGCGCCTGTTCAGTGATATGATCCTGACGCGTCAGGGCGCTGCTGACGCACACCAGCCCGGCGGCGACATCCAGCACTGAGGCGATAACCCCGCCGTGCAAAATTTGCTGCGCTGCATTACCGACCAGCATGGTTTTATTGGCGAAGCGCAGTTCAGCGTAGCTCGATTCAAGCCTTTCCAGCTCCAGTCCCAGCGCCTGATTAAAAGGCATCTGGTAGACAAATATTTCACCGATAAGCTGGCGGGCCGCCGCCTGATCTAACTGAGTCTCTGACATAAAAGGATTTTCCTGGTAGCCACGGATAAAAGGTTGCGATGTTAACAGATTGTGTATTTTATGTTGGCGGAAAACGGCTTTCCACTTTAAGAAAACAGCGCTGATCTCACCGCACGATTGTGTGTAGAATGGCCTGCTTTTTTTATTTAATGGCCACACAGCGCTTCACCGGAGAAGACTATGCGTATGCTGATTGCGGCGGCATTATTATTGCCCGCCATTGCGCAGGCTCAAGAAGCCACCGTCAGGGATGTACATGATGCGCCAGCGGTTCAGGGCAGCATTATCGCCAACCTGCTGGAAAAGCACGATAATCCCTTTGTGCTTTATCCTTATGAGAGCAATTACCTGCTTTACACCCTGACCAGCGATATGAACAAAGAAGCGATTGATTCATACGACTGGGCTGACAAAGCGAAAAAGGATGAGGTAAAATTCCAGCTTAGCCTGGCGTTTCCGCTCTGGCGCGGCATCCTCGGCGATAACTCTGTCCTGGCGGCCTCGTATACCCAGCGCTCCTGGTGGCAGCTTTCTAACCGCGGCGCATCGTCGCCTTTCCGTGAAACCAACTACGAACCGCAAATTTTTCTCGGATGGGCAACGGACTACTCTTTCGCCGGCTGGACGCTACGTGATATCGAGCTGGGCCTGAACCACCAGTCAAACGGCCGTTCCGATCCGACGTCACGCAGCTGGAACCGTGTTTACGCGCGCCTGATGGCGGAAAACGGCAATTTCCTGGCGGAAATTAAACCCTGGTATCGTCTGCCGGAAGGCGAAAGTAACGACGACAACCCTGACATTACCAAGTACATGGGTTACTATCGCGCCAAATTGGGTTACCGGGTAGGCGACAGCATCTTCAGCGTGCAGGGCAACTATAACTGGAATAGCGGTTACGGCGGCGCAGAGCTGGGGTGGAGCTACCCGATCAGCGAGCATGTACGTTTCTATACGCAGGTGTTCAGCGGCTACGGCGAATCGTTAATCGATTATAATCATCGCCAGACGCGCGTCGGCGTTGGCGTAACCTTAAACGATCTGTTCTGATACAGGCCCGCGCAGCGGGCCTGCCATACAGTCATTGTCTCTTCGGGCGGCTACCGCCCGTCACATCATCATAATGCAGTGCAATACGGGGAAGACGTGTCTACGGCGGCAGTAATTAATCACGAAGCGCTGGCCGAACAGGTATTACGCGATACCTTCGGCTACCAGCAGTTTCGCCCCGGGCAGCAAACCATCATTCAGGCGTCGCTGAGCGGCCGGGATTGTCTGGTGGTGATGCCCACCGGCGGCGGAAAATCGCTCTGTTATCAAATTCCGGCGCTGCTGCGCGAAGGTCTGACGCTGGTCGTTTCGCCGCTGATTTCACTGATGAAAGATCAGGTCGATCAGCTGCTGGCGAACGGCGTGGCGGCGGCATGTCTGAATTCGACGCAAACGCGCGAAGAGCAGCAGGCCGTGATGGCGGGATGCCGCAGCGGCGAAATTCGCCTGCTCTATATCGCGCCGGAACGCCTGATGATGGATAACTTCCTCGAAAGCCTGACGCACTGGCAGCCGGCGATGCTGGCGGTGGACGAAGCGCACTGTATTTCCCAGTGGGGACACGATTTCCGCCCGGAATATGGCGCGCTGGGCCAGCTGCGCCAGCGTTTCCCGTCGCTGCCAGTGATGGCGCTGACGGCGACCGCCGACGAAACCACGCGTAACGATATTGTCCGCCTGCTGCAGCTGGAAGATCCGCTGATCCAGATCAGCAGCTTTGACCGGCCGAATATCCGCTATATGCTGGTGGAAAAGTTCAAGCCGACCGAGCAGCTGCTGCGCTACGTGCAGGATCAGCGCGGTAAAAGCGGCATTATCTACTGCAACAGCCGGGCGAAAGTGGAAGATACCGCCGCGCGTCTGCAGAGCCGCGGCTTAAGCGTAGGGGCCTACCACGCCGGCATGGAGAACGCCCATCGCGCGCAGGTGCAGGAGGCGTTTCAGCGCGACGATCTACAGATCGTGGTGGCGACGGTCGCTTTCGGCATGGGCATTAACAAGCCCAACGTGCGCTTTGTGGTGCATTTCGATATTCCGCGTAACATTGAATCCTATTATCAGGAAACCGGCCGCGCCGGTCGCGATGGCCTGCCGGCCGAAGCGATGCTGCTCTACGATCCGGCGGATATGGCCTGGCTGCGCCGCTGCCTGGAAGAGAAAGCACCCGGTCCGCTGCAGGATATTGAGCGTCATAAGCTGAATGCGATGGGCGCGTTTGCCGAAGCGCAAACCTGCCGCCGCCTGGTGTTGCTCAACTATTTCGGCGAAGGCCGCCAGCAGCCGTGCGGCAACTGCGATATTTGTCTCGATCCGCCACGCCGCTACGATGGCATGGTAGAGGCGCAAAAAGCGCTCTCGACCATCTATCGCGTCGGCCAGCGTTTTGGCATGGGCTATGTGGTGGAGGTGTTGCGCGGCGCCAGCAACCAGCGCATCCGCGACCTGGGCCACGATAAGCTGCCGGTCTACGGTATTGGCCGCGAGCAGAGCCATGAACATTGGGTCAGCGTGCTACGCCAGCTTATACACCTGGGCCTGGTCACGCAGAACATCACGCTGCACTCGGCGCTGCAGCTTACCGAGGCCGCCCGGCCAGTACTGCGCGGCGAAGCGCCGCTGATGCTTGCCGTGCCGCGTCTGGTGACGGTGAAAGCGAAGTATAACAATCAGAAAAGCTACGGCGGCAACTACGACCGCAAGCTGTTCGCCAAACTGCGCAAGCTGCGTAAAGCGATTGCCGATGAAGAAAACATTCCGCCTTATGTGGTGTTTAACGACGCGACGCTGATTGAGATGGCGGAGCAGATGCCGCTGACGGCCTCGGAAATGCTTAGCGTCAACGGTGTCGGCCATCGCAAGCTGGAGCGCTTCGGCAAGCCTTTCCTGGTCATGATCCGCGAGCATGTCGACGGCGAGGAGTAGATCCTCTCCGGGCGTGGTATGACGCCGCAGATAACAGATGAACCGAAAGGGATTTAGCGTAATAATCATGCGCGTCGTGAAAAGCCAGCCGGCTTTCTCACTCTCTTTATCGGCAAGGAAACTGTTATGCTCGCGCTTTTTCTTACCGTTGCCGCAGTGCATTTAGTCGCACTGATGAGCCCCGGTCCGGATTTCTTTTTTGTTTCGCAAACCGCCGCCAGCCGCTCCCGCAAAGAGGCGATGATGGGCGTGCTGGGCATCACGCTGGGGATTGTCATCTGGGCCGGCGTGGCGCTAATGGGCCTGCACCTGATTCTGCAAAAAATGGCATGGCTGCACGAAGTGATTATGGTGTGCGGCGGCCTTTATCTGACCTGGCTGGGCTGGCAGCTGCTGCGTTCCGCGCATCGCCAGCATCGTCAGCCGGCAGAAAGCGCCGAGCCGGCAGTGACGCTGGCGAAAAGGGGCCACAGCTTCCTGAAAGGCTTTCTGACCAATCTTTCCAATCCTAAAGCGGTAATTTACTTCGGCAGCGTCTTTTCACTGTTTGTCGGCGATGATGTGGCAACCAGCACGCGTTGGGGGCTTTTTGTGCTGATTATCAGTGAAACTTTCGCCTGGTTTACTCTGGTGGCGGCGGTCTTCGCGCTGCCGTGGATGCGCCGGCAGTATCAGCGCATGGCGAAGTGGATCGACGGCATGGCGGGGGTGCTGTTTGCCGGTTTCGGTATTCATCTGATCCTGTCCCGTTGAGGACGGCCGCCTGCTTTGGCGGTAAAGGCCCGGTTTACTGGCGATTTGCCGTCCGGGCAGTGTTCGCTTCCTCATGTATTACTATACGCGCGCATCGCTGCGCGCTGTCCGAATGACATGCCGAATGAGGGTAAGCGGCCCGGCTATAAGCGGGCGGGGGCGGGCTGAAAGTAAACAGGAAAGCGGCAAACGCCAAAGCCAGGGAGGCGGCAAACGCCAAAGCCAGGGAAGCGGCGGGCAGAGAGTGGAGTAAAGCGTGCGACGCAGGGATGCGCCGCCCGAGCCGCCAGGGATCGGTTCATGGCGTCTTTACGTAACTGCCTGCCCACCGCTGACCGGAGGCTGGGCACCATACCACCAGCTGCTGACCGGAATAAGGAGGCTATACCATTAGCCGCTAACCGGAAGTTGGACAGCATAGGATCAGCCGCTGGCCGCAAGACCGCCGCCTTGTCAACCGCTACGCCACACGACGCGCCGATGCCAGCAGCGCGCCGATAGCAACAAACAGCCCGCCAAACACCCGGTTCAGCAACTTCATCTGATGCGGGCCTTTAATCCAGACGGCAATACGCCTCGCCAGCGTGGCATAACCGATCATCACCAGAATATCGACCACAATCGTCGTCACGCCCAATACCAGATACTGTAGCGCCTGCGGCTGATGAGGAATAATGAACTGCGGAAACAGCGCGGCAAGAAAAATGATGCTCTTGGGATTAGTCAGGTTCACCAGAACGGCGCGCTGAAACAGACGGCGACGCGGCATCGCGCGGGAAACCGCCGTCAGATCAATCGCGCCGGCGGCGCGCCATTGCTGAATGCCCAGCCAGATAAGATAGGCGGCGCCCGCCCACTTCAGCACCTCAAACGCCAGCAGCGAACGGGAAAAAAGCGCGCCCAGCCCCACGCCCACCAGCACAATATGCAGCCCCAGCCCCACCTGCAGCCCGGCGATCGACGCTGTTGCGCCGCGATAGCCGTGGCTGATACCGGTACTCATGGTATTAATCGCGCCAGAACCGGGCGATAAGCTGAGAATTACGGTGGTTAACAGATAAGTTAACCACCATTCGATAGTCATGGGTAACGCTCCCTGAACGCGCAGAATTATGCCACAATACGCCATTGCCAGCGGTTGCGCTACGGCGACAGAGTGTCGGGCGGGTTAAAGGAGTTGAACCATGACCAGTCATAAAAAACACTGGGCAACACGGGAACAGGCGTTTGCCGCTTTCGCGACCGGGCCGCTGCTGGACTTCTGGCGTCAGCGTGAAGAGTGTGAATTCACCGGCGTCGAAAATGTCCCGATCCGCTATGTGCGCTTCACATCGCCGCAACATGACAAAGTGATACTTATCGTGCCGGGGCGTATCGAAAGCTACGTTAAATATCCGGAACTGGCCTATGACCTCTGGCACTGCGGTTATGATATCGTCATTGTTGACCACCGTGGCCAGGGGCGATCCGGCCGGCTGCTGAAAGATGCCCATCGCGGTCATGTCGTTCACTTCGAACACTACGTTGATGATTTAGAAACGCTCTGCCTGAAAGCGCTGATCGCCGGCCACTACCGGCGTCGCTATGCGCTGGCGCACTCTATGGGCGGCGCCATTTTGACGCTGCTGCTGGCGCGCAATCCCACGGCGTTTAATGCGGCGGTACTGGCATCGCCGATGTTCGGCATTTACCTGCCGATGCCCGCCTGGATGGCGCACCGCATTCTTGACTGGGCGGAAAAGCGTCCGGCGATGCGCGATGGCTATGCGCTGGGAACCGGCCGCTGGCGCGCGCGGCCGTTCAGCATGAACACGCTAACGCACAGCCGCGAACGCTATAAACGCAACCTGCGCTTTTACGCGGACGATCCGGCGATTCGGGTCGGCGGCCCCACCTATCACTGGGTACGGGAAGGCATCCAGGCGGGGCAAAATATTCTTGGCAAGGCGGCGACCATCGCCACGCCTTTGCTGCTGCTGCAGGCCGGGGATGACAAAGTGGTAGATAACCGCTCGCAGGATCTCTTCTGCGCGGCGATGCAGGCCGCCGGTCATCCCTGCGAAGGCGGCAAGCCTTATGTGATTGACGGCGCGCGTCACGAGATCCTGTTTGAAAAAGACGCCATGCGCGCCGAAGCTTTACATGCCATCGTCAATTTTTTCGAGCGGCATGATTAAATTGCACCACTCAGAACGTTACCACTCTCTTCGATACCAGAGGTTTGCATGTACCATGTTGTCGCTTCCGATCTGGATGGCACCCTGCTTTCTCCCGATCATCGCTTAACGCCCTACACCAAAGAAACGCTCCGGCTGCTGACAGCGCGCGGCGTCCATTTCGTTTTCGCCACCGGCCGTCATCACGTCGATGTTTCTCAGATGCGTGATAACCTCGAAATCGAAGCCTATATGATCACCTCCAACGGCGCGCGCGTGCATAACACCGCCGGCGAGCTGATTTTCAGCCACAACCTTGATGAAGATATCGCCCGCGATCTCTATGCGCTGAAGTATGACGATCCCGATATTCTGACCAACGTTTACCGTGACGATGAGTGGTTCCTGAACCGTCACCATCCGGAAGAAGAGCGCTATTTCCGTGAATCGGTGTTCACTTACCAGGTTTATCAGCCGGGCCTGCTGCCGACCGACGGCATTAGCAAGGTCTTCTTTATTTGCGACGACGCGGAAAAGCTGCTGCCGCTGGAAGAGGCGATTGTGGCGCGCTGGGGCGATCGGGTGAATGTCAGCTTCTCATTCCCCACCTGTCTGGAAGTCATGGCGGGCGGGGTGTCGAAAGGCCACGCGCTGGAAGAGGTCTCGAAGCTGCTGGGTTATTCGCTAAAATCCTCTATCGCCTTCGGCGACGGCATGAATGATAAAGAGATGCTGATCATGGCCGGCAAAGGCTACATTATGCGCAACGCGCATCAGCGCCTGAAAGATCTACTGCCGGAGCTGGAAGTGATCGGCAGCAACGCCGAAGATGCGGTGCCGCGCACCCTGCGTCAGCTGTTCCTCGCCTGAGAGTCGTTAAAGGCGGCCGGTTGCGGCCGCCTGTTTCTTTCATTAATTCATCTTCCTGACCCTTATCAAATAATAGCAGGGTTAATGTCTTGCAGGCTTTCTGTAAATGGCGTTATAGTCAACAAGCCTGTCCGGGCAAATAGCGTTTAGATTAGATAAAATAAGGCTGAGCTGAGCAGCGGATGTCTATTCTATTTGTCTGCGAATAATTAATTTATTAGTACTTCTTTATTAAATGAATGGCCAGGAACTATTGGTGGGCGTTTATAGCGCTTTCCCTTTAGTATACTTAATTTATCGGGTGCCGGGAGTTTTTATGGCGCTTTTCCGGACTATAAAATAACTGAAGCGGTCGCGCCTATTTTTAGCGATATGGTTTTTATTTTATCGGAATACACGACGGATATTCTCCGCCCGTTTTACCGTCAGACGTAAAACAATGCATTAAAATAGCGAAAGCAGGATGCGCTATTTCATCAATGGCGATAGCCGCTGACTAAATCATCCGGCCCGTCTGTTTACCTGCGGGCAGGAAAGCGCCGGCTCTACGGCGCATGATGTGGTAGCCGCGCTTGTTATCTTTTAAGCGCGTTTTTATTTACTGATAAGGAATTCAAAATGAAAAAAATGACTCTGGCACTTTTACTGGCGTCCTCAATGACCAGCGGCGCCGCTTTTGCCAATATCCATACGCTATCGGCAGGCTATGCGCAAAGCTACGTAGAGGGGTTTAAACATATTCGCGGCTTTAATCTGCAGTACCGCTATGAAAATTTTTCGCCGCTAAGCGTCCTGGCTTCTTTTAGCTGGATGAAGGGCGATGAGACGGATCATTACCGCTATTCCGGCAACCAGATGAAAGAGACGATCGAGGCCCGCTATATTTCCCTGCTGGCTGGCCCGGCGTATCGCATCAATGAATATATCTCGCTCTATGCGCTGGGCGGCGTAGCGCATAGCAAAGCGGATGTTAACGCTTCCCTGACCAGCCGGGACGGAAATTATGCCCTGCATGCCAGCGATAGCGCGAAAGCCTACAGTTTCGCCTATGGCGCCGGCGTGATAATCAACCCTGTTGAAAACCTTTCGGTAAATATTGGCTATGAGGGCACGCAGGCGGGGCAGGATATCGATTCTGCCATCGATGGTTTTATTCTCGGCGTAGGCTATAGCTTTTGATAAAACGGGGGCCGTAGCGGCCCCCTGAATATACTTTGGTAGCGAACCGGCGGACACTCCCTCGCCGGTTGGCTTATTGACATTACAAAGCTTACTGGCGCTGCAGGAAACTAACCGCCTTATCGGGGAAGTCGGTAAACAGGCCCTCTACCTGCGCCTGATTATAGAGCGCGTCATACAGCTGATTGACATCCTTAGCCCAGGCCGGCAGCTGATCGGCGCGCACCGTATAAGGGTGGATCTGCAGATGACTGGCGTGCGCTTCCTGCACCAGCGGCGTCAGATGAATCGCGCCCGGTCTGGAGTCGGCGCTGAACAGCTCATGGTAATCCGGCCCGATGCCGTCCACATATTTCGCCAGCTCCTTCATCGCGCCCGGTTTAAACATCCAGTCATAGCTGTAGTTCACCCATTTGCCGTCGCGCAGTTCTTCCGTTTCATGCTCATCGGTTTCAGTAATCAGCTGCACCAGCCGCAGATCCATGCCCATCTTCGGTGCCAGCTCGGTTTTAATGCGCTTTAACTCATTAAAATCGAAGCACTGTAGCCAGACATTATCCTGGCGGCCGCGGTAACCGTACTGTTTGAGGGTCTGCAATACCGCGCTGGCGATATCTTTGCCCTCCTGATGATGAAACCAGGGCGCTTTAATTTCAGGATAGAGGCCGATATGACGGCCGGTAGAGTGATTCAGCCCCTGAACGAATTCGATCTCCTCTTCAAAGGTGTGAATATGAAAAGAGGATTGATTCATCGGGAAGCGGCCCGGCCAGGTTTGCACCTTTTTGCCATCCTCCAGCTTAAAGCCTTCGGTGAAATTCAGGCTCCTGATCTCCGCCAGCGTAAAGTCGATAGCGTAATAGCGGCCATCTTTACGCGCGCGCCGGGGAAAACGTTCAGCGACATCGGTGACGCGATCGAGATAGTGATCGTGCAGCACCACCAGCCGATCGTCTTTGGTCATCACCAGATCCTGTTCAAGAAAATCTGCGCCTTGCGCGTAGGCCATCGCCTTGGCGGGTAGCGTATGTTCAGGCAGGTAGCCGCTGGCTCCCCGGTGCGCGATAACTATCTTGTCAGGATGCTGCGCGTTAACGCCGCAGGCGGCGGCAAGCAGCGCCGTCGCGATTAACCGTTTTGCTTTCATTTTTCGCCCTCACGCTGCATCTGCCGCTTGTGCCTGGTTTCACTCAGCATAGTCAGCAGCAGCAGGAACACCGCCAGCACGCAGCCGCTGATCATAATCATAAAGCCGCCGTCCCAGCCGAAATAATCGACGGTATAGCCGACCACGGCGCTCGCCGCCACCGAGCCGCCAAGATAGCCAAACAGACCGGTAAAGCCCGCTGCGGTGCCCGCCGCCTTCTTCGGCGCCAGCTCCAGCGCATGCAGGCCGATAAGCATTACCGGGCCGTAAATCAGAAAGCCGATAACGATCATACAGGCCATATCCACGCCGGGATTGCCGACCGGGTTAAGCCAGTAAATCACGGTGGCAATAGTGACCAGCACCATGAAAAACAGGCCGGTCGCGCCGCGGTTGCCTTTAAATACCTTATCCGACATCCAGCCACACAGCAGCGTGCCGGGGATGCCGGCGTATTCGTAGAGGAAGTAGGTCCAGGAGGATTTATCCAGCGCGAAGTGTTTCACTTCCTTCAGATAGGTCGGCGACCAGTCAAGAATGCCGTAACGCAGCAGATAGACAAAAACGTTAGCCAGCGCGATATACCACAGCAGTTTGTTGGGCAGCACGTACTGCATGAAGATCTGCTTTGCCGTCAGCTCCTGCTCGTGCTGTGCGTTGTAGTCGGGCGGATAGTCGTTTTTATACTCTTCAATCGGCGGCAGACCGCACGATTGCGGCGTGTCGCGCATCAGCGCAAAGGCGATCAGTGCGATGATAATCGCGCCGAATGCCGGCATATAAAGCGCAGCCTTCCAGTCGTTAAACCAGGCCATGCCGAGCAAAAACAGCAGCGGCGGAATGCCGCCGCCGACGTTATGCGCGCAGTTCCAGACCGAAACGATACCGCCGCGCTCTTTCTGCGACCACCAGTGAACCATCGTACGCCCACACGGCGGCCAGCCCATGCCCTGAAACCAGCCGCAAAGAAACAGCAGCGCGAACATGATCATAATGCTGGAGGTCGCCCAGGGAACAAAGCCCATCACCAGCATCACCAGAGCCGCCATAATCAGCCCGGCAGGCAGGAACACACGCGGGTTCGAGCGATCGGAAACGGAGCCCATAATAAATTTCGAAAAGCCGTAGGCGATAGAAATGCCGGAAAGGGCAAAGCCGAGATCGCCGCGTGAGAAGCCCTGTTCCACCAGGTAAGGCATGGCGAGGGCGAAATTTTTACGTACCAGATAGTAGGCGGCGTAGCCAAAAAAGATGCCGATAAAGATCTGCCAGCGCAGCCGGCGATAAAGAGGATCGGTGCGATCCGCCGCCACGCGGGGTTGATGTGGTGCTGGCTTAAAAATGCTAAGCATGAAAAGGCCTCCAGAGGCGAGAATGTTTTTAAACACGCATGAAATGAGCGAAAAGGGCCATTTCCCGGCCCAATGTTCTATTTCGCGCAAAGGATAGAGGCTGGAGGCAAAATTGACTGTGAGACAAGGCGCAAATGTTACAGTTTTATGACAGAGTGTTGTAACCGATGTCACAAAAAGGCGCGTCGGCCCCAGACGCGCAGCGGGCGACGGTTTAAGAATGGCATCGACGAAAACGCGGGCTCCGCTTTTATGGCGTCGCTAACCGGAAGCGGCATGAGGTTAACTTTGCCGCCGACATCCCGCCAGCGCCGCTTTAATCCCGTTGCCGCTATACTTCCGCCGCCGCTTTAATCCCGTCGCCGCCCGTCGCCGACAGGCAGCTGGCCTGGCTTTAACATACCCGCTGAGATTCAGCAGGTGCTGCTTTACGCCATTGCCGGGCATAGGGCTACCCTACGCCTGGTTGCCTGGTTAATAATCAGATGTCAACCACGAAGTCGCCAGGCGTCACGAACATTCCGCTACAATAGCCGCCTGTTTAGCCTGGGGACATCAACTGTGGCATTACTGATTATTACTACCATTCTGTGGGCTTTCTCGTTCAGCCTGATCGGCGTTTATCTGGCGGGGCAGGTGGACAGCGTTTTCTCCGTGCTGGTGCGCCTGGCGCTGGCGGCGCTGGTCTTTCTGCCGTTCCTGCGCTGGCGTGGCTATCGCGCTTCGACGCTGCTGCTCTATATGCTGGTCGGCATGTTGCAGCTGGGCATTATGTATCTGCTGAGTTTTGAGGCTTATCTCTACCTGAGCGTGCCGGAGTTTCTGCTGTTTACCGTGATGACGCCGCTCTATGTCACCCTGATATATGATCTGCTCAGCGGGCGCGGCGTGCGTATCGGCTACGCGTTCAGCGCGCTGCTGGCGGTGGCCGGTGCCGCGATTATCCGCTATGACCAGCTGAGCGAGCATTTCTGGACCGGCCTGGTGCTGGTGCAGCTCGCCAACCTCTGCTTCGCTGTCGGTATGGTGGGTTATAAGCGCTTACAGGAGACGCGACCGATGCCGCAGCACACCGCTTTCTCCTGGTTCTATATCGGCGCGGTGCTGGTGGCGATCGTCGCCTGGTTTTTGTGGGGCAACCCGCAGAAATTGCCAACCACCCATCTGCAATGGGGGATCCTGCTGTGGCTGGGCGTGGCGGCTTCCGGCCTGGGCTATTTTATGTGGAACTATGGCGCGACGCAGGTGGACGCCGGGACGCTGGGTATTATGAATAATATGCATGTGCCGGCAGGACTGTTGGTGAATCTGGCGATTTGGCAGCAGCAGCCGGACTGGCCGCCCTTTATTGTCGGCGGCGGATTAATTGTCGCCTCATTATGGATCCATCGTCGCTGGGTGCGCTGAAATAAAAAAGTACCGGGCTCAATCCTGAGTCCGGCACACTTTTAATTAGCCAATAACCTTATTCTGGATATCGGCAAGCAGACCGGTCAGGCGCTCTTCAAGGTTTTTTCCCAGACGGCTGCCAAAATCGAGACCCGCCTGCTGCGCGCTCTCCGCCTCATAGCCCAGGCCGAAAACGTTATTCAGAAAACGCGTGGCGTCATTAAACAAATCGCTAAAAACGGCAGAGAGGCAATCCTGAATTTTGCCCGCGCCGCTGATTGCCTGAACCTCAGTAACGGATAATTCTTTCATCTTTAATCCCTCATGGTGGTTATTTCCATATCGGGGAAAGCGTTTCCCCGAAGGAATTATGCTTTTTGAGATTAAAGGGTCAATTCATTAAGAATCAGCCTTTAATTAAATGCCTTTAACCGGACGAGGGAGGAATGGCGCCTGCCGGGAAGGAAACGGCAGGCGCCGGGCGGCGGGTTAACTGACCGGCAGCGGATGCCGCGAGGCATCGCGTACAAAAGGCAGGTGCTGGCAGGCGTGCTGACGCGCAGAGCGGATGAACGCGTCGGTAACCGGCTGACGCTGTTCGCCATCTCTGACCGCCGCGTAGAGACGGCTCCACAAGCCGTCACCCAGCGTCTTGGTCACAATCAGCCCCTGACGCTCAAAGTTTTCCACTACCCAGTGTGGCAGGGCGGCGATGCCCATATGCGCCGCTACCATCTGCACCAGCAGCAGCGTATTGTCGACGCTTTTCAGCGTCGGGCTGACCCCGGCCGGCTGCAGGAAATGACGCCAGATATCCAGACGCTGACGCTGCACCGGATAGATCATTAACACCTCCTGCGCCAGATCTTCCGGCGTAATCACGCCGACGCGCGCCAGCGGATGATCCGGCGCCAGCACCAGGCGTACTTCGAAATCAAACATCGGCGAATAGTGCAGCCCGCTGCGCGGCAGGATATCGGAAGTCAGCACCACATCCAGCTCGCCCTGCTGCAGCGCAGGCTGCGGATCGAAGGTGACGCCCGATTTGAAATCCATCACTACCTGCGGCCAGCTCTGACGGAAGGTATCCAGCGCCGGCGTCAGCCACTGAATGCAGCTGTGGCACTCAATGGCGATGCGCAGCGTGGTCTGATGCGGCTCATGACAGGCCTGTAGCGCCTGCTGGATCTGCGGCAGCACCTGCTCCGCCAGCTGCAGCAGGATCTCGCCCTGCGGCGTAAAGCGCAGCGGCTGGCTTTTGCGCACAAACAGGCGAAAACCGAGGCGCTGCTCCAGATCGCTGAACTGATGAGATAACGCCGACTGTGTTTGGTGAAGCTGCGCCGCCGCCGCGGCCAGAGAGCCGGTATGCCTGAGAGCCTGCAGCGTTCGCAGGTGCCTGATTTCGATCATGAGAGTCCTTCACATCGATAATGAACAATTTGCGCTTGAGGAATATACAGTACCTGCAGATTATAGCGGTGTAAACATCTGGACGGCTAAACATCTTAACCGATGGTCATTTTACGTTTGGGCAGGGTTCGCCATCTGCGAACAGAGGGTCGCCCCGGTTGCTTCGCCTGGCCGCACGTAAACTGACCGCGCTGTCAGGCCACATTAATGAATTTCGATGGAGAAACAGCATGACTATTCTGAACCATACGCTCGGCTTTCCCCGCGTCGGCCTGCGCCGCGAACTGAAAAAAGCGCAGGAAAGTTACTGGGCCGGTAACAGCAGCCAGCAAGATCTGTTGGCGGTCGGCCGCGAGCTGCGTGCGCGTCACTGGCAGCAGCAGAAAGACGCCGGTGTGGATATCGTGCCGGTGGGCGACTTCGCCTGGTACGATCATGTGCTGACCACCAGCCTGCTGCTGGGCAACGTGCCGGCGCGTCATCAGAACAGTGACGGCTCCGTCGATCTGGATACGCTATTCCGCATCGGCCGTGGCCGCGCGCCAACCGGCGAACCGGCGGCAGCGGCGGAAATGACCAAATGGTTTAACACCAACTATCACTATATGGTGCCGGAGTTCACGAAAGGGCAGCAGTTCCGTTTAAGCTGGACGCAGCTGCTGGATGAAGTGGACGAAGCGCTGGCGCTGGGCCATAAAGTGAAGCCGGTGCTGCTGGGCCCGGTCACTTACCTGTGGCTGGGTAAGGTGAAAGGCGAGCAGTTCGATCGTCTGAGCCTGTTGAACGACATTCTGCCGGTTTACCAGCAGGTGCTGGCCGAGCTGGCGAAACGCGATATCGAATGGGTGCAGATTGATGAGCCTGCACTGGTGCTGGAGCTGCCGCAGGCGTGGCTGGAAGCCTTTAAGCCCACTTATCAGGCGCTGCAGGGTCATAGCAAGCTGTTGCTGACTACCTACTTCGACAGCATCGGCCAGAATATCGAAACCATCCGTGAACTGCCGGTGCAGGGATTGCATGTCGATCTGGTTCACGGCAAAGATGACGCCGCGGCGCTCAACGCGCAGCTGCCTGCCGCCTGGCTGCTGTCGCTTGGCGTGATCAACGGCCGCAACGTCTGGCGTGCCGACCTGAGTAGCTGGTTTGAACGGCTGCAGCCGCTGGCGGCGCAGCGTCAACAGCTCTGGATTGGCTCTTCCTGCTCGCTGTTGCACAGCCCGATCGATCTCAGCACAGAAACCCGTCTGGATGATGAAGTGAAAAGCTGGTTCTCGTTCGCCCTGCAGAAGTGCGGCGAGCTGGCGCTACTGAGCAAGGCGCTGAATAACAACGACGCCGCCTCGCTGGAAGCCTGGAGCGCGCCGATCCGTGCCCGCCGCAGCTCAACGCGCGTACATAATGCCGCCGTGGCGCAGCGTCTGGCAGCCATCAGCGCAAAAGATAGCGAGCGTCAGAGCAGCTACGCTGAGCGCGCCAAAGCGCAGCGTCAGCGCTTTAATTTGCCCGCCTGGCCGACCACCACAATCGGCTCCTTCCCGCAGACCACCGAAATTCGCGGCCTGCGCCTCGATTTCAAACAGGGCCGTCTGGACAGTAATCACTACCGCACCGGCATCGCCGAGCATATTAAGCAGGCGATCGTCGAGCAGGAGCGTCTGGGGCTGGATGTGCTGGTGCATGGCGAAGCGGAGCGCAACGACATGGTGGAATATTTCGGCGAGCATCTCGATGGCTTCGTGTTTACCCAGAACGGCTGGGTGCAGAGCTACGGCTCACGCTGCGTGAAGCCGCCGGTGATTATCGGCGACGTCAGCCGTCCGGAGGCGATTACCGTTGAGTGGGCGAAGTATGCCCAGTCGCTGACCGACAAGCCGGTAAAAGGCATGCTGACCGGTCCGGTAACCATCCTGTGCTGGTCGTTCCCGCGTGAGGATGTGTCGCGTGAAACCATCGCCAAACAGATCGCGCTGGCGTTGCGCGATGAAGTGGCGGACCTGGAGCAGGCGGGCATCGGCATTATCCAGATTGACGAACCGGCGCTGCGCGAAGGGTTGCCGCTGCGCCAATCAGACTGGGCGGCCTATCTCAACTGGGCGGTGGACGCCTTCCGTCTTAACGCCGCCGTGGCGCGGGACGATACTCAGATCCACACCCATATGTGTTACTGCGAGTTTAACGACATCATGGATTCCATCGCCGCGCTGGATGCCGATGTGATTACCATCGAAACCTCGCGTTCCGATATGGAGCTGCTGGAGTCGTTTGAAGAGTTCGACTATCCGAACGAAATCGGCCCGGGCGTGTATGACATTCACTCGCCGAACGTGCCTGACGTCGAGTGGATTGAAGCGCTGCTGCGCAAGGCGGCGAAACGTATTCCGGTAGAACGTCTGTGGGTGAACCCGGACTGCGGCCTGAAGACGCGCGGCTGGACTGAAACCCGTCTGGCGCTGGCCAACATGGTGCAGGCGGCGCGCAAGCTGCGTGAAGAAAACGCCTAAGCAGGCAGGAGGAGAAGGGGCGCGTTGCGCCCCTTTTTTGTTAGCGATTCGGTTTCACGCCGTACTGATGGAACCACGCCAGCATGCGCTGCCAGCCATCTTTTGCCGATTCTTCGTGATAGCTGGGACGGTAATCCGCATTAAACGCGTGCCCCGCGTCGGGGTAAACAATGATCTCCGCCGTAGCGTTGGCTGCATTCAGCGCCTGACGCATGGTTTCAATGCTCTCCAGCGGAATGCCTTCATCTTTCGCGCCATACAGCCCCAGTACCGGCGCATTCAAATCGACGGCGATATCAACCGGATGCTTTGACTGCTTCATGCTTTTTTCGCCCACCAGACGGCCATACCAGGCGACGCCCGCCTTCAGCTGCGGATTGTGCGCCGCGTAGAGCCAGACAATGCGCCCGCCCCAGCAGAAGCCGGTAATCGCCATATTGCGCATATCACCGCCGTGACGCGCCGCCCAGTTGGCGACGTGATCAAGATCCGCCAGCACCTGCGCGTCAGGCACCTGGCTGACCAGCTCTTCCAGCAACTGTTTGATATCGCTGTATTCGCCGGGATCGCCCTGACGGAAATAGAGTTCCGGCGCCACCGCCAGGTAACCTTCGGCGGCAAGACGGCGACAGATATCGCGAATATGCTCATGGACGCCAAAAATCTCCTGTACCACCAGCACTACCGGCAGCGGTCCGTTCGCCTCTTTCGGCCGGGCATACCAGGCGGGCATATTCTCGCCCTGCGTGTTGATGGTGGTCTCGCCGCCCTGAATGGCGTCGTTATCGGTAAGGATGGTGGTGGAAGCTGTGGGCGCCGCCGCAGGAGCGAACCCGCGATTACGCTCTTTCTGAGCCAAATTGTCTTCGGTTTTCATTGTTCTCTCCGTGCTGCTATTAGCGCAATCCGGTAACTATAGCCAAAATCAGCAAGGCTCTCCGGTCTGCATATCTCACATCTCTTTAACATTCTGCCGGATAAACAGACACAGCAAGTTGTAGCAAAGGGGTGACGGATAAGGTTTTAATGTGATTTTTATCACATTGTTTTCTCAAGAAAATGTAACTTTCATTTTTGCCGGTGATTTATCTCACATATTTTTCGCGGGGCATCCCGTAAAGTAGCGCGATTAACCGATTTTCTCAGGAGGAAGTATGGCCCAGTCAGATGTGTTTCATTTAGGACTTACCAAAGCGGACCTGCAGGGCGCCACGCTGGCTATCGTGCCGGGCGATCCTGAGCGCGTAAAAAAGATCGCCGCGCTGATGGATAATGCGCAGCCGCTCGCTTCGCACCGCGAATTCACCAGCTGGCGCGCCGAGCTGGACGGCAAAGCGGTGATCGTCTGCTCTACCGGCATTGGCGGCCCTTCTACCTCAATCGCCGTGGAAGAGCTGGCGCAGCTGGGCATTCGCACCTTTTTGCGCGTCGGCACCACCGGCGCCATTCAGCCCGATATTAAGGTCGGCGATGTGCTGGTGACCACCGCGGCGGTTCGCCTGGACGGCGCCAGCCTGCATTTCGCGCCGATGGAGTTTCCCGCCGTCGCCGATTTCGCCTGTACTACCGCACTGGTAGAAGCGGCGAAAGCTGCCGGCACTGAACCGCATATCGGCGTAACCGCCTCTTCCGATACCTTCTATCCGGGGCAGGAGCGTTACGACACCTATTCCGGCCGTGTCGTCAGCCGCTTCCAGGGCTCGATGAAAGAGTGGCAACAGATGGGCGTGCTGAACTATGAAATGGAATCTGCCACGCTGCTGACCATGTGCGCCAGCCAGGGCCTGCGTGCCGGCATGGTGGCGGGCGTGATCGTGAACCGCACGCAGAAAGAGATCCCGGACGCCGCGACCATGAAGCAGACCGAAAGCAATGCGGTCGCCATCGTGGTTGACGCGGCGCGCCGCCTGCTGGCGTAACCGTTCAGGGTCGACAGCGCGTCGGCCCATTTTTTTGTGTGGACATTCCTACAGCGCGCCTCTACCTTTGCTCTGTTTGCAGCGGGAAGAAGAGGGTGCGGTGGATAATCAACTGATTGTCGGCGTCAGTTTTGCGCTGGCCGGCGGGCTGGCGGGCTGGCTGTTCGCGCATTTCCGCGCGCTGCAGCAGCAGGCCGCGCAGGAGACCGAGCGCCGCCTGCTGGAGCAGGCGTTGGCGCAGGCGCAGCAGCAGGAAGCGCAGCTGCGACAGCAGTGCCAGAGCGAGCAGCTACAGCTACAGCAGCGCGAAAAAGAGCTGCGCCAGCTGCACGGCGCACTTACCGCCGCCCAGGAGAAACTGCAGCATTTCGACTACTGGCGCAATGAATGCGACCAGCTGAGCCGCGAGCTGCGCAATCAGCTGGAGGTCAACAGCGCCCAGGAAGCGGAGCTGCGCGAAGTCACCATTCGTCTTGAAGAAACCCGTCTTGCCGCCGAAGAGAAGCAGCGTCTGTTGACCAACAGCGAGCAGCGCCTCAGCGCCCAGTTTGAAAACCTCGCCAATCGCATCTTTGAACAGAGCGGCCGCCGCGTTGATGAGCAGAACCGGCAGAGCCTGAACGGCCTGATCGCGCCGCTGCGCGAGCAGCTCGACGGCTTCCGGCGTCAGGTGCAGGAGAGCTTTGGCCAGGAGGCGCGCGAGCGTCATACGCTGGCGCATGAAATCCGCAACCTGCAACAGCTTAATGCGCAGATGGCACAGGAAGCGATTAACCTTACCCGCGCGTTGAAGGGCGACAATAAAACCCAGGGCAACTGGGGGGAAGTGGTGCTGACCCGCGTACTGGAAGCTTCCGGCCTGCGGGAAGGGCATGAGTACGAAACCCAGGTCAATATTCAGGTTGATGCGCAAAGCCGCATGCAGCCAGATGTGATTGTGCGCCTGCCGCAGGGCAAGGATGTGGTTATCGACGCCAAAATGACGTTGGTCGCCTATGAGCGTTACTTCAACGCAGAGGAGAAGGTGACGCGCGATCAGGCGATAGATGAACATATCACGGCAATTCGCGGCCATATCCGTCTGTTAAGCCGTAAAGATTATCAACAATTGCCCGGTTTACGATCGCTCGATTATGTGTTGATGTTTATCCCGATAGAGCCGGCGTTTCTGCTGGCTATCGATCGTCAGCCGGAGCTGATCAGCGAGGCGCTGAAGCACAATATCATGCTGGTCAGCCCGACCACGCTGCTGGTGGCACTGCGCACCATCAATAACCTCTGGCGTTATGAACATCAGAGCCGCAACGCCCAGCGCATCGCCGATCGCGCCGCCCGGCTGTATGACAAAATGCGGCTGTTTGTCGACGATATGACCGGCATGGGACAGAATCTCGATCGGGCGCAGGAGAGCTACCGACAGGCGATGAAAAAACTGTCGGAAGGGCGCGGCAACCTGATCGCCCAGAGCGAAAGCTTTCGTCATTTAGGCGTGGAAATAAAGCGCGGCATCAACCCCCGGCTGGTGGAGCAGGCGCTGCCGGAAAGCGCCCTGCCGGATGACGAGAATGAGAGCCCGGACGCGACGGAAAGCGCGTCGGAGCAGGGCGCCGCGGCCTGGCATGACAGCGTTCGGCGGATCAATGAATAACGCCGGGCTAACGTGCCTGACTACGGGGACTCTGTTACACTGCAAAGATATTTGATTGTGGAGCAGGTGAAGCACATGGCAGATGAATCCAGGGAAACGACACATTTCGGTTTTCGTACCGTAGCAAAAGACGAAAAAGCGGACATGGTAGCGGGAGTCTTTCACTCCGTGGCCGCGAAATATGACCTGATGAACGATTTGATGTCGATGGGGATCCATCGTATCTGGAAACGTTTTACCATCGACTGCAGCGGCGTGCGCCGCGGACAGCGCGTGCTGGATCTGGCCGGCGGCACCGGCGACCTGACGGCGAAATTTTCCCGCCTGGTCGGTGAGAGCGGACAGGTAGTGCTGGCGGATATCAATAGTTCCATGCTGCAGATGGGCCGCGAAAAGCTGCGCAACAGCGGCGTGATCGGCAACGTCAGTTATGTGCAGGCGAATGCCGAAGCCTTGCCTTTCCCGGACAACTATTTCGACTGTATCACCATCTCGTTCGGCCTGCGCAACGTCACGGAAAAAGAGAAGGCGTTGGCCTCCATGTTCCGCGTGCTGAAGCCGGGCGGACGTCTTCTGGTGCTGGAGTTTTCTAAACCGGTACTGGAACCTCTGAGCAAAGTGTACGACGCTTATTCATTCCATGTGCTGCCGCGTATCGGCGAGCTGGTGGCGAAAGATGCCGAAAGCTACCGTTATCTGGCGGAATCGATCCGCATGCATCCCGATCAAGAGACGCTGAAGTCGATGATGATGGATGCCGGTTTCGAAAACACAACGTATCATAACCTGACGGGCGGGATTGTCGCTCTGCACCGCGGGTTCAAGTTTTAAGCAGGAAAGCGAATGACGTTAACCCCGCTGTTAACCGCCGGTCTGGAGACCGCACTGAATCGAATTCTTTATCGCGATCGCGGGCTGAAAGCGGCCCGCCAGCGCCTGAATGGCCGTGTACTGCAGCTTCGGTTAGCTGAGCTGGCGCAGCCCATTACGCTGGTGTTCAGCGAGCTACAGGTCGATGTGCTGGGCGACTGGCAAGATCGCTGCGACTGTACGGTGAAAACCCGTCTTTCGCTGCTGCCGAAATTGCGCGACCGCCAACAGCTGACCGGCATGATCCGCAGCGGCGAGCTGGAGGTGAAAGGCGATCTGCAGGTGGTTCAGCAGTTTTCCGCGCTGGTGGATATGGCGGAACTCGACCCGGCTGAATATCTTGCCCCCTGGACTGGCGACATTGTCGCGCAGGGGATCAGCAATGTCGCCCGCCGCGGCTTTCAGCTGCTGCGCGGCGATATCCAGCGCAAGCAGCGCTATCTGACGGAAACCCTCACCGAAGAGTGGCGCGTGGCGCCGGGTTCGCTGGAGATGGCCTGGTATGGCGAAGAGGTCGAGGCGCTGGAGCGCCAGGCCGGTCAACTTGAACAACGACTGCAACAGCTGGAGGCGAAATGACGCCCGGAGAAATTCGCCGCCTCTATTTCATCATCAAAGTTTTCCTCAGCTACGGCCTGGATGAGTTGATCCCGCGCCTGCGTATTACGCTGCCGCTGCGTCTCTGGCGCCGCGGCGTTTTCTGGCTGCCCAATCGTCATAAAGATCTGGAGCTGGGCGTGCGTCTGCGCATGGCGCTGGAAGAGCTGGGGCCAGTATGGATCAAGTTCGGGCAGATGATGTCTACCCGCCGCGATCTCTTTCCGCCACAGATCGCCGATCAGCTGGCGATCCTGCAGGATCGCGTCGCGCCTTTCGACGGCGCGCGCGCCAAAGAGCAGATTGAAAAATCGCTCGGCGGCCCGGTTGAATCCTGGTTCGATGATTTCGACATCACGCCGCTGGCGTCTGCTTCCATTGCGCAGGTGCATACCGCGACGCTGAAAGAGAACGGCAAAGCGGTGGTGATCAAAGTTATTCGTCCCGATATTTTGCCGGTGATCAAGGCGGATATGCGCCTGATCTATCGCCTGGCCCGCTGGCTGCCGCGCCTGATGCCGGCCAGCCGTCGCCTGCGTCCGGTTGAAGTGGTAGCGGACTATGAAAAAACCCTGATTGATGAGCTGAACCTGCTGCGCGAAGCGGCAAACGCTATTCAGCTGCGCCGCAACTTTGAAAACAGCAATATGCTCTACGTGCCGGAAGTCTATTCCGACTACTGCAGCGAAGGGATGCTGGTGATGGAGCGCATTTACGGCATTCCTATCAACGATGTGGTGGCGCTGAAGCAGCATGGCGTCAATATGCGTCTGCTGGCGGAGCGCGGCGTGCAGGTCTTCTTCACCCAGGTTTTCCGCGACAGCTTCTTCCATGCCGATATGCACCCTGGCAACATCTTCGTCAGCTACGAACATCCGCACGATCCGCGCTATATCGGCATCGACTGCGGCATCGTCGGCTCGCTGAACAAGGCAGATAAGCGCTATCTGGCGGAAAACTTTATCGCCTTCTTCAACCGCGACTACCGCAAAGTGGCCGAGCTGCACGTCGATTCCGGCTGGGTGCCGGCCGACACCAACGTGGAAGATTTCGAATTCGCCATTCGCACCGTCTGCGAGCCAATTTTTGAAAAACCGCTGGCGGAAATCTCCTTTGGTCATGTGCTGCTGAACCTGTTCAACACCGCGCGCCGCTTCAATATGGAAGTGCAGCCGCAGCTGGTGCTGTTGCAGAAAACGCTGCTCTATATCGAAGGGGTAGGGCGCCAGCTCTATCCGCAGCTCGATCTGTGGAAAACCGCGAAGCCGTTTCTTGAAGAGTGGATTAAAGATCAGGTGGGCATTCCGGCAATTATCCGTTCGGTGAAAGAGAAAGCGCCGTTCTGGGCCGAGCGCCTGCCAGAGCTGCCGGATCTCTTCTATGACAGCATGCGTCAGCATAAGCGCCTGCAGCTTAGCGTCGATCGCCTGGCGAATGAACTGAGCGAGCAGCGTGAACGGCAGCACCAGTCGCGTTATCTGTTTGGCATCGGCGCCGCGCTGCTGCTAAGCGGTACGGCGCTGCTGATCACCCGTCCGGACCTGGAAGCGACGCCGACGATCATGATCGTCGCCGGCTTTTGTGCCTGGCTGGTCGGCTGGCGGCGCGCGCGCTGATTGTCAGGAAAGGTAAAATCGCGCTGATGGGCCAGGGCGACGGGCTTACGCATCGTCACTGGCCCATAAGCTGAGGTATACTGCCTCTCCACTCGTTTTTCACACTTCTTTTTATCAGAGGCATTCTCATGGGCGGTATCAGTATTTGGCAGTTACTCATCATTGCCGTGATCGTGGTTCTTCTTTTCGGTACCAACAAACTGCGTAACCTCGGCTCCGATTTAGGTTCGTCGATCAAGGGCTTTAAAAAAGCGATGGGCGATGACGACAAAGAGACGCACAAATCGCAGGATGCTGAATTTGATACGCGGCCGCTGGCGGATAAGCAGGCGACCACGACAAATAAAGAAGAGGCCAAAAAAGATAAAGAGCAGGTATAAAACGTGTTCGACATAGGTTTTAGCGAACTGGTTTTGGTGTTTGTCATCGGGCTGGTGGTGCTGGGTCCGCAGCGTTTGCCGATAGCGGTGAAAACCGTCGTCGGCTGGATCCGCGCAATGCGATCGCTGGCGGCCAACGTCCAGAATGAGCTGGCGCAGGAGTTAAAACTGCAGGAACTGCAGGACAGCCTGAAGAAGGTCGAGCAGGCCAGCAAGAACTCACTGTCGCCGGAGCTGAAGGAATCGATGGAGGAGCTGCGTAAAACCGCGGACTCGATGCGTCGTTCCTATCTGGGCGAAAATGAGCAGGCTGATGACGAAGCGCACACCATTCATAATCCGCTGATCAAGCCGCAGGACGAGCATACCGGCGTCACACCCGGCAGCGCCGACCATCAGGCCAGCGCGCCGACGCAGCAGCCGCAGGCCGTCGCGACGGACACGAACGCCGCGCCGGTTTCCGCCGAGGCGCATCAGGCCAGCGCCCCGGCGCAGAAGCCGATGAATGACGTCGCGCCGCAAGCGCAGTCCATCGACAAGCCGGCGCATAAGCCTGTAGAACCGGCCGCGAAAGCGGAAAGTGCGATGCCCGCCGCGCCTGCTGGTCAGGCCGCCGCCGCGCCGGCCGCCGCTGAAAAGCCCGCCTCTTTTTCTCAACCAACGATGAATGACGAACATGGCCGTTGAAGATACCCAACCGCTTATCAGCCACCTGATCGAGCTACGTAAACGGCTGCTTAACTGCATCATCGCCGTGCTGGCTATCTTTCTTGCGCTGGTTTATTTCTCAAACGATATCTACCAGCTGGTATCTGAGCCGCTGATTAAGCAGATGCCGGCAGGCGCCAGTATGATCGCCACCGATGTGGCTTCGCCGTTTCTGACGCCGATTAAGCTCACCATTATCGTCTCCGTCTTTCTGGCGGTGCCGGTCATCCTTTACCAGATCTGGGCCTTTATCGCGCCGGCGCTGTATCGCCATGAGCGACGTCTGGTTATGCCGCTGCTGTTCTCCAGCACCATGCTGTTCTATATCGGCGTGGCATTCGCCTATTTCGTGGTGTTCCCGATGGCGTTTGGCTTTTTCGCCAAAACTGCGCCGCAGGGCGTCACCATGGCGACCGATATCACCAGCTATCTCGACTTCGTCATGACGCTGTTCATGGCCTTCGGTGTGGCGTTCGAAGTGCCGATCGCCATTGTGCTGCTCTGCTGGACCGGCGTCACCACGCCTGAAATGCTGCGTCAGAAGCGCCCTTATATGCTGGTCGGCGCTTTTGTCGTCGGTATGCTGCTGACTCCGCCCGATGTTTTTTCGCAAACTTTGCTCGCTATTCCGATGTACTGCCTGTTTGAGGTTGGCGTATTCTGTTCGCGCTTCTATGTAGGCAAAGGACGTCAGGATCGCGAAGAAGAGCAAGATAACGGCGCCTGACGTTTCACGCAGGGCCCGCCAGCGCGGGGAACATTCATCGCTAACCGCCCATTCGGGCGGTTAACATTTTCAGGACATACCATGTTTGATATCGGTGTAAACCTGACCAGCACGCAGTTTGCGAAAGATCGTGAACAGGTTGTGACGCGTGCGCGCGAAGCAGGCCTCACCGGCATGCTGATTACCGGCACCAACGCTCTGGAGAGCCAACAGGCGCAGAGCCTGGCGCAGCGTCATCCTGATTTTTGCTGGTCGACGGCCGGCGTTCATCCTCATCATGCCAGCGAATGGTCGGCGGATACCGCCGCGACGCTGCGCCGCCTGGCGGAATACCCGCAGGTGGTCGCCATCGGCGAATGCGGGCTGGATTTTAACCGCAACTTTTCCGCGCACGAGCAGCAGGAGTATGCGTTCGACGCGCAGCTGGCGCTGGCGGCGGAGCTGCAAATGCCCGTGTTCCTGCACTGCCGCGACGCCCATGAGCGCTTCGTCGCGGTGTTGAAGCCCTGGATCGCGCATCTGCCCGGCGCGGTAGTGCATTGCTTTACCGGAACGGCGGAGGAGCTGGCGGAGTGCCTGGCGATGGGGTTGTCGGTGGGCATCACCGGTTGGGTATGCGACGAACGGCGCGGCATGACGCTACGCGAACTGCTGCCGCAGATCCCGGCAGACCGCTTGCTGCTGGAGACGGATGCCCCCTGGCTGCTGCCGCGCGATATGCGCCCGCGTCCAACCTCGCGACGCAACGAACCCTGCTTTTTACCGCACATTCTGCAGCAGGTAGCGCTGTGGCGCGGCGAGGATGCTGCCTGGCTGGCGCAGCAAACCGACGCCAACAGCCGGCGTCTGTTCCGTCTGTAAGGTAAAGCAAAGGCGCGTGAGGGGCGTATCAGGCTTTGCGGAAGGCACCGTTTTCAACGCTCTGCTTAACCTGTTTATTTAACAGGTTAAGCAGCAGCATGGAGCGCGCCTCGCCGTCAGGCTCGGTAAAGATCGCTTCCAGCCCTTCCAGCGCGCCTTCAATAATCACTACTTTGTCGCCGGGGCAGGGCGTATCGGGATCGACCATGCTTTCCGGCGTGCCGGTGCGCAACGCGTCGATGACATCCAGCGGGACGATCGCCGGCTGGTTGCCGAAGCGCACGAAATGGCTGACGCCACGCGTGGCGCTGATAGTGGTGGTATGAATATCTTCCGGATCGAATTCAATAAAAAGGTAGTTGGGAAACAGCGGTTCTTCTACCGTGGTTCGTTTGCCGCGCACAATTTTTTCCATGGCGATCATCGGGCTCAGGCAATGTACCGCCTGCCGTTCCAGATGCTCTTTAGCGCGTAATAACTGACCACGTTTGCAGTAGAGAAGATACCAGGATTCCATAATGTCACTTTCCAATTATTGAAGGCTAAGAATAGCAAAACTGCTTTCAGAGCGATAGCGAGATCGCGCGGCGCCAGCGCCCTTCTGCCGCGCTTTTTTTCCACGCTTATCCACAGCATACATACGGCAAACTACAGTTTTCCCTGGCCCGAATGGCGTAAATTACGGAATTGCAAATTGACGAAGCCCGCGTCGGTGGTTCAGACTCGCAACGCAAGCTGTTAACAAAAAAGAAAAGCCTCGTCCACCGGCTTGCGATACAGGTGCCGTTTTCCTGCAGGCGGCACGCACACAAACCTCAGCATCGCCGTTGAATCCTCCCTATAATGGCTGATTCCGCGGCCTGAATAATGAATCTGATGAAATACCACGACTTACGCGAGTTCCTTACGCTGCTTGAACAGCGTGGCGAGTTAAAACGTATAACGCTGGAGGTCGATCCCATTCTGGAGATGACCGAGATCGCCGATCGCACCCTACGCGCCGGCGGCCCGGCCCTGCTGTTCGAAAATCCCAAAGGCTATGATATGCCGGTGCTGTGCAACCTGTTCGGCACGCCGAAGCGCGTGGCATTGGGCATGGGGCAGGAGGAGGTCAGCGCGCTGCGTGAAGTGGGCAAGCTGCTGGCGTTTCTTAAGGAGCCGGAGCCGCCGAAGGGGTTCCGCGATCTGTTCGATAAAATGCCGCAGTTTAAGCAGGTGCTGAACATGCCGACCAAACGGCTGCGCAGCGCGCCGTGTCAGGAGCAGGTGTGGCAGGGCGACGAGGTGGATCTGTCGCGTATCCCGGTGATGCAGTGCTGGCCGGAAGATGCCGCGCCGCTGATCACCTGGGGGTTGACGGTCACGCGTGGCCCGCACAAAGAGCGGCAGAATCTTGGCATCTATCGACAGCAGGTGATCGGCAAAAATCGTCTGATTATGCGCTGGCTCTCTCATCGCGGCGGCGCGCTCGATTATCAGGAGTGGTGCAAAGCGCATCCCGGCGAGCGTTTCCCGGTTGCGGTGGCGCTGGGTGCCGATCCTGCCACTATCCTCGGCGCCGTGACGCCGGTGCCGGATACCCTGTCGGAATATGCCTTCGCCGGACTGCTGCGCGGCACCAAATCCGAGGTGGTGAAGTGCCTGTCAAACGATCTGGAAGTGCCGGCCAGCGCAGAGATCGTGCTGGAAGGCTATATCGAGCCGGGCGACATGGCGCCGGAAGGGCCGTATGGCGACCATACCGGCTACTATAATGAAGTGGATAACTTCCCGGTGTTTACCGTGACGCACATTACGCAGCGCCGCAACGCCATCTACCATTCGACCTATACCGGCCGTCCGCCGGATGAGCCGGCGGTGCTGGGCGTGGCGCTGAATGAGGTGCTGGTGCCGATCCTGATTAAGCAGTTCCCGGAGATCGTCGACTTCTACCTGCCGCCGGAAGGCTGTTCCTATCGTCTGGCGGTGGTGACCATGAAGAAGCAGTACGCCGGGCACGCCAAGCGCGTGATGATGGGCGTCTGGTCCTTCCTGCGTCAGTTTATGTACACCAAGTTTGTGATTGTCTGCGATGACGATGTCAACGCTCGCGACTGGAACGATGTTATCTGGGCGATCACTACGCGTATGGATCCGGCGCGTGACACGGTGCTGATCGAAAACACGCCGATTGACTACCTGGATTTCGCGTCGCCGGTATCGGGGTTGGGCTCTAAAATGGGTCTGGACGCCACCAACAAATGGCCGGGCGAAACGCAGCGCGAATGGGGCCGTCCGATCGTGAAAGATCCGGCAGTAACGGCGCGCGTCGATGCCATCTGGGATCGGCTGGGAATTTTTAACGATTTGCCGTCACGCTGACGAAGCAAATTACGAATGACGACCCGACAGAGGGAACGCATGACAACGTTAAGCTGTAAAGTGACTTCGGTGGAGGCGATTACCGACACCGTTTATCGCGTACGCCTGGTGCCGGAAGCGGATTTCTCCTTCCGCGCTGGCCAGTATCTGATGGTGGTGATGGACGAGCGCGATAAACGCCCGTTCTCTCTGGCCTCGACGCCGATGGAAAAAGATATCATCGAGCTGCATATCGGCGCCTCTGAACTGAACCTCTATGCGATGGCGGTGATGGAGCGCATTCAGCAGCAGCGTGAAATCGTGGTGGATATTCCGCACGGCGACGCCTGGCTGCGTGAAGAGAGCAACCGTCCTATGATCCTGATCGCCGGCGGCACCGGGTTCTCTTACGCCCGCTCTATTTTGCTGACCGCGCTGGCGCAGCAGCCGGATCGCGATATCGCGATCTACTGGGGCGGCCGCGAAAGCCATCACCTGTACGATCTTGAAGAGCTGAAAGCGCTGGCAGTACGGCATCCCAACCTGAAAGTGGTACCGGTCGTGGAGCAGCCGCAGGATGCATGGCAGGGGCGCAGCGGCACCGTTCTGACGGCGGTAATGCAGGATTTCGGTTCGCTGAGCGAGCATGATATCTATATCGCCGGCCGTTTCGAGATGGCTAAGATTGCCCGGGAGCGTTTCTGTGCCGAACGCGGCGCGCAGGAAGCGCAGATCTACGGCGACGCCTTCGCCTTTATCTGACCAACGGTGCGCGGCCTGCGCCGCGTCCGGCATAAAAAAACCCGCCCCTGACAGGCGGGAAAAACCACAAGTACTAACGTATCAGACGCGTTCAAAAACGGTCGCGATGCCCTGGCCCAGGCCGATGCACATGGTGGCGAGGCCGAACTGGGCGTCGCGACGTTCCATCAGATTGAGCAGCGTGGTGCTGATGCGCGCCCCCGAGCAGCCCAACGGGTGGCCGAGCGCAATGGCGCCGCCGTTCAGGTTAACCTTTTCATCCATCTGCTCCAGCAATCCCAAATCCTTGATGCAGGGCAGTGTCTGCGCGGCGAACGCCTCATTCAACTCGAACAGGTCGATATCGCTGACGCGCAGTCCGGCGCGCTTCAGCGCCAGCTGCGAGGCGGGTACCGGGCCATAGCCCATGATTGACGGGTCACAGCCCACCACCGCCATTGCTCTGATGCGCGCCCGTGGCTTCAGCCCCAGATCACGCGCGCGGGATTCGCTCATCACCAGCATTGCCGCCGCGCCGTCCGACAGCGCCGATGAGCTACCGGCGGTAACCGTGCCATTAACCGGATCGAAAGCGGGCTTCAGCGCCGCCAGCCCGGTCGCGCTGGTTTCACTGCGGATGACTTCATCAAAATCGTAACGCTGCAGCACGCCATCGGCGTCATGTCCGCTGGTCGCCACGATCTCATTGCGGAAGTGGCCCGCCTGGGTGGCGGCCCAGGCGCGCTGATGCGAGCGGGCGGCAAACGCATCCTGCATCTCCCGGCTGATATGATGCATGCGCGCCAGCATTTCGGCGGTCAGCCCCATCATGCCCGCCGCTTTGGCGACTGTGCGGCTGAGGCCCGGATGAAAATCGACGCCGTGACTCATCGGCACATGGCCCATATGCTCGACGCCGCCAATCAGGCACGCGTGCGCGTCGCCGACCATAATGGCGCGCGCGGCATCATGCAGCGCCTGCATCGAGGAGCCGCACAGGCGGTTCACGGTAGTGGCCGGCACGCGGTGGGGGATTTCCGCCAGCAGCGCGGCGTTGCGCGCAATGTTGAACCCCTGCTCCAGCGTCTGCTGTACGCAGCCCCAGTAAATATCATCCAGCGTCGCCGGATCGAGCTGGGCATTGCGGCTAAGCAAGCTGCGCATCAGATGCGCGGAGAGATCCTCCGCCCTGACCTGCCGGAATGCGCCGCCTTTCGAGCGGCCCATTGGCGTCCGAATGGCGTCAACGATAACTGCGTTTTCCATTTTCTTGCTCCTCACGCCGTGGCCAGCGCGATGTCAGTGATCGGTTCAGCGGGCGGGTACCAACTCTCATTACGCTGCGCCCGCGCCGCCAGCAGTTCCGGAACCGCGTAGAGCGGACCGAGTTCTTCGTAGCGCTGCGCCAGCGCCACGAAAGCCGCGTTGCTTAACGTATCGAGATAGCGGAACGCGCCGCCATGGAACGGCGGGAAACCGAGCCCGTAAACCAGCGCCATATCCGCTTCCGCCGGGCTGGCGATCACGCGCTCTTCCAGACAGCGCGCCACTTCATTAATCATCGGGATCATCATACGGGCGATGATCTCATCGTCGGTAAATACCCGGCGCGGCGCGCTTACGCTTTGCAGCAGCGCGTCGGTTTCGCTATCGGCGGTTTTCCGGGTCTTGCCTTTGCTGTCTTTCTCCCAGCTGTAGAAGCCACGCTGGTTTTTCTGCCCGAAACGCTGCGCCTCGAACAGCACATCAATGGCGTCGCGGTCATCTTTCTTCATCCGCGCCGGGAAGCCATCCGCCATCACGCTTTGCGCATGATGCGCGGTGTCGATGCCCACCACATCCAGCAGCGTGGCGGGACCCATCGGCCAGCCGAACTGCTTTTCCATTACTTTATCGATCTGGCGGAAATCGGCGCCGTCGCGCAGCAACAGGCTGAAGCCGGCGAAGTAGGGGAATAGCACACGGTTAACAAAAAAGCCGGGACAGTCGTTGACGACGATGGCGGTCTTGCCCATTTTGCCGGCCCAGGCGATCACTTTCGCCAGCGTGTCGTCCGAGGTTTTTTCGCCACGGATCACCTCTACCAGCGGCATACGCGGCACCGGGTTAAAGAAGTGCATGCCGCAGAAATTCTCGGGACGCTTCAGCGAGCGCGCCAGCAGGCTGACCGGAATGGTGGAGGTGTTGGTGGCCAGAATGGCATCGTCGCGTACCTGCGCCTCGGTTTCCGCCAGCACCTTCGCTTTAACCTGCGGGTTTTCCACCACCGCTTCGACCACGATGTCCGCGCGCGCGAACCCCTCGAACGAGAGGGTAGGGTGGATAGTGGAGAGAATGCCCGCCAGCTGTAGCCCATCTATCTTGCCGCGCTCCAGCTGTTTATTCAGCAGCTTGCCCGCCTCGTTCATGCCCAGCGCCAGCGATTTTTCGCTGATGTCTTTCATGATTACCGGCACGCCTTTCCATGCCGATTGCCAGGCGATACCGCCGCCCATAATACCGGCGCCTATTACCGCTGCCTGCTGCGGCGCAGCATGGCCACGCGTCAGTTTCTTCGCGTTGCCTTTTAAATACTGATCATTCAGGAAAATGCCGACCAGCGCGCGCGCCTCTTTCGATTGCGCCAGCGGTACGAAGGCCTGCGTTTCCAACGCCAGCGCCTCATCACGCCCCAGTCCGGCGGCGGCCTCAATGGTTTTGACCGCGCGCAGCGGCGCAGGATAATGTTTGCCGGCGGTCTGCTGCACCATGCTTTTGGCGATGGTGAAGCTCATCGCCGCTTCAATCGGGCTGAGCTTCAGCGGCTGCAGCTTAGGCTGACGACGTTGTCGCCAGTCATCGCCGTTAGCCATCGCCATTTTCAGCATGGCGATCGCGCCGGCGCGCAGTTTCTCTTCCGGCACCACCGCGTCCACCAGGCCGAGCGCCAGTGCGCTTTTGGCGTCAACGTCTTTTCCGGCGGCGATAATTTCCAGCGCGCTGTCGGCGCCCAGCAGGCGTGGCAGACGTACCGAGCCGCCAAAGCCCGGCATGATCCCCAGTTTGGTTTCCGGCAGACCGATGCGCGCATCTGGCGTGGCGATACGGTAGTCAGTAGCAAGAATACATTCGCAGCCGCCGCCCAGCGCATAGCCCTTGATGGCAGATATCGTGGGAACAGGCAGATCTTCCAGACGATTAAAAATGCCGTTAGCGAAGGCCAGCCAGTTCGCCAGCTTTTCTGACGGGGCGTTAAACAGCGATAAAAATTCGGTGATGTCCGCGCCAACGATAAACGCCGGTTTGGCAGAGCTAAGCAGAACGCCTTTCAGCGCCGTCTGTTTTTCCAGTACGGCAATGGCTTCGCCCAGGCTGGCTACGGTGCGCGTATCCAGCTTGTTTACTGAACCGGGCGCGTCGAACACCAGCTCGGCGATGCCGTCGTCCAGCCAGTCAAGGGAAAGAGTGTCGCCTTGGTAGAGCATGTCCGTCTCCTGAACCACGATAAAGGGATCTGGTCATACCAGATGATCGGAGTGTGAGAGTGATGTTAATTATTTGCAAACAGATCTTTGCTCATTTGCAGACAAGATCACAGGCGGCGGCGACACGGCATCCGCCCCCTCGCTGTGATAAGATGCGGACAATTTTGCTGATACGGAGTACGACAATGGATACCCTGGTTACCTTGTACAAAGATCACATCGCGACGCTGCAGCAGCGCGCGCAGCAGGTTCTGGCTCGCTTTCAACTGGATGCGATGCTGATCCACTCCGGCGAACTGCTGACAGTTTTCCTCGACGACCATCACTATCCTTTCAAGGTCAATCCGCAGTTCAAAGCCTGGGTGCCGGTGACGCAGGTGCCTAACTGCTGGCTGTGGGTGGATGGCGTCAATAAGCCGAAGCTCTGGTTTTATTCGCCGGTGGACTACTGGCATAACGTCGAGCCGCTGCCGCACAGCTTTTGGACTGACGAAGTGGAGCTGGTGGCGCTGAAAAACGCCGATGAGATCGGCGAGTTACTGCCGGCGCAGCGTCAGAATGTCGCTTATATCGGCCCGGTGCCGCAGCGCGCGGTGCAGCTCGGTATCAGCAATGAACGCATCAACCCGCAGGGTGCGATCGATTTTCTGCACTACCATCGCGCCTATAAAACTGACTATGAACTGGCCTGTATGCGCGAAGCGCAGAAGCTGGCGGTTGCGGGACATCGGGCAGCGAAAGAGGCGTTTCTCTCCGGCATGAGCGAGTTTGACATCAATCTCGCCTACCTGACCGCCACTGGCCACCGTGACACCGATGTGCCCTACGGCAATATCATCGCCCTGAACGAACATGCGGCGGTGCTGCACTACACCAAACTTGACCATCAGGCGCCGTCGCAACGCCGCAGCTTTCTGATCGATGCGGGCGCCGAGTACAACGGCTATGCGGCGGATCTGACGCGTACCTATACCACGCAGAACGACTCGCTGTTTGCGCAGCTGTTGAAAGAGATGAATCAGCATGAGCTGGCGCTGATTGCGACGTTAAAAGCGGGCGTGCGTTATACCGACTACCATCTGCAGATGCACCAGCGCATCGCCGCGATGTTGCTGAAGTACGATCTGGTGCGCAATATCAGCGCCGAGGCGATGGTGGCGGAAAACCTTACCGGGCCGTTTATGCCGCACGGTCTGGGGCATCCGTTGGGCTTGCAGGTGCATGACGTCGCCGGCTTTATGCAGGATGAGAACGGCGCGCATCTGGCGGCGCCGCAGCAGTATCCGTTCCTGCGCTGCACGCGTGTACTGGAGCCGCGTATGGTGCTGACCATTGAGCCAGGCTTCTATATTATCGAGTCGCTGCTGGCGCCATGGCGTGAAGGCAAATACAGCCAGCACTTTAACTGGCAGGCGATCGACGCGCTGCAGCCTTACGGCGGCATCCGCATTGAGGATAACGTGGTGATCTATGCCAATCGTACCGAGAACATGACGCGCGATCTGCATCTGGCATGATGGACGTTTATGATATTCCCGCTGAGCCGCTCAGCATCAGCGAAGAAACCATCAAGAAGAGCCGTTTCATTACGCTGCTGGCCCATACTGGAGGCGTTGAAGCGGCGCGCGCGTTTATCCAGCAGGTAAAGGCGGAGCATCCCGCTGCCCGCCATCACTGCTGGGCTTATGTGGCGGGACGTCCGGATGATTCCCAGCAGTTGGGGTTCTCTGATGACGGCGAGCCGTCCGGCACGGCGGGCAAGCCGATGCTGGCGCAGCTGATGGGCAGCCAGGTGGGCGAGATCACCGCCGTCGTGGTGCGCTACTACGGCGGCATTATGTTGGGCACCGGCGGCCTGGTGAAAGCCTATGGCGGCGGCGTGCAGCAGGCGCTAAAGCAGCTGGCGCGCAAACAAAAGATACCGATGCGCCGTTTTCAGCTACGCTGCGATTACGCGCAGCTCGGCGATATCGAGCGCCTGGTTCAGCGTTTTGAAGGAGAACTGCTTAAGACGGATTTTTTGGATGTCGTCTCGATCACGCTGGCGTTGCCCTGGGCGCAGGTCGCCGGGTTTACGCAGAATCTGACGGACATAAGCCGGGGAGCGCTGACGCTCGAACCGGTAGACCCCTAATTTTTATCTTAAGGAAACGGCAGAATGCATTTTCGTGCCATTACCCGTATCGTCGGGTTACTGGTCATTCTGTTCTCTGGAACAATGATCGTGCCCGGCCTGGTGGCGTTGATTTATCGTGACGGCGCGGGGCGCGCATTCAGTCAGACATTTATTATGGCGTTGATTATCGGCGCTATGCTCTGGTGGCCCAACCGTAAACAGAAGAACGATCTGAAGCCGCGCGAAGGCTTTTTGATCGTGGTGCTGTTCTGGACCGTGCTGGGTAGCGTCGGGGCGATGCCGTTTATTTTCGCCGAGCATCCTAATCTCTCGGTGACCGACGCCTTTTTCGAATCTTTTTCCGGGCTGACCACGACTGGCGCCACCACGCTGGTGGGGCTGGATTCGCTGCCTAAAGCGATTCTCTTTTATCGGCAGATGCTGCAATGGCTCGGCGGGATGGGGATCATCGTGCTGGCGGTGGCGATCTTGCCGATACTGGGCGTCGGGGGCATGCAGCTCTATCGCGCGGAAATGCCCGGCCCGCTGAAAGATAACAAAATGCGCCCGCGAATCGCCGAAACGGCGAAGACGCTGTGGCTGATCTATGTTCTGCTGACCGTCGCCTGTGCGGTGGCGCTGTGGCTGGCGGGCATGCCGCTGTTTGACGCGATAGGGCATAGCTTCTCAACCATCGCCATCGGCGGCTTCTCTACGCATGATGCCAGCGTGGGCTACTTCAACAGCCCGACCATTAACACCATCATCGCGGTGTTCCTGCTGATTTCCGGCTGCAACTACGGCCTGCACTTCTCGTTGTTGAGCGGGCGGAATCTGCGCGTCTACTGGCGTGACCCGGAATTCCGCATGTTTATCGGCGTGCAGTTTACGCTGGTGGTTATCTGCACCATCGTATTGTGGTTCCACAATGTTTACACCAGTAGCTGGCAAACGCTGAACCAGGCGTTTTTCCAGGTGGTGTCGATGGCGACTACCGCAGGCTTCACCACTGACAGCATTGCGCGCTGGCCGCTATTCTTGCCGGTGCTGCTGCTTTGCTCCGCCTTTATTGGCGGCTGCGCCGGTTCGACGGGCGGCGGCCTGAAGGTCATTCGTATTCTGCTGCTGTTTAAGCAGGGATCGCGCGAGCTGAAGCGTCTGGTGCATCCCAACGCCGTCTATACCATTAAACTGGGCAACCGCGCGCTGCCGGAGCGGATTCTGGAAGCGGTGTGGGGATTTTTTTCCGCCTATGCGCTGGTGTTCCTGCTCAGCATGCTGGCCATTATTGCCACCGGCGTCGATGACTTTTCTGCATTTGCCGCTGTGGCCGCAACGCTGAATAACCTCGGGCCGGGATTGGGCGTGGTGGCCGATAACTTCACCTCAATGAACGACGTTGCAAAATGGATCCTGATTTCGACCATGCTCTTTGGTCGTCTGGAAGTGTTTACGCTGCTGGTACTGTTCACTCCTACCTTCTGGCGCGAGTGATATTAAGGAGAAAGTAATGAAGGCGCTGATTCTGTTTTCCAGCCGTGACGGGCAAACCCGCGAGATCGCCGCTTACATCGCGAACACGATGAAAGCGCATCAGGAGTGCGACGTCATGAATATTCTGCACGCCCAGCATATCGACTGGGCGCAGTACGATCGGGTGCTGATTGGCGCATCGATCCGTTACGGTCATTTCCAGCCGGCGGTGGCGCGCTTTGTGAAGAACAATCTGGCGCAGCTGCAGCAGCGCGTCAGCGGATTCTTCTCGGTTAACCTTACCGCGCGCAAGCCCGAAAAGCGTACGCCGCAAACCAACGCCTATACGCGCAAGTTCCTGCTACAGTCACCGTGGCAGCCAGACAGCTGCGCGGTATTTGCCGGCGCGCTGCGCTATCCGCGCTACGGCTGGTTCGACCGGGTGATGATCCAGCTTATTATGCGTATGACCGGCGGCGAAACCGATGCGCGCAAAGAGGTGGAATACACTGACTGGCAGCAGGTAGAACGTTTCGCTGAGGAATTCGCGCAAATGAGCAGCAAATCGCGCTAAAAAAAGACGCTTTGCTGAAAAATAAACCTAACGATCATTTTTTTGAAATAAACGCTTGTCAGCCCGGAAGAACTCCCTATAATGCGCCTCCACTGACACGGAACAACGACTTCTTAGTCGGCCTGGTCAGGCGGTTCAGCAGTTCTGAATCGCCGGAGAAAAACTTCTGAAAAAGGGGTTGACTCTGAAAGAGGAAAGCGTAATATACGCCACCTCGCGACAACGGCACGAAGCGCCGGTCGCACCGCTCTTTAACAATTTATCAGACAATCTGTGTGGGCACTCACAGGACGGATATCGCAAAAATAATTGCAGTATCAAGTCTCAAGAGTGAACACGTAATTCATTACGACGTTTTTCTTTGAGCATCAGACTTTTAAATTGAAGAGTTTGATCATGGCTCAGATTGAACGCTGGCGGCAGGCCTAACACATGCAAGTCGAACGGTAACAGGAAGCAGCTTGCTGCTTCGCTGACGAGTGGCGGACGGGTGAGTAATGTCTGGGGATCTGCCCGATGGAGGGGGATAACCACTGGAAACGGTGGCTAATACCGCATAACGTCGCAAGACCAAAGTGGGGGACCTTCGGGCCTCACACCATCGGATGAACCCAGATGGGATTAGCTAGTAGGTGGGGTAACGGCTCACCTAGGCGACGATCCCTAGCTGGTCTGAGAGGATGACCAGCCACACTGGAACTGAGACACGGTCCAGACTCCTACGGGAGGCAGCAGTGGGGAATATTGCACAATGGGCGCAAGCCTGATGCAGCCATGCCGCGTGTATGAAGAAGGCCTTCGGGTTGTAAAGTACTTTCAGCGGGGAGGAAGGGATGGCGTTTAATACGCGTCGTCATTGACGTTACCCGCAGAAGAAGCACCGGCTAACTCCGTGCCAGCAGCCGCGGTAATACGGAGGGTGCAAGCGTTAATCGGAATTACTGGGCGTAAAGCGCACGCAGGCGGTCTGTTAAGTCAGATGTGAAATCCCCGGGCTTAACCTGGGAACTGCATTTGAAACTGGCAGGCTTGAGTCTCGTAGAGGGGGTAGAATTCCAGGTGTAGCGGTGAAATGCGTAGAGATCTGGAGGAATACCGGTGGCGAAGGCGGCCCCCTGGACGAAGACTGACGCTCAGGTGCGAAAGCGTGGGGAGCAAACAGGATTAGATACCCTGGTAGTCCACGCCGTAAACGATGTCGACTTGGAGGCTGTTCCCTTGAGGAGTGGCTTCCGGAGCTAACGCGTTAAGTCGACCGCCTGGGGAGTACGGCCGCAAGGTTAAAACTCAAATGAATTGACGGGGGCCCGCACAAGCGGTGGAGCATGTGGTTTAATTCGATGCAACGCGAAGAACCTTACCTGGTCTTGACATCCACGGAATTCGGCAGAGATGCCCTAGTGCCTTCGGGAACCGTGAGACAGGTGCTGCATGGCTGTCGTCAGCTCGTGTTGTGAAATGTTGGGTTAAGTCCCGCAACGAGCGCAACCCTTATCCTTTGTTGCCAGCGGCTCGGCCGGGAACTCAAAGGAGACTGCCGGTGATAAACCGGAGGAAGGTGGGGATGACGTCAAGTCATCATGGCCCTTACGACCAGGGCTACACACGTGCTACAATGGCGCATACAAAGAGAAGCGACCTCGCGAGAGCAAGCGGACCTCATAAAGTGCGTCGTAGTCCGGATTGGAGTCTGCAACTCGACTCCATGAAGTCGGAATCGCTAGTAATCGTGGATCAGAATGCCACGGTGAATACGTTCCCGGGCCTTGTACACACCGCCCGTCACACCATGGGAGTGGGTTGCAAAAGAAGTAGGTAGCTTAACCTTCGGGAGGGCGCTTACCACTTTGTGATTCATGACTGGGGTGAAGTCGTAACAAGGTAACCGTAGGGGAACCTGCGGTTGGATCACCTCCTTACCATGCTGATACCTTCCCGTGTAGTGCTCACACAGATTGTCTGATAGAAAGTATGAGCAAGGCGTCTTGCGAAGCAGACTTCAGTGTCCCCTTCGTCTAGAGGCCCAGGACACCGCCCTTTCACGGCGGTAACAGGGGTTCGAATCCCCTAGGGGACGCCACTTGCTGGTAGTGTGAGTGAAAGTCGCGTACCCAACATATCCTAAAACTGACTCACGAGTCAGCTTTACGATATTGCTCTTTAACAATCCGGAACAAGCTGAAAATTTGAAAGAGCAGCTTCTTGCATAAAGAACTGTTCAGAGTCTCTCAATTTTTCACACCGACACGGTGTCGCAAGACGCCTGTGGGTTGTGAGGTTAAGCGACCAAGCGTACACGGTGGATGCCCTGGCAGTCAGAGGCGATGAAGGACGTGCTAATCTGCGAAAAGCGCCGGTGAGGTGATATGAACCGCTATCAGCCGGCGATGTCCGAATGGGGAAACCCAGTGTGACTCGTCACACTATCGTTAAGTGAATACATAGCTTAACGAAGCGAACCGGGGGAACTGAAACATCTAAGTACCCCGAGGAAAAGAAATCAACCGAGATTCCCTGAGTAGCGGCGAGCGAACGGGGAACAGCCCAGAGCCTGAATCAGCATGTGTGTCAGTGGAAGCGTCTGGAATGGCGCACGGTACAGGGTGACAGTCCCGTACACGAAGATGCATGTGTTGTGAGCTCGATGAGTAGGGCGGGACACGTGGTATCCTGTCTGAATATGGGGGACCATCCTCCAAGGCTAAATACTCCTGACTGACCGATAGTGAACCAGTACCGTGAGGGAAAGGCGAAAAGAACCCCGGCGAGGGGAGTGAAACAGAACCTGAAACCGTGTACGTACAAGCAGTGGGAGCCTTCTTTATGGGGGTGACTGCGTACCTTTTGTATAATGGGTCAGCGACTTATATTCTGTAGCAAGGTTAACCGTATAGGGGAGCCGTAGGGAAACCGAGTCTTAACCGGGCGCTAAGTTGCAGGGTATAGACCCGAAACCCGGTGATCTAGCCATGGGCAGGTTGAAGGTTGGGTAACACTAACTGGAGGACCGAACCGACTAATGTTGAAAAATTAGCGGATGACCTGTGGCTGGGGGTGAAAGGCCAATCAAACCGGGAGATAGCTGGTTCTCCCCGAAAGCTATTTAGGTAGCGCCTCGTGAATTCATCTCCGGGGGTAGAGCACTGTTTCGGCTAGGGGGCCATCCCGGCTTACCAACCCGATGCAAACTGCGAATACCGGAGAATGTTATCACGGGAGACACACGGCGGGTGCTAACGTCCGTCGTGAAGAGGGAAACAACCCAGACCGCCAGCTAAGGTCCCAAAGTCATGGTTAAGTGGGAAACGATGTGGGAAGGCCCAGACAGCCAGGATGTTGGCTTAGAAGCAGCCATCATTTAAAGAAAGCGTAATAGCTCACTGGTCGAGTCGGCCTGCGCGGAAGATGTAACGGGGCTAAACCATGCACCGAAGCTGCGGCAGCGACACGTATGTGTTGTTGGGTAGGGGAGCGTTCTGTAAGCCTGCGAAGGTGTGCTGTGAGGCATGCTGGAGGTATCAGAAGTGCGAATGCTGACATAAGTAACGATAAAGCGGGTGAAAAGCCCGCTCGCCGGAAGACCAAGGGTTCCTGTCCAACGTTAATCGGGGCAGGGTGAGTCGACCCCTAAGGCGAGGCCGAAAGGCGTAGTCGATGGGAAACGGGTTAATATTCCCGTACTCGGTGTTACTGCGAAGGGGGGACGGAGAAGGCTATGTTGGCCGGGCGACGGTTGTCCCGGTTTAAGCGTGTAGGCTGACTTTCCAGGCAAATCCGGAAGGTTAAGGCTGAGGCGTGACGACGAGGCACTACGGTGCTGAAGCAACAAATGCCCTGCTTCCAGGAAAAGCCTCTAAGCATCAGGTAACAACGAATCGTACCCCAAACCGACACAGGTGGTCAGGTAGAGAATACCAAGGCGCTTGAGAGAACTCGGGTGAAGGAACTAGGCAAAATGGTGCCGTAACTTCGGGAGAAGGCACGCTGGCGCGTAGGTGGAGGGACTTGCTCCCCGAGCCGAAGCCAGTCGAAGATACCAGCTGGCTGCAACTGTTTATTAAAAACACAGCACTGTGCAAACACGAAAGTGGACGTATACGGTGTGACGCCTGCCCGGTGCCGGAAGGTTAATTGATGGGGTTATCCGTAAGGAGAAGCTCTTGATCGAAGCCCCGGTAAACGGCGGCCGTAACTATAACGGTCCTAAGGTAGCGAAATTCCTTGTCGGGTAAGTTCCGACCTGCACGAATGGCGTAATGATGGCCAGGCTGTCTCCACCCGAGACTCAGTGAAATTGAACTCGCTGTGAAGATGCAGTGTACCCGCGGCAAGACGGAAAGACCCCGTGAACCTTTACTACAGCTTGACACTGAACATTGAGCCTTGATGTGCAGGATAGGTGGGAGGCTTTGAAGCGTGGACGCCAGTCTGCGTGGAGCCATCCTTGAAATACCACCCTTTAATGTTTGATGTTCTAACCTGGCGCCGTGATCCGGCGTGGGGACAGTGTCTGGTGGGTAGTTTGACTGGGGCGGTCTCCTCCCAAAGTGTAACGGAGGAGTACGAAGGTCAGCTAATCACGGTCGGACATCGTGAGGTTAGTGCAATGGCATAAGCTGGCTTGACTGCGAGAGTGACGGTTCGAGCAGGTGCGAAAGCAGGTCATAGTGATCCGGTGGTTCTGAATGGAAGGGCCATCGCTCAACGGATAAAAGGTACTCCGGGGATAACAGGCTGATACCGCCCAAGAGTTCATATCGACGGCGGTGTTTGGCACCTCGATGTCGGCTCATCACATCCTGGGGCTGAAGTAGGTCCCAAGGGTATGGCTGTTCGCCATTTAAAGTGGTACGCGAGCTGGGTTTAGAACGTCGTGAGACAGTTCGGTCCCTATCTGCCGTGGGCGCTGGAAGACTGAGAGGGGTTGCTCCTAGTACGAGAGGACCGGAGTGAACGCACCGCTGGTGTTCGGGTTGTCATGCCAATGGCACTGCCCGGTAGCTAAGTGCGGAAGAGATAAGTGCTGAAAGCATCTAAGCACGAAACTTGCCTCGAGATGAGTCTTCCCTGGGGCCCTGAGCCCCCTGAAGGGACGTTGAAGACGACGACGTTGATAGGCCGGGTGTGTAAGCGCAGCGATGCGTTGAGCTAACCGGTACTAATGACCCGTGAGGCTTAACCTTACAACGCCACAGGCGTTTTAAGAAAAAAGAGAGACGCAGTTTTCAGCTTGTTCACCGGATTAGCGCGTGTGGCCCCCGTGGCGGCATGCGAAACAGAATTTGCCTGGCGGCGAGAGCGCGGTGGTCCCACCTGACCCCATGCCGAACTCAGAAGTGAAACGCCGCAGCGCCGATGGTAGTGTGGGGCCTCCCCATGCGAGAGTAGGGAACTGCCAGGCATCAAATCAACGACGGAGCCTCAGCGAAAGCTGGGGCTTTTTCGTATACGCGGTTTACGTAATTCATCCCTGTCAGGTAAAAAAGAGCCGAAGCGTCGGTTCCGATCCTCCAGAATGCCTTTTTTCGCTATCGCAGCCCGATGCTGATCCGCTTATTCCCCCGTTGGCGCGCTTCTCTTACGCTTGTTTTCTACCGTTACCTCTCCTGACGTTCCTCTTCCCGCTTAGGATTTACTCGCCCGTACCGTTTTCTTCCCGATTTTCTCAGGTAGTTGCCAAATTCTGGTCCCTTTTTAACGCTTTCAAGTGCATTCTTGTCCGTTGGATTTCCCTCTTCTGCCCCAGTTACTTTACTGAAGCAATGCTCTGATACGGTGTTTTTTCACGCGGTCGCGCGGCTTTGACGCAGGTTTTATCGCATCATTTTCTTCAGCTTTAGCTAAGATCAACCAAGAAAAAGGCATTCCCCCCTTCCGTCGCGCAAAATAACGGCTCGAATCGCGGATTTCTCGTACCGTTCCCGGGGTCAAATCCGCGCTTTTTAACGCACGCCGATAATATTTTCTTCCCGCGATACCAATCAGGTAAACTGGCCGCAGTTAACCGGAAATAGGCCGTTTCATGTCCAGCCCTGAATACTCACTGAAAACCCTGCATACCTTCGCCATTGATACCGCCGCGCACAAAGTGGTGATAGCGGAAAGTCCGCAACAGATCGTTGCCGCCTGGCAAGAATGCCAGCAGCGGAATTTGCCCTTCTTGCTGCTTGGCGAAGGAAGCAATGTGTTGTTCCTGGAAGCCTATAACGGCATTGTGGTCATCAACCGCATCAAAGGCATCACCGTAAGCGAAGACGACCATGTATGGCGCCTGCGCGTGGGGGCAGGGGAGAACTGGCATGCGCTGGTAACCTTTACCCTGCAGCAGGGGATCGGCGGACTGGAAAATCTGGCATTGATCCCAGGCTGCGTTGGATCTGCGCCGATCCAGAATATCGGCGCCTATGGCGTAGAAATGAAGGATGTGTGCGAGTGGGTTGATGTGCTGGATCTCAACAGCGGCAACGTCACGCGCCTGACGGCGGCGCAGTGCCAGTTCGGTTACCGTGACAGCATCTTTAAACATCAGCTGCAGCATGGCCATGCCATTGTAGCAGTCGGCTTTATTCTGCCAAAGCAGTGGCAACCGGTGATGAGCTATGGCGATTTAACGCGTCTTGATCCGGCGACCGTAACGCCGCAGCAGATTTTCGATGCGGTGTGCCATATGCGGCGCAGTAAGCTGCCCGATCCCGCCTTAACCGGCAATGCTGGCAGCTTCTTTAAGAACCCGGTTGTCAGCGCAGAGCAGGCTGCTTCGCTGCTGGCGGCTTTCCCACAGGCCCCACATTATCCGCAAAGCAGCGGCGAGGTTAAGCTGGCTGCCGGCTGGCTTATCGATCAATGCCAGCTGAAAGGCTATCGAATCGGAGGCGCTGCGGTACATCAGCAGCAGGCGCTGGTGCTAATCAACCTTGAACAGGCTACTGCAGAGGATGTGGTGGCGTTGGCGCATGCCATTCGGCAGCGCGTCGGTGAAAAATTTAATGTCTGGCTGGAGCCGGAGGTGCGATTTATCGGTGCCGAAGGCGAAGAAGATGCCGTTGAGGTCATAGCATGAAAGATAACAGCGTGCCGTTAAAGTTGGTTGCTATCCTGGCGGATGGCGAGTTCCATTCAGGCGAGCAGATAGGCGAGCAGCTCGGCATGAGCCGCGCCGCTATTAATAAGCATATCCAGACGCTGAAAGAGTGGGGACTGGATGTCTTTACCGTGACGGGCAAAGGGTACTGTCTGCCGGCGCCGATTGAGTTGCTGGATGAAGAGAAAATCACTCCCACCCTGGAACAGCCGGGTGTATCTGTTATTCCGGTTATCGATTCAACCAACCAATACTTGCTTGCGCGGATGAATACGCTACAAACCGGGGATGCCTGCGTCGCCGAGTATCAGCAGGCGGGTCGCGGCCGTCGTGGACGCCAGTGGTTTTCTCCCTTTGGCGCTAACCTCTATCTTTCCATGTACTGGCGCCTCGACCAGGGGCCGGCAGCGGCAATGGGTCTTAGCCTGGTTATCGGGATTGTCATTGCAGAGGTACTGCAGCAGCTTGGCGCCGAAAAGGTAAGGGTCAAGTGGCCGAATGATCTCTATCTGAACGATCGTAAGTTAGCCGGTATCCTGGTGGAAATGACGGGAAAAACGGGCGACGCGGCACAAATCGTGTTTGGCGCGGGCATTAACCTGGCAATGCGATCGCCGGATGCGAACATCGTGAATCAGGGCTGGATCAACCTGCAGGAAGCGGGGATCGCTATTAACCGTAACCAGCTTGTCGGCGTCCTGGTGAATCAGCTGAGACGCAGCCTGAAAGAGTTTGAGCGTGAGGGGCTGGCGCCGTTTGTATCACGCTGGCAGCGTCTGGATAACTTCATTAACCGACCGGTGAAGCTGCTGATTGGCGATCGTGAGGTGTTGGGCATTGCGCGCGGCATTGATCCGCAGGGCGGGCTGCTGCTGGAACAGGATGGCGTTACTAAAGCCTGGGTAGGCGGAGAGATATCTTTGCGGCCTCAGGGCTGATTCCCTTGCCGATAGTGCCTCTTCTGGCGGCGTGCCTGCGCCAGAAGCGGCACCCATTTTCTACTTACGTAATTTCACTTTCTCTACCGCATGATTAGCGCTTTTGCTCAAAATCAGGCTGGCGCGCTCCCGCGTAGGCAGAATATTTTCTTTCAGGTTACGCCAGTTAATTTCCCGCCAGAGCTGAGTGGCGATATTCACAGCCTCTTCTTCGGCGAGCTGGGCGTAATGATGAAAATAGGAATCGGGATCGGTAAACGCCCCTTTACGGAATTTGAGGAAGCGATTGATATACCAATGCTCCAGCAGATCTTCAGGCGCATCCACATATATAGAAAAATCGACGAAATCGGAAACAAACACGTGATGCGGATCGTGCGGATAATCCATACCGCTTTGCAGCACGTTCAGCCCTTCAAGGATCAGAATATCGGGCTGCTCAACAACTTTATCGCCATCGGGATGACATCATAAATGAGGTGCGAGTAGACCGGCGCCGTCACTTCTGTCGCGCCTGATTTCAGATCGGCGACGAAATTCACCAGGCGGTGCATATCGTAAGATTCCGGGAAGCCCTTTTTCTTCATCAGGCCGCGCTCTTTTAACACGGCGTTAGGGTGAAGAAAGCCATCGGTAGTAATCAGCTCGACGCGGCGATGTTCCGGCCAGCGGCTCAGCAAAGCCTGCAATACGCGCGCGGTGGTGCTTTTCCCTACCGCTACGCTTCCGGCAATGCTGATGATATAAGGGATTTTTTGCCCATCGGTGCCTAAAAACTGCTCCAGCACCGCCTGACGACGCAAATTTGAATTGATATAGAAATTCAACAGACGAGACAGCGGTAAATAGATCTCAGCAACTTCTTCCAGTGAAAGATCTTCGTTAATGCCTTTCAGGCGCGCAATCTCATCCTCTGATAATGTCATCGGCACAGAATCACGCAACGCAGCCCATTGTTGGCGACTGAATGTCAGGTACGGGGTGGTAAACGAGGACTCTTTATTACTCATAAGCATGCTTCTGCCAGCAAATATTTACCGAACGGCGACAGGGGAGCATAGCTTATCCGCCTTCCTGTGCCCTGAAGGTAATTTCAGAAAACAATGCGCAGGAGGTTAACACCAGTAAAGGGAAAAAAAGAAGGAAAAAGATAGATTGGCAAATGCAATCGGAAGGATCCCGGCTGTTTTGCGTATTGTGATAAAAGTTAAATAAAGAAAAGCAGAGAGCAGAGATCGCGCCTCAGAAACGATAAGCGCTTGATCCGCTGCGCTTACTCAAGAAACGCGCGTTACGAGCAGACAGGTCAAAAGTGATGGAGATCACAGCTTACACTTTTCATCCCGTTAGCTTCAGCGGCCGTTTGCGCCAGGTCTCTTTCATTAGCCTCCGCAGGCCAGACTATCGCTATTCATTTTGACGATAACAGGCCGATGCACAGAGCTGCAGCCTGTTTTACGGCCAGCGATAACCGGCAAGGGCGGTTGTTTTTTCTTCAAAAAAGGGTGATTTTGCGAAGAATTGCACAAATAGTAATCGATAGAACATTTATCGCAATTTTTTTGTTGCATACCTCAGCCGCTCTTCCTAGAATGCGCCTCACTTGATGCCGGCTTAGCTCAGTAGGTAGAGCAACTGACTTGTAATCAGTAGGTCACCAGTTCGATTCCGGTAGCCGGCACCATCAAGTATCAGGTGGGATTCCCGAGCGGCCAAAGGGAGCAGACTGTAAATCTGCCGTCACAGACTTCGAAGGTTCGAATCCTTCTCCCACCACCATATTCAGACTGAGCTCAAGCACAGTCGGAGTCAGCAAGCAACGCAGGTTGGCTCGAAGCTCGAATAATAAGCCTCCTTACCTTATTATTCATATGCTACAGAAAGAACAGGTAGCCGAGTTCCAGGTTGCGGGCATCGTATAATGGCTATTACCTCAGCCTTCCAAGCTGATGATGCGGGTTCGATTCCCGCTGCCCGCTCCAGATGTGCTGATATGGCTCAGTTGGTAGAGCGCACCCTTGGTAAGGGTGAGGTCCCCAGTTCGACTCTGGGTATCAGCACCACTTCTTCATCTCCCTCCCTGATTCTTCCTGTACAAAAAAATACAACAGCACAGGCTATGCCTGGTTGATGTGGTGATATCACCGATTTAACCGTGTCTTAGAGGGACAATCGATGTCTAAAGAAAAATTTGAACGTTCAAAACCGCACGTCAACGTCGGTACTATCGGCCACGTTGACCACGGTAAAACTACCCTGACTGCAGCTATCACCACCGTACTGGCTAAAACCTACGGCGGCGCCGCTCGCGCATTCGATCAGATCGATAACGCGCCGGAAGAGAAGGCTCGTGGTATCACCATCAACACCTCTCACGTTGAGTATGACACCCCGTCTCGCCACTACGCGCACGTAGACTGCCCGGGCCACGCCGACTATGTGAAAAACATGATCACCGGTGCGGCTCAGATGGACGGCGCTATCCTGGTTGTTGCTGCGACTGACGGCCCGATGCCGCAGACCCGTGAGCACATCCTGCTGGGTCGTCAGGTTGGCGTTCCGTACATCATCGTGTTCCTGAACAAGTGCGACATGGTTGATGACGAAGAGCTGCTGGAACTGGTTGAGATGGAAGTACGTGACCTGCTGTCACAGTACGACTTCCCGGGCGACGACACGCCGATCGTTCGCGGTTCCGCGCTGAAAGCGCTGGAAGGCGAAGCTGAGTGGGAAGCGAAAATCATCGAGCTGGCGGGTCACCTGGATACTTACATCCCGGAACCTGAGCGCGCGATTGACAAGCCGTTCCTGCTGCCGATCGAAGACGTATTCTCTATCTCCGGCCGTGGTACCGTTGTGACCGGTCGTGTAGAGCGCGGTATCATCAAAGTGGGTGAAGAAGTGGAAATCGTGGGTATCAAAGATACTGCGAAATCTACCTGTACCGGCGTTGAAATGTTCCGCAAACTGCTGGACGAAGGTCGTGCTGGTGAGAACGTGGGCGTTCTGCTGCGTGGTATCAAGCGTGAAGAGATCGAGCGTGGCCAGGTTCTGGCTAAGCCGGGCTCCATCAAGCCGCACACCAAATTCGAATCTGAAGTCTACATCCTGTCCAAAGATGAAGGCGGCCGTCACACTCCGTTCTTCAAAGGCTACCGTCCGCAGTTCTACTTCCGTACGACTGACGTAACGGGCACCATCGAACTGCCGGAAGGCGTTGAGATGGTAATGCCGGGCGACAACATCAAAATGGTTGTTACCCTGATCCACCCGATCGCGATGGACGACGGTCTGCGTTTCGCAATCCGCGAAGGCGGCCGTACCGTTGGTGCAGGCGTTGTTGCTAAAGTTCTGGGCTAATCGCCGATAACATTTGACGCAACGTACAAGAAGAGGGCATCATTTGATGCCCTTTTTATACGCTGTAACATAGAACCTGGCTCATCAGTGATTCTTTGCTCATAATCATTGCTGAGACAGGCTCTGTAGCACGGCGTAATCGACCGAGTTACGCCTCAACAGCTGCATTCGGTTTGGCTGCCTCGCATGCGCGGGGCAAAATTGTTTCTGATTTATGTGGCAGGTTGGTTTATGAGTGCTAATACCGAAGCTCAAGGAAGCGGGCGCGGCCTGGAAGCGATAAAGTGGGTAGTCGTCGCCATTTTGCTGATCGTGGCAATCGTAGGTAACTTCTACTATCGCGAAGTGACCTTACCGCTGCGCGCATTGGCTGTTGTCATTCTGATCGCGGCAGCAGGCGGCATTGCGCTGCTGACGACGAAAGGTAAAGCAACGATGGCTTTCGCTCGCGAAGCCAGAACCGAAGTGCGCAAAGTCATTTGGCCTACGCGTCAGGAAACGCTGCATACCACGTTAATCGTTGCCGCGGTCACCGCCGTGATGTCACTGATTTTGTGGGGGCTGGATGGTATTCTGGTCCGTCTGGTATCGTTTATCACTGGCCTGAGGTTCTGAGATGTCTGAAGCTCCAAAAAAGCGCTGGTACGTCGTTCAGGCGTTTTCCGGTTTTGAGGCACGCGTAGCACAGTCGCTGCGTGAGCATATCAAATTGCACAACATGGAAGAGTTGTTTGGCGACGTCATGGTCCCTACTGAAGAAGTAGTGGAAATCCGTGGCGGCCAGCGTCGCAAAAGCGAACGCAAATTCTTCCCCGGCTACGTGCTGGTGCAAATGGTTATGAACGACGCGAGCTGGCACCTGGTGCGCAGCGTTCCGCGCGTAATGGGATTCATTGGCGGTACGTCCGATCGCCCGGCACCGATTAGCGACAAAGAAGTCGATGCGATCATGAACCGCCTGCAGCAGGTTGGCGACAAGCCGCGTCCGAAAACGCTGTTTGAACCGGGCGAAATGGTCCGCGTCAACGATGGTCCGTTTGCCGACTTTAACGGCGTCGTGGAAGAAGTGGATTATGAGAAGAGCCGCCTGAAGGTTTCTGTCTCTATCTTCGGCCGCGCAACACCGGTTGAGCTGGATTTCGGCCAGGTCGAAAAAGGCTAAATTACCCCTCTCGGTTTTTCCGATTAAGGGTTGCAGAAGGCGCGAAATTGCCCTACAATTTCGCGCCTTTTGTTTTTATGCGCCACAGCGGCGCGTGAAAGTTTAATCACGGGAAGCCTTCATAAGGCGTTATACCCAACAGAGGAAATATCATGGCTAAGAAAGTACAAGCCTATGTCAAGCTGCAGGTTGCAGCTGGTATGGCTAACCCAAGCCCGCCAGTAGGCCCGGCTCTGGGCCAGCAGGGCGTTAACATCATGGAATTCTGTAAAGCGTTCAACGCGAAAACCGACAGCCTGGAAAAAGGTCTGCCGATTCCTGTTGTTATCACCGTTTATTCTGACCGTTCTTTCACCTTCGTTACCAAAACGCCTCCGGCAGCTGTACTGCTGAAGAAAGCGGCGGGTATCAAGTCTGGTTCCGGCAAGCCGAACAAAGACAAAGTCGGTAAAGTAACCCGTGCTCAGGTACGTGAAATCGCAGAAACCAAAGCTGCGGACATGACTGGTTCCGACGTAGAAGCGATGACTCGCTCTATCGAAGGTACTGCTCGTTCCATGGGCCTGGTAGTGGAGGATTAAGAGATGGCTAAGCTGACCAAGCGCATGCGCGTGATCCGTGACAAAGTTGATTCTACCAAACAGTACGACATCAACGAAGCTGTTGCTCTGCTGAAAGAACTGGCTACCGCTAAGTTTGTAGAAAGCGTTGATGTTGCCGTTAACCTCGGCATCGACGCACGTAAATCCGATCAGAACGTACGTGGCGCAACTGTGCTGCCGCACGGTACTGGCCGCTCTGTACGCGTTGCTGTGTTTGCGCAGGGCGCGAACGCTGAAGCTGCTAAAGCAGCTGGCGCTGAGCTGGTAGGTATGGAAGATCTGGCCGATCAGATCAAAAAAGGCGAAATGAACTTTGACGTGGTTATCGCATCTCCGGATGCTATGCGCGTTGTTGGCCAGCTGGGTCAGGTTCTGGGCCCGCGCGGCCTGATGCCGAACCCGAAAGTGGGTACGGTAACGCCGAACGTTGCTGAAGCGGTTAAAAACGCTAAAGCAGGCCAGGTTCGCTACCGCAATGACAAAAACGGCATCATCCATACCACTATCGGTAAGGTTGATTTCGACGCTGACAAACTGAAAGAAAACCTGGAAGCTCTGCTGGTTGCGCTGAAAAAAGCGAAACCGACTCAGGCGAAAGGCGTGTACATCAAGAAAGTTAGCCTGTCTACCACCATGGGCGCTGGCGTTGCCATCGACCAGGCTGGTCTGACTGCAGTGGCGAATTAATAATCGCTTTACGCGGGCGAAAGTTTCCTCTAGAATCTTACGCCCGTTGTTCTGTTAAACAGAACGCCCGCCTCAACCCTTACCGATAGCGGTGATGCCGAATCAGAAGGGGAGGGCGGAAAGATTTTCGGTTGGAGCCTGGCCTTATCCAGGCCTCCGTCCAAGACCGCAGGTGTTTCGTAAGAAACTTAATCGTCCTGCGTAGACGGTGACAGAGCCTGAAGAATATTTTTTCTTTTCTGGATTCTGCTCACCGTGTTTTAGCGCTTACCTTCTTTCCGGTCGGTAAGTGAAGTGAGTTCCGGAGGAATTTTTCCTCCGGCTAAAATCCAGGAGCAAAAGCTAATGGCATTAAATCTTCAAGACAAACAAGCGATTGTTGCTGAAGTCAGCGAAGTAGCCAAAGGCGCGCTGTCTGCGGTGGTTGCGGATTCTCGTGGCGTTACCGTAGATAAAATGACTGAACTGCGTAAAGCAGGTCGTGAAGCTGGCGTTTACATGCGTGTTGTTCGTAACACCCTGCTGCGCCGCGTCGTTGAAGGTACTCAGTTCGAGTGCCTGAAAGACACGTTTGTTGGTCCGACCCTGATTGCATACTCTATGGAACACCCGGGCGCTGCTGCTCGTCTGTTCAAAGAGTTCGCGAAAGCGAATGCAAAATTCGAGGTCAAAGCTGCAGCCTTTGAAGGTGAGCTGATCCCGGCGGCACAAATTGACCGTCTGGCAACGCTGCCGACTTACGAAGAAGCACTGGCACGTCTGATGTCGACCATGAAAGAAGCCGCTGCAGGCAAACTGGTCCGCACTCTGGCTGCCGTACGCGATGCGAAAGAAGCCGCTTAAGGCCTTCCTTTACAGCGCACTTTTACGTACACACTATTTTCTGATTCTTAGGAACAATTGTCATGTCTATCACTAAAGATCAAATTCTGGAAGCAGTAGCCGCTATGTCCGTAATGGAAGTAGTTGAGCTGGTTTCCGCTATGGAAGAAAAATTCGGCGTTTCTGCTGCTGCCGCTGTAGCTGTTGCTGCTGGCCCGGCTGAAGCTGTTGAAGAAAAAACTGAGTTCGACGTAGTCCTGAAAGCTGTTGGCGCTAACAAAGTTGCTGTGATCAAAGCAGTACGTGGCGCAACTGGCCTGGGCCTGAAAGAAGCGAAAGATCTGGTTGAGTCTGCACCGGCTGCGCTGAAAGAAGGCATCAGCAAAGACGACGCTGAAGCTCTGAAAAAATCACTGGAAGAAGCTGGCGCTGAAGTTGAAGTTAAATAAGCCAACCTTCCAGGTTGCAGCCTGATATTTTAGGCTGATGGCTGGTGACTTTTTGGTCACCAGCCTTTTTGCGCTACAGGGCCTCAATGGGGTTTCGCACTGTTTGTCCATTGAGCGTCTTCAATATCTTTTTCTATCGACGCCTTAATATACTGCTTCCCTGCAGGGTTCCCTGCCCATGCAACAGCAATGAAATGATTTAAGAGTGATAGAAAGACGTATTGCGGAAGGTGTCCCGCACTTTCCGAGAAACAAAATCGTGTTGCATGAACTGTCCTTCAGGACGGACAGAGTGGGTCGACTTGTCAGCTAGCTGAGGAACCCTATGGTTTACTCCTATACCGAGAAAAAACGCATTCGTAAGGATTTTGGCAAACGTCCACAGGTTCTGGACGTACCCTATCTCCTTTCTATCCAGCTTGACTCGTTCCAGAAGTTTATCGAGCAAGATCCGGAAGGCCAATACGGTCTGGAAGCTGCATTCCGTTCCGTATTCCCAATCCAGAGCTATAGCGGCAACTCTGAGCTGCAGTATGTCAGCTACCGCTTAGGCGAACCTGTATTTGATGTTAAAGAATGTCAGATCCGTGGCGTGACGTATTCTGCTCCGCTGCGCGTTAAGCTGCGTCTGGTGATCTACGAGCGCGAAGCGCCGGAAGGCACCGTTAAAGACATCAAAGAACAAGAAGTATACATGGGCGAAATTCCGCTCATGACCGAAAACGGTACCTTTGTTATCAACGGTACTGAAAGGGTTATCGTTTCTCAGCTGCACCGTAGTCCTGGCGTATTCTTTGACAGCGATAAGGGTAAAACCCACTCTTCGGGTAAAGTGCTGTATAACGCACGCATCATCCCTTACCGTGGTTCATGGCTCGACTTCGAGTTTGACCCGAAAGACAACCTGTTCGTCCGTATTGACCGTCGCCGTAAACTGCCGGCCAGTATCATTCTGCGCGCGCTGAATTACACCTCTGAGCAGATCCTCGATCTGTTCTTCGAAAAAGTGGTGTTCGAAATTCGCGACAACAAGCTGCAGATGGAGCTGGTGCCTGAGCGTCTGCGTGGCGAAACCGCCTCTTTCGATATCGAATCGAACGGTACGGTCTACGTTGAGAAAGGCCGTCGCATCACCGCGCGTCATATTCGTCAGCTTGAAAAAGATGGCATCCAGCACATCGAAGTGCCGGTTGAATACATCGCAGGTAAAGTGGTCGCGAAAGACTACGTTGACGAAGGCACCGGCGAGCTGATCGTGAGCGCGAACATGGAGCTGTCGCTGGATCTGCTGGCGAAGCTGAGCCAGGCGGGTCACAAGCGTATCGAAACGCTGTTCACCAACGACCTGGATCACGGCCCGTATATCTCCGAAACGCTGCGTGTTGACCCAACCAACGATCGCCTGAGCGCGCTGGTTGAGATCTATCGCATGATGCGTCCGGGCGAGCCGCCGACACGTGAAGCTGCGGAAAACCTGTTCGAGAACCTGTTCTTCTCCGAAGACCGTTACGATCTTTCTGCGGTAGGCCGCATGAAGTTCAACCGTTCTCTCGGCCGCGACGAGATCGAAGGTTCCGGTATCCTGAGCAAAGACGACATCATCGAAGTGATGAAGAAGCTCATCGGTATCCGTAACGGTAGAGGCGAAGTGGACGATATCGACCACCTCGGCAACCGTCGTATCCGTTCCGTCGGCGAAATGGCGGAAAACCAGTTCCGTGTTGGCCTGGTGCGCGTAGAGCGTGCGGTGAAAGAGCGTCTGTCACTGGGCGATCTCGATACGCTGATGCCGCAGGATATGATCAACGCCAAGCCGATCTCCGCGGCGGTGAAAGAGTTCTTCGGTTCCAGCCAGCTGTCTCAGTTTATGGACCAGAACAACCCGCTGTCCGAGATTACGCACAAGCGTCGTATTTCCGCGCTTGGCCCAGGCGGTCTGACCCGTGAACGCGCCGGCTTCGAAGTGCGAGACGTACACCCGACCCACTACGGTCGCGTATGTCCTATCGAAACGCCGGAAGGTCCGAACATCGGTCTGATCAACTCCCTCTCCGTGTATGCGCAGACCAACGAATACGGTTTCCTGGAAACCCCGTATCGTCGCGTTATCGACGGCGTGGTGAGTGATGAAATTCATTACCTCTCTGCCATTGAAGAGGGTAACTACGTTATCGCTCAGGCGAACGCCCAGCTTGATGAAAACGGCGGCTTTGTTGACGATCTGGTCACCTGCCGTAGCAAAGGCGAATCGAGCCTGTTCAGCCGCGACCAGGTTGACTACATGGACGTTTCCACCCAGCAGGTGGTTTCCGTCGGTGCGTCCCTGATCCCGTTCCTGGAACACGATGATGCTAACCGCGCCCTGATGGGTGCGAACATGCAACGTCAGGCGGTTCCGACTCTGCGCGCTGATAAGCCGCTGGTTGGTACCGGTATGGAGCGCGCGGTAGCGGTTGACTCCGGCGTAACCGCCGTAGCCAAGCGTGGCGGTACCGTACAGTATGTTGATGCGTCCCGTATCGTTATCAAAGTTAACGAAGACGAGATGTACCCGGGCGAAGCCGGCATCGACATCTATAACCTGACTAAATATACCCGTTCTAACCAGAACACCTGCATCAACCAGATGCCGTGCGTTTCTCTGGGCGAACCGGTAGAGCGCGGCGACGTGCTGGCTGACGGCCCATCCACCGACCTCGGTGAGCTGGCGCTGGGTCAGAACATGCGCGTGGCGTTCATGCCGTGGAACGGCTACAACTTCGAAGACTCCATTCTGGTCTCCGAGCGCGTAGTACAGGAAGATCGCTTCACCACCATCCACATTCAGGAACTGGCGTGCGTGTCTCGTGACACCAAGCTGGGGCCGGAAGAGATCACTGCCGACATCCCGAACGTGGGTGAAGCTGCGCTCTCCAAACTGGATGAATCCGGTATCGTTTATATCGGTGCGGAAGTGACCGGCGGCGACATTCTGGTGGGTAAGGTGACGCCGAAAGGTGAAACCCAGCTGACGCCGGAAGAGAAACTGCTGCGCGCGATCTTCGGTGAGAAAGCGTCTGACGTTAAAGACTCTTCTCTGCGCGTACCGAATGGCGTTTCCGGCACCGTTATCGACGTGCAGGTCTTTACCCGCGATGGCGTGGAAAAAGACAAGCGCGCGCTGGAAATCGAAGAGATGCAGCTGAAGCAGGCGAAAAAAGACCTGACGGAAGAACTGCAGATCCTCGAAGCCGGTCTGTTCGCACGTATCCATGCAGTGCTGGTTTCCGGCGGCGTGGAAGCGGAAAAACTGGACAAGCTGCCGCGCGAGCGCTGGCTGGAGCTGGGCCTGACCGACGAAGCGAAGCAGAATCAGCTGGAGCAGCTGGCCGAGCAGTACGACGAGCTGAAGCACGAGTTTGAGAAGAAACTTGAAGCTAAGCGCCGCAAAATCACCCAGGGCGACGATCTGGCACCGGGCGTGCTGAAAATCGTTAAAGTCTATCTGGCCGTTAAACGTCAGATTCAGCCGGGTGACAAGATGGCTGGTCGTCACGGGAACAAAGGTGTTATCTCCAAGATCAACCCGATCGAAGATATGCCTTACGATGAGAACGGCACGCCGGTCGACATCGTACTGAACCCGCTGGGCGTACCGTCTCGTATGAACATCGGTCAGATTCTGGAAACCCACCTGGGCATGGCGGCGAAAGGCATTGGTGACAAGATCAATGCGATGCTGAAGAAGCAGGAAGAAGTCGCCAAACTGCGTGAGTTTATCCAGCGTGCTTACGATCTGGGCGCCGACGTACGTCAGCGTGTCGATCTGAACACCTTCTCTGACGATGAAGTGCTGCGTCTGGCTGAGAACCTGAAAAAAGGTATGCCGATCGCAACGCCGGTGTTTGATGGCGCGAAAGAAAGCGAAATCAAAGAGCTGCTGCAGCTTGGCGATCTGCCGACTTCCGGTCAGATCACCCTGTTCGACGGCCGTACTGGCGAGCAGTTCGAGCGTCCGGTTACCGTAGGCTACATGTACATGCTGAAGCTCAACCACTTGGTTGATGACAAGATGCACGCACGTTCTACCGGCTCTTACAGCCTGGTTACCCAGCAGCCGCTGGGTGGTAAGGCGCAGTTCGGTGGTCAGCGCTTCGGTGAGATGGAAGTGTGGGCGCTGGAAGCATACGGCGCAGCCTACACGCTGCAGGAAATGCTCACCGTTAAGTCTGATGACGTTAACGGTCGTACCAAGATGTATAAAAACATCGTGGACGGCAACCATCAGATGGAGCCAGGCATGCCGGAATCCTTCAACGTACTGTTGAAAGAGATCCGCTCGCTGGGCATCAACATCGAGCTGGAAGACGAGTAATACCCCCTCAGGGTAGCATTCGCATCTGTACTGGTTACAAGGGAGTCCGGGCTTGCCCGGGCTCCCTTGAGAAGTCTCACTCCGACGGGAGCTAATCCGTGAAAGACTTACTTAAGTTTCTGAAAGCGCAAACTAAAACCGAAGAGTTTGATGCGATCAAGATTGCGCTGGCCTCGCCAGACATGATCCGTTCCTGGTCTTTCGGTGAAGTGAAAAAGCCGGAAACCATTAACTACCGTACCTTCAAGCCAGAGCGTGATGGTCTGTTCTGCGCCCGTATCTTCGGGCCGGTAAAAGACTACGAGTGCCTGTGCGGTAAGTACAAGCGCCTGAAACACCGCGGTGTGATCTGTGAGAAGTGCGGCGTTGAAGTGACCCAGACCAAAGTGCGTCGTGAGCGCATGGGCCACATCGAGCTGGCTTCCCCGACTGCGCACATCTGGTTCCTGAAGTCGCTGCCGTCCCGTATCGGTCTGCTGCTGGATATGCCGCTGCGCGATATCGAGCGCGTGCTGTACTTCGAATCCTATGTCGTGGTTGAAGGCGGTATGACCAACCTCGAAAAGCGTCAGATCCTGACTGAAGAGCAGTATCTGGACGCGCTGGAAGAGTTTGGCGACGAATTCGACGCGAAAATGGGCGCGGAAGCGATCCAGGCGCTGCTGAAAAACATGGACCTGGAGCAGGAATGCGAGCAGCTGCGCGAAGAGCTGAACGAAACCAACTCCGAGACCAAGCGTAAAAAGCTGACCAAGCGCATCAAGCTGCTGGAAGCTTTTGTACAGTCTGGCAACAAGCCGGAGTGGATGATCCTGACCGTGCTGCCTGTGCTGCCGCCGGATCTGCGTCCTCTGGTTCCGCTGGACGGCGGTCGTTTTGCGACATCTGACCTGAACGATCTCTATCGTCGCGTCATTAACCGTAACAACCGTCTGAAACGTCTGCTGGATCTGGCTGCGCCGGACATCATCGTACGCAACGAAAAACGTATGCTGCAGGAAGCGGTAGACGCCCTGCTGGATAACGGTCGTCGCGGTCGCGCGATCACCGGCTCCAACAAGCGTCCGCTGAAATCGCTGGCTGACATGATCAAAGGTAAGCAGGGTCGTTTCCGTCAGAACCTGCTGGGTAAACGCGTCGACTACTCTGGTCGTTCCGTTATTACCGTAGGTCCTTACCTGCGCCTGCATCAGTGCGGTCTGCCGAAGAAAATGGCGCTCGAGCTGTTCAAACCGTTCATCTACGGCAAGCTGGAACTGCGTGGCCTCGCGACCACCATCAAAGCCGCCAAGAAAATGGTTGAGCGCGAAGAAGCTGTCGTATGGGATATCCTGGACGAAGTGATCCGCGAACACCCGGTTCTGCTGAACCGTGCGCCGACACTGCACCGTCTTGGTATCCAGGCGTTCGAGCCGGTACTGATCGAAGGTAAAGCGATCCAGCTGCACCCGCTGGTTTGTGCGGCCTATAACGCCGACTTCGATGGTGACCAGATGGCTGTTCACGTACCGCTGACGCTGGAAGCCCAGCTGGAAGCGCGTGCGCTGATGATGTCTACCAACAACATCCTGTCTCCGGCGAACGGTGAGCCGATTATCGTTCCGTCGCAGGACGTTGTTCTGGGTCTGTACTACATGACCCGCGACAAAGTGAACGCCAAAGGCGAAGGCATGGTGCTGACCGGCCCGAAAGAAGCTGAGCGTGTTTACCGCGCTGGCCTGGCGGAGCTGCATGCGCGCGTAAAAGTGCGTATCACTGAATATGAAAAAGATGAGCAGGACAAATTCGTCCCGAAAACCAGCCTGATCGATACCACTATCGGCCGCGCTATTTTGTGGATGATTGTGCCGCAGGGTCTGCCTTATTCCATCGTCAACCAGGCGCTGGGTAAAAAGGCGATCTCCAAAATGCTGAACACCTGTTACCGCATTCTGGGCCTGAAGCCGACCGTTATCTTTGCTGACCAGACCATGTACACCGGTTTTGCCTACGCAGCCCGTTCAGGCGCTTCTGTTGGTATCGACGACATGGTTATCCCGGCGAAGAAAGTGGAAATCATCACCGAAGCGGAAGCGGAAGTGGCTGAGATTCAGGAGCAGTTCCAGTCTGGTCTGGTTACCGCTGGCGAACGCTATAACAAGGTTATCGATATCTGGGCCGCGGCCAACGAACGCGTTGCCAAGGCGATGATGGAAAACCTCTCTACCGAAACGGTGATCAACCGCGACGGCGAAGAGGAAAAACAGGTTTCCTTTAACAGCATCTTTATGATGGCCGACTCCGGTGCGCGTGGTTCTGCCGCCCAGATCCGTCAGCTGGCGGGTATGCGTGGCCTGATGGCGAAGCCGGATGGCTCCATCATCGAAACGCCGATCACCGCGAACTTCCGTGAAGGTCTGAACGTACTCCAGTACTTCATCTCCACGCACGGTGCGCGTAAAGGTCTGGCGGATACCGCACTGAAAACGGCAAACTCCGGTTATCTGACCCGTCGTCTGGTTGACGTGGCGCAGGATCTGGTGGTTACCGAAGATGACTGCGGCACCCTCGAAGGCATCACCATGACGCCGGTTATCGAAGGTGGCGACGTTAAAGAGCCGCTGCGTGAGCGCGTGCTGGGCCGTGTTACTGCGGAAGATGTGCTGAAGCCGGGTACGGCGGACATTCTGGTTTCCCGTAACACCCTGCTCGACGAGCATTGGTGTGACGTGCTGGAGCAGAACTCTGTCGACAGCGTGAAAGTCCGTTCCGTTGTTGCCTGTGAAACTGACTTCGGCGTCTGTGCGCACTGCTACGGCCGTGACCTAGCGCGTGGCCACATCATCAACAAAGGTGAGGCCATCGGCGTTATCGCAGCACAGTCCATCGGTGAGCCGGGTACACAGCTGACGATGCGTACGTTCCACATCGGTGGTGCGGCATCGCGTGCGGCAGCTGAATCCAGCATTCAGGTGAAGAACAAAGGTACCATCAAGCTGACAAACGCCAAGTCGGTAACCAACTCCGCTGGCAAGCTGGTGATCACCTCCCGTAACGTTGAACTGAAAATGATCGACGAATTCGGGCGCACCAAAGAAAGCTATAAAGTGCCTTACGGCGCGTCCATGGCGAAAGGCGATGGCGAGCAGGTGAATGCGGGTGAAACAGTCGCGAACTGGGATCCGCACACCATGCCGGTTATCACTGAAGTGAGCGGTTTCATCCGTTTCACCGACATGATCGATGGCCAGACCATTACCCGTCAAACTGACGAGCTGACTGGTCTCTCCTCGCTGGTCGTGCTGGACACTGCAGAACGTACCGCGGGCGGTAAAGATCTGCGTCCGGCGCTGAAAATCGTTGATGCCAACGGTAACGACGTACTGATCCCGGGCACCGACATGCCGGCGCAGTACTTCCTGCCGGGCAAAGCGATTGTTCAGCTGGAAGATGGCGTGAAGATCAGCTCTGGTGATACCCTGGCGCGTGTGCCGCAGGAATCTGGCGGTACCAAGGATATTACCGGTGGTCTGCCGCGCGTTGCCGACCTGTTCGAAGCGCGTCGTCCGAAAGAGCCTGCGATCCTGGCTGAAATCAGCGGTATCGTCTCCTTCGGTAAAGAGACCAAAGGCAAGCGTCGTCTGGTGATCACGCCGGTTGACGGTAGCGATCCGTACGAAGAGATGATTCCGAAATGGCGTCAGCTCAACGTATTCGAAGGTGAGCGCGTTGAACGTGGTGACGTGATCTCCGACGGTCCGGAATCGCCGCATGACATTCTGCGTCTGCGTGGCGTTCAGGCTGTGACCCGTTACATCGTTAACGAAGTGCAGGACGTATACCGTCTGCAGGGCGTTAAGATTAACGATAAGCACATCGAAGTTATCGTGCGTCAGATGCTGCGTAAAGCAACCATCGCCAGCGCGGGCAGCTCCGAGTTCCTGGAAGGCGAGCAGGTAGAATACTCACGCGTGAAGATTGCCAACCGCGATCTGGAGATCAACGGCAAAGTGGGCGCCACTTACGCTCGCGACCTGCTGGGTATCACCAAAGCGTCACTGGCAACCGAATCGTTCATCTCTGCGGCATCGTTCCAGGAGACCACTCGTGTCCTGACCGAAGCAGCGGTAGCTGGCAAGCGCGACGAACTGCGCGGCCTGAAAGAGAACGTTATCGTGGGTCGTCTGATCCCGGCCGGTACCGGTTACGCTTACCATCAGGATCGTATGCGTCGCCGCGCGGCTGGCGAGCCGACCGTTGCGCCTCAGGTGAGTGCGGAAGAAGCGACGGCCAGCCTGGCCGAGCTGCTGAACGCAGGCCTTGGTGGCAGCGACGACGAGTAATCGTCAGGCATGCTGTAAAATAAAAACCCTGCTTCGGCAGGGTTTTTTTATATTTCTTTTCTGCACTGTGAAGGAACCCAGGCATGAATCTCTTTATCAAAAGCCTGCTGGCGGCGGGTATCACCATGTTGCCGCTGGCCGCGTCAACGGCAGCGGATCCGGTGCAGCGTCTGTTTAAGGAGTGGCAGGTCACCTGCAATAACCTTAACGACTGCGATGTGCGTAACGCCGATGAGAATATGCGAATCGTTATCCGTCATCAGGCGGGGCCGGACGGCGCGGCGGCGCTGGATATTATGAGCTTCGATGCGGATAAGGCCGAAGGCATCTGGCTGGACGGCAAGCGCTGGGATCATAACATCGCGCTGTCGAATGCCGATGCAAACAACGATTATGCGAATGCGCACAGCGACAGCCTGAGCGAGATTCAGGCACTGATCGCGGCGGCTAAAAACGCCATGACCCTCTCTTTGACGCCCGGCGATGACGTGACGGGATCGCTGGGCGGGCTGAATGCGGCCCTGCTGTTTGTCGATGAGCGCCAGGGGCGCCTGAATAACCAAACGGCGCTGTATAAAACCGGCGACGAGCCGGCCGCCAGCGTGCCGCCGCGTCCCTCTGCCGCCCCGGCTCTCTCCGTGCCGCCGCTGGTGCCGCTGGATAACGCCCCGGCGCTGATAAAAGACGTTATCGCCAGCCAGCAACCGGTGCTGAAGCAGGAAGAGTGTGAGCCGGACGATGAGGATGTCGCGCGCAGCGAGGCACAGCCTCTCGATGCGCAGCATGCGCTGGTAATGATTAACTGCGGCATGGGCGCCTATCAATCCTCCAGCGTGCTGTTTATCACCCCGCGCGCCGCGCCGGCAAAAGCGGAGCAGCTGGTGCTGCCGCTGCCGCTGAAAGATGACGCGGGCAAACCTAACAGCATCAGCTGGTTTACCGAGGCGAGCTACGATCCGCACAGTGGGCAGCTGTTTCATGCGGCGCGTGGACGGGGCATTGCGGACTGCGGCGAAAGCGCCACCTGGCGCTACGACGGTCAGGTTTTTCATCTGATGAGCTATAACAGCCAGCCGAGCTGCGATGGCGGAGAGCCAGGCGACTGGCCTTCAGTCTGGGCGACGCCGGGTGAAGCCGATCATTCAGCCAGCCAGTAAGCTGGCTTATCGCAACCGGTAGTGCGGCGTATCACAACGGATAACGCCGCTTACCGCAACCGGTCACACAGCTTACCGCAGCGGGTAAGGGAATTAAACAGCAGGACGGGTGAAGCCCATCGCCGGCCAGGGGCCGCGACAATGCTGACAAAACCGCCCGCGCCAGGCGACGTATTAAAGCTGGCGCGCTGGCGCCGTTTTACGCCGTCGCTTCCGAAAGCGCCGGCTGGACGTTGCTTTTACTGTGAGGCGCGTCCCAGCCAGCTATCCCAGTCTTTCCATACCGGCTGTAAGCCCGCCTGGATGAGCGCGGCTGCCACTTCCTGCGGCGTACGATGGTCATCTGGCGAAAACTGCTCCAGCTCCGGCCGCGGATCGGCATAGCCGCCCGGCTGCGTTTTAGAAAAGGCGCTGACGCTGTTGATAGCCAGCGGCACCACGCGATCGCGGAAGCGCGGCGATTCGCGCGTCGAGAGGGAAAGCTCCACCTCAGGCGCAAACAGGCGAAAAGCGCAAAGGGTTTGTACCAGCTGCGCCTCGCTCATCAGCGACGCCGGTTCGATGCCGCCCGCGCAGGGGCGCAGGCGGGGGAAGGAGATCGAGTAACGGCTCTGCCACCAGGTCTGCTGCAGCCACAACAGATGCTCCGCCAGCATAAAGCAGTCGGTACGCCAGCTATCGGAAAGGCCGATCAGCGCGCCGAGGCCGATCTTGTCGATCCCGGCGCGGCCAAGACGATCCGGCGTCTCAAGGCGAAAGAAGAAATCCTGCTTGTTGCCTTTCAGGTGGTGCTGCTGATAAACCCGTGGGTGATAGGTTTCCTGATAAACCAGCACGCCATCCAGCCCGATCCGCTTCAGCCCGGCATACTCCTCTTCCGATAGGGGCTGCACCTCCATCATCAGCGCGCTGAAGTGCTTACGGATCGCCGGAATATGCTGGTGGAAGTAATCGATGCCCACTTTGGTCTGATGTTCACCGGTAACCAGCAGCAGTTGATCAAACCCCATGGCGCGGATCGCCTGACACTCCCGCTCGATCTCCGCCGCGTTCAGCGTTTTGCGCTTAATGCGGTTGCTCATGGAAAAGCCGCAGTAGGTGCAGTCATTAGCGCACAGGTTGGAAAGATAGAGCGGAACGTAAAAGCTGACCGTATTGCCGAAGCGCTGGCGCGTCAGGCGCTGCGCTTTTTGCGCCAGCGGCTCAAGAAAATCGGCGGCGGCGGGGGAGAGCAGCGCCATCAGATCTTCCCGATCCGGACGCGCTGCGTTTAGCGCCTGGCGCACGTCCACCGCAGTTTTGCTGTGGATGCGCAGGCGAATATCCTCCCAGTCCAGCTGCCGCCAGCGGTCGGTAAAATCTTTCATCGGATCTCCTCCGGCTGGCTAAGGAATGCGGTAAGCGGGCTGGAGGGCACGGCCTGACTCTGGCTGGCACCAGGTCCGCTGCGCCAGGCGAGACGCCCCGCTTCGACCGCCAGCCGGAAGGCGTGCGCCATCGTCACCGGATCGCGCGCGACGGCTATCGCCGTATTGACCAGCACCGCGTCCGCGCCCATTTCCAGCGCCTCGCTGGCGTGGCTGGGCGCGCCAATGCCGGCGTCGATCACGACCGGCACCTTCGCCTGTTCGATAATGATCGCCAGCAGGTCGCGCGTTTTCAGCCCCTGATTGCTGCCAATCGGTGCGCCGAGCGGCATGACCGCTGCGCAGCCCACCTCCTCCAGCCGCTTGCACAGCACCGGATCGGCGCCGCAGTAGGGCAGCACGGTAAAGCCCTCTTTCACCAGCTGCTGTGCCGCCTTCAGGGTCTCAATAGGGTCTGGCAGCAGGTAACGCGCGTCGGGATGGATTTCCAGCTTCAGCCAGTGGGTATCCAGCGCTTCGCGTGCCAGCCGTGCGGCGAAGATCGCCTCCTCAGCGGTTTTCGCACCTGAGGTATTGGGCAGCAGTTGCACGCCTGACGCCCTTAGCGGCGCCAGAATGCCGTCATCACCGCCGCGCAGATCGAGACGCTTCATCGCCATCGTCACCAGCTGCGAACCGGAGGCACGTAGCGCCTCCAGCATCAGTGCGGGGTGGCGAATTTTCCGGTGCCGGTAAAGAGTCGTGAAGAAAAGTGTTTATCCGCAATCTGTAGCATCTTAGCCTCCGGCTATCGCCTGAAAAATCACTACCTCATCGCCATCCTGCAACACGTAACCAGCCCAGCTGGCGCGCGGGACAATTTGCTGGTTAACCGCCAGCGCGGTGCCGGGCTGGTGGCAGTGCAGTTTGTCCAGCACACCTTCCAGCGTTAACGGCGCGTCCAGCGTCAGCGTTTCATCGTTTACCACAATCTTCACCGGGCGCCTCCGCAGACCGGACAGTGCGCGTCCGGCGTCAGGTTAAGGGTGCACCAGGTTTGCTGGCGGCCGTCGAACAGGCGCAGCTGTCCGTCGATCGCGGAACGCTGGCCCACCAGCATTTTCAGCGCTTCCAGCGCCTGCAGCGTGCCAATCGTACCCACTACCGGGCCCAGCACGCCGGCGGTGCGGCAGTTGCGCTGCGGTTCGCTGCTATCCGGCCAGAGGCAGCGGTAACACCCTTTTTGCCAGGGCGGCGAGATCGCCAGCAGCTGCCCGCTGAAACCGACGGCGCTGCCGCTGATCAGCGGAATAGCCGCAGCGACGCAGGCGGCGTTAATCGCCTGACGCGTCGCCATGTTATCGCTGCAGTCCAGCACCAGGTCCGCCCGCGGCACCCACTCGCGCAGCTGCGCTGCATCCATACGCTGCTGCAGCGCGATCGTTTCAACCTGCGGATTCAGCGCCTGCAGCTGCTGCTGCGCCAGCGAGGCTTTCGCCTGTCCACAATCCGCGCTGCGATAGAGGATCTGGCGCTGCAGGTTGCTGATATGCAACGTATCGTCGTCGGCCAGCAACAGCTTGCCGACGCCCGCCGCCGCCAGCCAGAGCGCCGCCGGCGCGCCCAGTCCGCCCAGTCCGATAATCAGCACGCTGGCCCGTTGCAGCTTCTGCTGCCCTTCCACGCCAAACTCCTCCAGCAGCAGCTGGCGGCTATAGCGCAGAAAATCCCGATCGTTAAGCATCGTCATCCCCTCCGGCGCCAGCCAGCGCCAGCAGCGTCTTTGTAGCGGCGCGCCAGTCCCCGGCCTGGGTAATGGCGCTGACTACTGCGATGCTGCCTACGCCGCACGCCAGCACCTTTGGTGCGTGCGCAATGCTGATGCCGCCGATAGCGACGGTCGGCATCGCGCCCAGCCGCGCAACGTGGCGTGCCAGCTGCGTCAGCCCCTGCGGCGCGGAAGGCATCGCTTTGGTTTGCGTAGGAAAGATATGGCCCAGCGCAATATAAGAGGGGCGGACGGCAAGCGCGCGATCAATTTCCCGATCGTCATGGGTCGAAAGACCAAGACGTAGCCCGGCACGGTGAATCGCCTGCAGATCGGCGACCTGCAGATCGTCCTGCCCCAGATGAACGCCATAGGCGCCATGCTTTATCGCCAGTTGCCAGTAGTCGTTAATAAACAGCCGGGCCTGATAAGCGCGGCCCAGCGCAATAGCCTGCCCGACCGCCGGCTCTGCCGCTTCCGCCGTGCAATCTTTAATTCGCAGCTGCAGGGTGCGTACGCCCGCTTCCAGCAGGCGCGCTATCCATTCGACGCTATCGACCACCGCATAGAGCCCAAGCCTGGCGGGGCAGGGAGGAAAGGGCGAATTCATGCTTTCTCCTCCGGCGTCAGGGCGTCGGCAGGATGGTAAAGCTCGCCGCCGCGCTGGCGGAACGTTTGCGCCATCTGCGCCATGCCGACCTCCACGGGCTGCGCCTGCGCCTCCTGCTTCGCAGCGTAGTCGCGCACCTCCTGAGTGATCTTCATTGAGCAGAACTTCGGACCGCACATCGAGCAGAAGTGCGCCACTTTTCCCGCCGCCTGCGGCAGCGTCTCATCGTGATAGGCACGGGCGGTGTGCGGGTCGAGCGCCAGGTTAAACTGATCCTCCCAGCGGAACTCGAAGCGTGCTTTCGACATGGCGTTATCGCGGATCTGCGCGCCGGGATGCCCCTTGGCCAGGTCCGCCGCGTGCGCGGCAATTTTGTAAGTGATCAGCCCCTGGCGGACATCCTCTTTGTTCGGCAAGCCGAGATGCTCTTTTGGCGTGACGTAGCAGAGCATCGCGCAGCCGAACCAGCCGATCATCGCCGCACCGATACCGGAGGTGATGTGATCGTAGCCGGGCGCGATATCGGTGGTCAGCGGACCGAGGGTATAGAAAGGCGCTTCGTGGCAATGTTCCAGCTGCTCGGTCATATTGCGGCGGATCATCTGCATCGGCACATGGCCGGGGCCTTCAATCATCACCTGCACATCATACTCCCAGGCGATTTTGGTCAGCTCGCCCAGCGTATGCAGCTCGGCGAACTGCGCTTCGTCATTGGCGTCCTGCACCGAGCCGGGGCGCAGCCCGTCACCCAGCGACAGCGAGACATCATAGGCGGCGCAGATCTCACAGATCTCACGGAAATGCTGATACAGGAAACTCTCCTGATGATGAGAGAGACACCACTTCGCCATAATCGAGCCGCCGCGCGAGACGATGCCGGTCAGGCGTTTCGCCGTCATCGGCACATAGCGCAGTAGAACGCCGGCGTGAATGGTGAAGTAGTCCACGCCCTGTTCCGCCTGCTCCAGCAGCGTATCGCGGAACAGCTCCCAGGTGAGGTTCTCTGCAATGCCGTTCACTTTCTCCAGCGCCTGATAAATCGGCACGGTGCCGATCGGTACCGGGCTGTTACGCAGGATCCACTCGCGGGTTTCATGAATATAACGGCCGGTGGAGAGATCCATCACCGTATCGGCGCCCCAACGCGTCGCCCAGACCAGCTTTTCCACCTCTTCTTCGATAGAGGAGCTGACGGCGGAGTTGCCGATATTGGCGTTGACCTTCACCAGGAAGTTGCGGCCGATGATCATCGGTTCCGCTTCCGGATGGTTGATGTTGGCGGGGATAATCGCGCGGCCGGCGGCCACCTCCTGACGCACAAATTCCGGCGTAATGTTTTCCGGCAGGTGCGCGCCGAAACTGTGGCCCGGATGCTGCTGGCGCAGCACCTCGCTGCGAATGCGCTCGCGGCCCATATTTTCCCGTAGCGCGATAAACTCCATCTCCGGCGTGACTATTCCCTGACGGGCGTAATGAAGTTGCGTGACGCGACGCCCCGCCATGGCGCGGCGCGGGCGCGGCAGGTTGTCAAAACGCAGATGATCGAGCCCCTCATCTTTCAGACGCTGCTGGCTGTAGCGGGAGCTGAGCTGGGTCAGTTTGCTATCGCCGCGCTGTTCGATCCACGCGCTGCGCAGGCGCGGCAGGCCCTGATGCACGTCGATATGCGCATCAGGATCGCCATAGGCGCCGGCGGTATCGTAAACCGGCACCGGTTCGTTGGCTTCATAGACAGGATCGTTGTTATTACTGCCGATCGGCGTGGGGCTGAGCTGGATCTCGCGCATCGGCACGCGAATGTCGGGGCGGCTGCCGACAATCCAGATGCGTGTAGAGTTGGGAAAGGCCGTGCCCTGCAGCGAGGAAATAAACTGTTGCGCCTGGGCGCGCTGTTCACGACGGTTGGGTTTAGCAGACATAGCAATCTCCAAAAAAAGGAACGTTGCTTGTCCGGAGTTCGGAAGGAGTAACGACACGCAGCCAGCCTGCACTGACGGCGTGAAAAGATCTGTACTCTTGTTCCCTTCGCAGGTACTAACCTGATCAGGTTCCGCGGATCCCGAATAAACGGTCTCAGCCTAAAAGGCACTCCGACAAGATGAAAATGGGGCGTCAGCCGCGCTGGCCACCCGGACCCGGCACGCTGAACGCAGCGGCAAGGTCATAAAAAAGCCCCTTCAGCATAAAGGGGCGTTCAGGAAACTACAAGGGGGTTATAACAACCTGGTCACCATCAGGCCGGACGCGCGATCGCCTGATCGTTCGCGGCCGCCAGCGAGGCCAAATTGTTGTCAAATGCCAGCTGAATCAGCTTATCTTCCAGCGTAAAGCGCGCTTCCAGCGCTTCGCCCACTTCAGAAAGCGCCTGCTGGAACTCCAGACAGTTATCGTGATCGATGGCCGCTTCCAGATGGGTATCATACAGTTGCATGATGGTTTCGGTATTGGCCTGCAGGCCGGGATAGATCTGCGCCGCCGCCAGCAGTGGGCTGTCGCCGGTCATCTCTTCGATGATGCGCTCATAAACGTTGAAATGACCGGTGGAGAGGTAATCCACCAGATTCTGACAAAAATTATCGAGGGCTTTTTCATCAAGCGCGGTGAGCGACTCTTTATTCGGTTTGATGCCAACGACCTGATAATAAGCAACCAACAGTTGCCTGCGCGCATTCAGCCAAAAATCTACCAGTTCATTACTGCCACCTACGCGCTCGGTCAGAACGTCTAACTGGTTAAGCATGTTTGTCTCCGTGGGTTATAGTCTTACCGCTACTTATACTTAACATCAGTACAGAGACTGTGTCCCGTATCAGTTCCAGTTTTAAGAATAATTACGGCCCCAGTCACAAATGTGCTGAAGCAAAGGATAACTTTTGTATGGAACGTGTGGTTACAAGCGTAGACGCTGGTTGGTGGGTTGTCAGCCATGAACAGAAAATTTGGCTACCGAGTGGCGAATTACCGTTCGGTACGGCGCAAAAATGGGATCTGACAGGATCGCGCGGCGCGATCATCGGCGAATGGCAGGGCGATCCGGTGTGGCTGATCCGCGAAAGCCGCAGCGACCAGATGGGATCGATTCGTCAGATCATCGATCTGGAGAGCGGACTGTTTCAGCTGGTGGGACGGGGCGTGCAGCTGGCGGAGTTTATTCGCTCGCACCGCTACTGCGGCTACTGCGGGCATGAAATGCACCTCAGCGGCAGCGAAAACGCCTGCCTGTGTGGTCACTGCCGTCAGCGCTACTATCCGCAGATCGCGCCCTGCATCATCGTCGCTATCCGGCGCGACGACAAAATTCTGCTGGCGCAGCATGCTCGCCATCGCAACAGCATCTATACCGTGCTGGCGGGATTTGTCGAGGTCGGCGAAACGCTGGAGCAGGCAGTGGCGCGCGAAGTGATGGAAGAGAGCAGCGTACGGGTAAAAAACCTGCGCTACGTGACTTCGCAGCCCTGGCCTTTTCCCCATTCGCTGATGATGGCCTTTATGGCGGACTATGATGACGGCGAGCTGCAGATTGATAATAAAGAGCTGATCGACGCCGACTGGTTTCGCTATGACGCGCTACCGCAGCTGCCGCCCGCCGGCACCGTGGCGCGCCGTCTGATTGAGGATACCGTGGCGCTCTGCCGCGCGGCGGATGCACAGCCCTGACAATAGCGCCGCAGCTTGCGCGTGCGGCCACAACCACGGCGGGCGGAGAGCCGGCGGCGCGAAGGCGGCAAACTTGCTTAACCGGCGGCAATAGCTGCTACACTAGGCGCCTGTATTTGAGAGAGCCTTATGATGAGCGAATTGAAGAACGATCGTTACCTGCGTGCCCTGTTACGCCAGCCGGTAGATGTGACGCCGGTATGGATGATGCGTCAGGCTGGACGCTATCTGCCGGAATATAAAGCCACGCGTGCGCAGGCGGGCGATTTTATGTCGCTGTGCAAAAACGCCGAGCTGGCCTGCGAAGTCACGCTGCAGCCGCTGCGTCGCTATCCTCTGGATGCGGCGATTCTCTTCTCTGATATTTTGACCATTCCCGATGCGATGGGGCTGGGGCTGTGGTTCGAAGCGGGCGAAGGCCCGCGCTTCGCTTCGCCGATTACCTGCCGCGCCGACGTAGACAAGCTGCCGATCCCCGATCCGGAGCAGGAACTGGGCTACGTAATGAACGCGGTGCGTACTATCCGCAAAAATCTGCAGGGCGCCGTGCCGCTGATTGGCTTCTCCGGCAGTCCGTGGACCCTCGGCACCTATATGGTCGAAGGCGGCAGCAGCAAGGCCTTCACCAAAATTAAAAAAATGATGTACGCCGAACCGGAAACGCTGCACGCCATGCTGGATAAGCTGGCCGACAGCGTTACGCTCTATCTCAACGCGCAAATTCGCGCCGGCGCGCAGTCGGTGATGATCTTCGACACCTGGGGTGGCGTGTTGACCGGCCGTGATTACCACCACTTCTCGCTGCACTATATGCATAAAATCGTCGACGGCCTGATCCGCGAACAGGATGGGCGCCGCGTGCCGGTGACGCTGTTCACCAAGGGCGGCGGGCAGTGGCTGGAAGCGATGGCGGCGACCGGCTGCGATGCGCTGGGCCTCGACTGGACGACCGATATCGCCGATGCGCGTCGTCGCGTAGGCGATAAGGTTGCGCTGCAGGGCAATATGGATCCGTCTATGCTTTATGCATCGCCTGCCCGTATCGAGCAGGAGGTGGCGACCATTCTGGCTGGCTTCGGTCAGGGGAACGGACACGTATTTAACTTAGGACATGGCATCCATCAGGATGTGCCGCCTGAACACGCAGGCGCGTTTGTGGAGGCGGTACATCGGCTGTCGGGTCCTTACCACAAGGAGTAGACATGGATATACAGGCATTGCGAGCCGAACAGTTGCAGCGCGCCGCGGAAGTGGTGCGCAATGATGATTTCGATGTGATGCCGCCGCGCCTGATTGGCGGCGCGGACGTAGGATTTGAGCAGGACGGCGAGGTGACGCGCGCCGCGATGGTCATCCTGGAATATCCTTCGCTGAAGCTTGTCGAATATAAGGTGGCGCGCATCGCCACCATCATGCCTTACATCCCCGGTTTTCTCTCCTTCCGCGAATATCCGGCGCTGCTGGCGGCGTGGGAGCTGCTGGAGCAAAAGCCCGATCTGCTTTTCGTCGACGGCCACGGCATTTCCCATCCGCGCCGGCTTGGCGTCGCCAGCCATTTCGGCATGCTGGTGGATGTGCCGACCATCGGCGTGGCGAAGCGCCGCCTGTGTGGTCGTTTCGAGCCGCTGGGCGACGAGCCGGGTTCACAGCAGCCGTTGATGGACAAGGGCGAAAAGATTGGCTGGGTCTGGCGCAGCAAAAAACGCTGCAATCCGCTGTTTGTCTCCACCGGCCATCGCGTCAGCATCGATACCGCGCTGGAATGGGTGCAGAACTGCATGGCGGGCTACCGTTTGCCGGAGCCGACGCGCTGGGCGGACGCCGTGGCGTCGGAGCGCAGTGCCTTTCTGCGCTGGCAGAAGGGTTAGCCGTGCCGCAAGGGCCTTTTGCGTTACACTGCCGCCAGAATGATGCTGAAGAGACCCTATCATGTTACGTAACCCTATCCACCTGCGCCTTGAGAAGCTGGAAAGCTGGCAGCATGTGACCTTTATGGCCTGTCTGTGCGAACGCCTCTATCCCAACTATTGGGCGTTTTGCCAACAGAGCGGCTTCGCCGATGCGCAGCGCTACCGTCGCATTCTCGATCTGATCTGGGAATCCCTGACGGTTAAAGACGCGAAAATCAACTTCGACTCGCAGCTGGAAAAGCTGGAAGAGGCGATCCCGCTGGCGGACGATTTCGACGTCTACGGCGTTTATCCTGCGATCGACGCTTGCGTCGCGCTGAGCGAACTGCTGCATTCACGTTTGAGTGGGGAAACGCTCGAACACGCCATTGAGGTCAGCAAAGCGTCGATCACGACCGTTGCGATGCTGGAAATGACCCAGGCTGGTCGGGAAATGACCGACGAAGAGCTGGGCGAACTGCCGGCGATAGAAGAGGAATGGGACCTTCAGTGGGAGATTTTTCGCCTGCTGGCGGCCTGTGAAGAACGGGACCTGGAATTGATAAAAGGATTACGTTCTGACCTGCGGGAAGCCGCGACAAGTAACATCGGTATAAAAATAGAGCAATAAGGCGATAAAACGTGACTTCACGCCTGAATTGTCGCGCCTAAAGGCTTCACATCCGCCCCCTGTCTGGTCTACATTTGGGGGGCTGAAAAATGTGGCTATCGGTGCGTGCAGGCTGAAGAGTGTCAGAATCTGGCAATTCCCTCGCACTCGATGCTTAGCAAGCGATAAATACACTGTAAGGATAACTTATGAACAAGACTCAACTGATTGATGTAATTGCAGAGAAAGCGGATCTCTCCAAGTCCCAGGCTAAAGCTGCGCTGGAATCCACCCTGGCTGCAATTACCGAGTCTCTGAAAGATGGTGATGCTGTACAACTGGTTGGTTTTGGTACTTTTAAAGTTAACCACCGTGCTGAGCGCACTGGCCGCAACCCGCAGACTGGCAAAGAAATCAAAATTGCTGCTGCAAACGTACCGGCATTCGTTTCTGGTAAAGCACTGAAAGACGCCGTTAAGTAATCGCGTTGCAGTGAAAGGTTTAACGAGGGCGGCAATTATTGTCGCCCTTTTGTTTTTGTGTCGTCTGTTGTCATAACGGAGCATCATGAAGCGGCTATTGGCACTTCTGACGTTGCTGCTGGCAGGTTGCAGCTCGCAGCCGACGCTGCCCGCTTTTACCGCCAGCGGCTATCTGGCCGATCGCGGCGCGGTGCGGATCTGGCGTAAGACCGAAGATCACAGCGTGCATATGCTGACAGTGTTTACGCCGTTTCAGGCGGGCGCGTCGGTTTTCACGCGTTACAGCTGGCAGGATGACAACCTGGTCAGCATTGAACGTCATCTCAGCGGCGCGAAGCCGGACGATGTGACGCTGCGCTTCGACCGCGACGGCGGCCTGAGCTTTATGCAGCGCCAGCTGGCCGACCGGCGTGAAGCGGTCAGCGAGCAGACGGTAGAGCTGTACAAATTTGATGCCCAGCGGATGCTGAAGATCAGCGATGCGCTGCTGGCGGGACGCGTGCTGCTGAAGCAGGGGCGCTGGCAGGGCGACGATAGAGTACAACGCTGTCAGGGCGAAACGGTGACGCCGGCGCTGGATGACAGCGAATGGCAGCGCGTTCGTCTTTGGCCGCATCAGGCAGACGCGACGCTCAGCATCGCCTGGCTGGAGGCGCCGGCGGGTACGCAGCTGTTGCAGGTATCCACGGAGGATGACTGTCAGTGGGAGCCGCAGGAAGCGGATTTTTAAGCGGGCCGGAAAAAGAAAGACGCGGCCCTGCCGGTAGGGCAGGGCCGCGAGAACCATTATTGACGGTTGATGGCGCGATAGCCGATATCGCGGCGGCAGAAGCTCCCTTCCCATGAAATGGGCTTCGCCAGCTCATAGGCGCGACGCTGCGCTTCGGCAATATCTTGCCCCAGCGCCGTTACGCACAGCACGCGGCCGCCGTTCGTTAGCACCAGGTCCTCCTCAAGCCGGGTTCCGGCATGGAATACTTTGCCGTCCGGCAGCGCTTCCAGCGGCAGGCCGTAGATTTCATCGCCGGTGCGGTAGTCGCCCGGGTAGCCGCCAGCCGCCAGCACCACGCCCAGCGCCGGACGATCGTCCCAGCGCGACTCCGCTTCGTCCAGTTTGCCTTCGCAGGCCGCCAGACACATCTCAACCAGGTCTGACTGCAGGCGCAGCATGATCGGCTGCGTTTCCGGGTCGCCGAAGCGGCAGTTGAATTCGATCACTTTCGGCTGGCCATCCTGACCAATCATCAGTCCGGCGTACAGGAAGCCGGTATAGACGTTGCCTTCGGCCGCCATGCCGCGCACCGTCGGCCAAATGACCTCATCCATCACGCGCTGATGGATTTCTGTCGTGACCACCGGCGCCGGCGAGTAGGCACCCATGCCGCCCGTATTCGGACCGGTATCGCCGTCGCCCACGCGCTTATGATCCTGGCTGGTGGCCATCGGCAATACATGCTCGCCATCCACCATAACGATAAAGCTCGCTTCTTCGCCATCCAGGAACTCTTCTACGACGATGCGGTGTCCGGCGTCGCCGAAAGCATTGCCGGCCAGCATATCCCGTACCGCCGCTTCCGCTTCTTCCAGCGTCATCGCGACGATAACGCCTTTGCCCGCCGCCAGGCCGTCCGCTTTGATCACGATCGGCGCGCCTTTGGCATGCACATACTGCAGCGCCAGCTCCACATCGGTAAAGTTCTGGTATTCAGCCGATGGGATGCGGTGACGCGCCAGAAAATCTTTGGTAAACGCCTTGGAGCCTTCCAGTTGCGCGGCCGCGCGGGTCGGACCGAAGATTTTCAGGCCCGCTTTGCGAAACGCATCCACAACGCCTTTTACCAGCGGCGCCTCAGGGCCGACGATGGTCAGGCCGATGTTCTCCTTCTGCGCGAAATCGAGCAGCGCCGCAATATCGGTCGCGGCGATATCCACATTCTGCAGCGCTGGCTCCAGCGCGGTGCCCGCGTTGCCCGGCGCGACGAAGACGCGCTCCGCCAGCGGAGACTGGGCCGCTTTCCATGCCAGCGCGTGTTCGCGCCCACCGTTACCAATAATTAAAATATTCATCTGTTTCTCCGGAAGCGATTAATGGCGGAAATGACGCATATCGGTAAAGATCATGGCGATGCCGTGTTCATCGGCGGCGGCAATCACTTCGTCATCGCGGATAGAGCCGCCTGGCTGGATCACGCAGCTTACGCCAACGGCCGCGGCCGCATCGATGCCGTCACGGAACGGGAAGAACGCATCGGACGCCATGGCCGAGCCTTTCACTTCCAGCCCTTCGTCGCCCGCTTTGATGCCGGCGATTTTCGCTGAATAGACGCGACTCATCTGACCGGCGCCAATACCGATGGTCATATTATCGCGGGCGTAAACGATCGCGTTGGATTTCACAAACTTCGCCACCTTCCAGCAGAAGAGGGCGTCACGCAGTTCCTGTTCGGTCGGCTGACGTTTGCTGACTACGCGCAGCTGGTGGCTTTCCACCATGCCTAAATCGCGGTCCTGTACCAGTAGCCCGCCGTTTACGCGTTTGAAATCCAGCCCCGCCGCGCGCTGCTGCCAGGCGCCGCAGGTCAGCACGCGCACGTTCTGTTTCGCCGCCGTCACCTTCAGCGCCGCTTCGCTGGCGGCAGGGGCGATGATCACCTCAACGAACTGACGGCTGATGATCGCTTGCGCGGTGGCTTCATCCAGCTCGCGGTTAAAAGCGATAATGCCGCCAAAGGCGGAAGTCGGGTCAGTTTTATAAGCGCGCTCGTAGGCGTCCAGCAGCGAGGCGCCCACGGCGACGCCGCAGGGGTTGGCGTGCTTAACGATCACACAGGCAGGCTCGCTGAACGCCTTCACGCACTCCAGCGCGGCGTCGGTATCGGCGATGTTGTTATAAGAGAGCGCCTTGCCCTGCAGCTGCTGCGCGGTGGCGACAGAGGCTTCTTTAATCTCTTCTTCTATATAGAAGGCAGCCTGCTGGTGGCTGTTCTCGCCGTAACGCATATCCTGCTTTTTAATAAAGTTCAGGTTTAGCGTGCGCGGGAAGCGCCCGGACGGGGCCTGGGTCTCGCCGTGATAGGCGGGTACCAGGCTACCGAAGTAGTTAGCGATCATGCTGTCATAGGCGGCGGTATGCTCAAACGCCTTGATCGCCAGGTCGAAGCGGGTTTCCAGTGTCAGCGCGTTTTCATTGGCGTCCAGCTCGGCCAGAATCGCCGGGTAGTCACTGCTCTTTACTACGATGGCGACATCTTTATGGTTCTTGGCGGCGGAGCGCACCATGGTCGGGCCGCCGATATCGATATTCTCTACGGCATCTTCCAGCGTGCAGCCTTCGCGCGCCACGGTCTGGGCAAAGGGGTAAAGGTTAACTACCACCATATCGATAGGAGAGATGTGATGCGCATCCATGATGGCGTCATCCTGGCCGCGGCGGCCCAGGATGCCGCCGTGGATTTTCGGATGCAGGGTTTTAACGCGTCCATCCATCATTTCCGGGAAGCCGGTGTAATCAGAGACTTCTGTTACCGGCAGGCCGGCGTCAGCCAGCAGGCGAGCGGTACCGCCGGTGGAGAGCAGCTCGACGCCCCGGCTGGAGAGAGCCTGAGCGAATTCGACGATACCGGCTTTATCAGACACGCTGAGCAGAGCGCGGCGTACAGGACGACGTTGTTGCATGGTGGTTTTATCCCTTGGCTTTGGTTCGCAAGTAAAGAGCGTTACATCAAGTTTAGGCTTGTTGCGGCATAAACTTCAGGTAACGCCCCCATCCGGGGCGCGCACTAACGTCGGCTGGCATTGTAGCGAAAACGTTTGCGCGATGCTCGCCTAAATTAAAATGCGGGCGCTGTGTGGGTAATTCTGTGGATAACTGCGTATAAACCCCGCTTTTGCTGAGGATTGCAGCAAACAGTCAATTTATCGCAATTTAGCGGTTGCAGCGCCGCGAGAACTCCCTATAATGCGCCTCCATCGACACGGCACAACGGCTTACGCCACGCGGTGTTGAGCGGTTCAGCAGTTCTGAATCGCCGGAGAAAAACTTCCTGAAAAGGGGTTGACTCTGAAAGAGGAAAGCGTAATATACGCCACCTCGCGACAACGGCACGAAACGCCGGTCGCACCGCTCTTTAACAATTTATCAGACAATCTGTGTGGGCACTCACAGGACGGATATCGCAAAAATAATTGCAGTATCAAGTCTCAAGAGTGAACACGTAATTCATTACGACGTTTTTCTTTGAGCATCAGACTTTTAAATTGAAGAGTTTGATCATGGCTCAGATTGAACGCTGGCGGCAGGCCTAACACATGCAAGTCGAACGGTAACAGGAAGCAGCTTGCTGCTTTGCTGACGAGTGGCGGACGGGTGAGTAATGTCTGGGGATCTGCCCGATGGAGGGGGATAACCACTGGAAACGGTGGCTAATACCGCATAACGTCGCAAGACCAAAGTGGGGGACCTTCGGGCCTCACACCATCGGATGAACCCAGATGGGATTAGCTAGTAGGTGGGGTAACGGCTCACCTAGGCGACGATCCCTAGCTGGTCTGAGAGGATGACCAGCCACACTGGAACTGAGACACGGTCCAGACTCCTACGGGAGGCAGCAGTGGGGAATATTGCACAATGGGCGCAAGCCTGATGCAGCCATGCCGCGTGTATGAAGAAGGCCTTCGGGTTGTAAAGTACTTTCAGCGGGGAGGAAGGGATGGCGTTTAATACGCGTCGTCATTGACGTTACCCGCAGAAGAAGCACCGGCTAACTCCGTGCCAGCAGCCGCGGTAATACGGAGGGTGCAAGCGTTAATCGGAATTACTGGGCGTAAAGCGCACGCAGGCGGTCTGTTAAGTCAGATGTGAAATCCCCGGGCTTAACCTGGGAACTGCATTTGAAACTGGCAGGCTTGAGTCTCGTAGAGGGGGTAGAATTCCAGGTGTAGCGGTGAAATGCGTAGAGATCTGGAGGAATACCGGTGGCGAAGGCGGCCCCCTGGACGAAGACTGACGCTCAGGTGCGAAAGCGTGGGGAGCAAACAGGATTAGATACCCTGGTAGTCCACGCCGTAAACGATGTCGACTTGGAGGCTGTTCCCTTGAGGAGTGGCTTCCGGAGCTAACGCGTTAAGTCGACCGCCTGGGGAGTACGGCCGCAAGGTTAAAACTCAAATGAATTGACGGGGGCCCGCACAAGCGGTGGAGCATGTGGTTTAATTCGATGCAACGCGAAGAACCTTACCTGGTCTTGACATCCACGGAATTCGGCAGAGATGCCCTAGTGCCTTCGGGAACCGTGAGACAGGTGCTGCATGGCTGTCGTCAGCTCGTGTTGTGAAATGTTGGGTTAAGTCCCGCAACGAGCGCAACCCTTATCCTTTGTTGCCAGCGGCTCGGCCGGGAACTCAAAGGAGACTGCCGGTGATAAACCGGAGGAAGGTGGGGATGACGTCAAGTCATCATGGCCCTTACGACCAGGGCTACACACGTGCTACAATGGCGCATACAAAGAGAAGCGACCTCGCGAGAGCAAGCGGACCTCATAAAGTGCGTCGTAGTCCGGATTGGAGTCTGCAACTCGACTCCATGAAGTCGGAATCGCTAGTAATCGTGGATCAGAATGCCACGGTGAATACGTTCCCGGGCCTTGTACACACCGCCCGTCACACCATGGGAGTGGGTTGCAAAAGAAGTAGGTAGCTTAACCTTCGGGAGGGCGCTTACCACTTTGTGATTCATGACTGGGGTGAAGTCGTAACAAGGTAACCGTAGGGGAACCTGCGGTTGGATCACCTCCTTACCATGCTGATACCTTCCCGTGTAGTGCTCACACAGATTGTCTGATAGAAAGTATGAGCAAGGCGTCTTGCGAAGCAGACTTCAGTGTCCCCTTCGTCTAGAGGCCCAGGACACCGCCCTTTCACGGCGGTAACAGGGGTTCGAATCCCCTAGGGGACGCCACTTGCTGGTAGTGTGAGTGAAAGTCGCGTACCCAACATATCCTAAAACTGACTCACGAGTCAGCTTTACGATATTGCTCTTTAACAATCCGGAACAAGCTGAAAATTTGAAAGAGCAGCTTCTTGCATAAAGAACTGTTCAGAGTCTCTCAATTTTTCACACCGACACGGTGTCGCAAGACGCCTGTGGGTTGTGAGGTTAAGCGACCAAGCGTACACGGTGGATGCCCTGGCAGTCAGAGGCGATGAAGGACGTGCTAATCTGCGAAAAGCGCCGGTGAGGTGATATGAACCGCTATCAGCCGGCGATGTCCGAATGGGGAAACCCAGTGTGACTCGTCACACTATCGTTAAGTGAATACATAGCTTAACGAAGCGAACCGGGGGAACTGAAACATCTAAGTACCCCGAGGAAAAGAAATCAACCGAGATTCCCTGAGTAGCGGCGAGCGAACGGGGAACAGCCCAGAGCCTGAATCAGCATGTGTGTCAGTGGAAGCGTCTGGAATGGCGCACGGTACAGGGTGACAGTCCCGTACACGAAGATGCATGTGTTGTGAGCTCGATGAGTAGGGCGGGACACGTGGTATCCTGTCTGAATATGGGGGGACCATCCTCCAAGGCTAAATACTCCTGACTGACCGATAGTGAACCAGTACCGTGAGGGAAAGGCGAAAAGAACCCCGGCGAGGGGAGTGAAACAGAACCTGAAACCGTGTACGTACAAGCAGTGGGAGCCTTCTTTATGGGGGTGACTGCGTACCTTTTGTATAATGGGTCAGCGACTTATATTCTGTAGCAAGGTTAACCGTATAGGGGAGCCGTAGGGAAACCGAGTCTTAACCGGGCGCTAAGTTGCAGGGTATAGACCCGAAACCCGGTGATCTAGCCATGGGCAGGTTGAAGGTTGGGTAACACTAACTGGAGGACCGAACCGACTAATGTTGAAAAATTAGCGGATGACCTGTGGCTGGGGGTGAAAGGCCAATCAAACCGGGAGATAGCTGGTTCTCCCCGAAAGCTATTTAGGTAGCGCCTCGTGAATTCATCTCCGGGGGTAGAGCACTGTTTCGGCTAGGGGGCCATCCCGGCTTACCAACCCGATGCAAACTGCGAATACCGGAGAATGTTATCACGGGAGACACACGGCGGGTGCTAACGTCCGTCGTGAAGAGGGAAACAACCCAGACCGCCAGCTAAGGTCCCAAAGTCATGGTTAAGTGGGAAACGATGTGGGAAGGCCCAGACAGCCAGGATGTTGGCTTAGAAGCAGCCATCATTTAAAGAAAGCGTAATAGCTCACTGGTCGAGTCGGCCTGCGCGGAAGATGTAACGGGGCTAAACCATGCACCGAAGCTGCGGCAGCGACACGTATGTGTTGTTGGGTAGGGGAGCGTTCTGTAAGCCTGCGAAGGTGTGCTGTGAGGCATGCTGGAGGTATCAGAAGTGCGAATGCTGACATAAGTAACGATAAAGCGGGTGAAAAGCCCGCTCGCCGGAAGACCAAGGGTTCCTGTCCAACGTTAATCGGGGCAGGGTGAGTCGACCCCTAAGGCGAGGCCGAAAGGCGTAGTCGATGGGAAACGGGTTAATATTCCCGTACTCGGTGTTACTGCGAAGGGGGGACGGAGAAGGCTATGTTGGCCGGGCGACGGTTGTCCCGGTTTAAGCGTGTAGGCTGACTTTCCAGGCAAATCCGGAAGGTTAAGGCTGAGGCGTGACGACGAGGCACTACGGTGCTGAAGCAACAAATGCCCTGCTTCCAGGAAAAGCCTCTAAGCATCAGGTAACAACGAATCGTACCCCAAACCGACACAGGTGGTCAGGTAGAGAATACCAAGGCGCTTGAGAGAACTCGGGTGAAGGAACTAGGCAAAATGGTGCCGTAACTTCGGGAGAAGGCACGCTGGCGCGTAGGTGGAGGGACTTGCTCCCCGAGCCGAAGCCAGTCGAAGATACCAGCTGGCTGCAACTGTTTATTAAAAACACAGCACTGTGCAAACACGAAAGTGGACGTATACGGTGTGACGCCTGCCCGGTGCCGGAAGGTTAATTGATGGGGTTATCCGTAAGGAGAAGCTCTTGATCGAAGCCCCGGTAAACGGCGGCCGTAACTATAACGGTCCTAAGGTAGCGAAATTCCTTGTCGGGTAAGTTCCGACCTGCACGAATGGCGTAATGATGGCCAGGCTGTCTCCACCCGAGACTCAGTGAAATTGAACTCGCTGTGAAGATGCAGTGTACCCGCGGCAAGACGGAAAGACCCCGTGAACCTTTACTACAGCTTGACACTGAACATTGAGCCTTGATGTGCAGGATAGGTGGGAGGCTTTGAAGCGTGGACGCCAGTCTGCGTGGAGCCATCCTTGAAATACCACCCTTTAATGTTTGATGTTCTAACCTGGCGCCGTGATCCGGCGTGGGGACAGTGTCTGGTGGGTAGTTTGACTGGGGCGGTCTCCTCCCAAAGTGTAACGGAGGAGTACGAAGGTCAGCTAATCACGGTCGGACATCGTGAGGTTAGTGCAATGGCATAAGCTGGCTTGACTGCGAGAGTGACGGTTCGAGCAGGTGCGAAAGCAGGTCATAGTGATCCGGTGGTTCTGAATGGAAGGGCCATCGCTCAACGGATAAAAGGTACTCCGGGGATAACAGGCTGATACCGCCCAAGAGTTCATATCGACGGCGGTGTTTGGCACCTCGATGTCGGCTCATCACATCCTGGGGCTGAAGTAGGTCCCAAGGGTATGGCTGTTCGCCATTTAAAGTGGTACGCGAGCTGGGTTTAGAACGTCGTGAGACAGTTCGGTCCCTATCTGCCGTGGGCGCTGGAAGACTGAGAGGGGTTGCTCCTAGTACGAGAGGACCGGAGTGAACGCACCGCTGGTGTTCGGGTTGTCATGCCAATGGCACTGCCCGGTAGCTAAGTGCGGAAGAGATAAGTGCTGAAAGCATCTAAGCACGAAACTTGCCTCGAGATGAGTCTTCCCTGGGGCCCTGAGCCCCCTGAAGGGACGTTGAAGACGACGACGTTGATAGGCCGGGTGTGTAAGCGCAGCGATGCGTTGAGCTAACCGGTACTAATGACCCGTGAGGCTTAACCTTACAACGCCACAGGCGTTTTAAGAAAAAAGAGAGACGCAGTTTTCAGCTTGTTCACCGGATTAGCGCGTGTGGCCCCCGTGGCGGCATGCGAAACAGAATTTGCCTGGCGGCGAGAGCGCGGTGGTCCCACCTGACCCCATGCCGAACTCAGAAGTGAAACGCCGCAGCGCCGATGGTAGTGTGGGGCCTCCCCATGCGAGAGTAGGGAACTGCCAGGCATCAAATCAACGACGGAGCCTCAGCGAAAGCTGGGGCTTTTTCGTATGCGTATTTTGTAAAAAACCTCCTATTTTGCCGGAAAACGGCCCGATTATCCGCCCCGCTAAAGAGATATCCTGTTATCTATTACGGCACGAGATCGCTCACTCATCTAATTTCTGTAACCTGCTCCTGTTTTCATCCTTTAACGGGCTGAAATAGCCTCTCCAGACTCAGGATCGTCTTTTTCCAGGCCTAACCTGCGTTGTAAAGATCCCTCTCATGCGATGGCCTGTTCCCAGTCGTAACTTATTTTCGCTGTAAAGATCCAGGCTCGCGCAATCGCATTTCTGGTCATCGTCATATCCAATTCTTGTTATTCCCGGCCGATGCGCTTTTATACGGAGGGGCGCTATAACCGCAGCAATGCCCGCATCTTTTCACTTATGGCGCTCACGCCTGGCCGCCATTCCCCCTTTTACGCACTCTCAGTTCGCACTTCCTATAACTTTTTTAGCGCTTTTTCGGCGCATTTATACTCTTTATGCCGTCTTGTATGAAACATTTTCAATTTCTGGCTGAAGTCTCGACATTTTACCCGCTACAGGCTATCTTCGGGCATCTGGATGTCTAAACGTATAAACGTATGTAGTGAGGAAAACAGGTTATGCCGATCCGGGTACCCGATGAATTGCCAGCCGTAAACTGTCTGCGTAATGAGAATGTGTTTGTCATGACCCATTCTCGCGCCCGCGTGCAGGAAATCCGCCCGCTTAAGGTGCTGGTATTAAATCTGATGCCGAAAAAGATCGAAACGGAAAATCAATTTCTGCGCCTGCTCTCGAACTCGCCGCTACAGATAGATATCCAGCTGCTGCGTATCGACAGCCGCGAGTCGCGCAACACGCCGATGGAGCATCTCAACAACTTCTACTGTAACTTTGAAGATATCGCGCACGATAACTTTGACGGCCTGATCGTCACCGGGGCGCCGTTGGGTCTGGTCGATTTCAATGATGTCGCCTACTGGCCACAGATCCAGCGAGTGCTGCACTGGGCGAAGGAGCATGTCACCTCAACCCTGTTTGTCTGCTGGGCGGTGCAGGCGGCATTGAATATTCTCTACGGCCTGCCGAAACAGACCCGCGCCACTAAGCTGTCGGGCGTCTATGAACATCAGACGCTGCACCCGCATGCGCTGTTAACGCGCGGCTTCGATGACACCTTTCTCGCCCCCCATTCGCGCTATGCCGATTTTCCGGCCCAGCTGATCCGGGATTACACCGATCTGGAGATCTTCGCTGAGTCTGAGCTGGCCGGGCCTTACCTGCTGGGCAGTAAAGACAAACGCCTGGCCTTCGTTACCGGCCATCCGGAATATGACGCGCTCACGCTGGCGGGTGAATATCAGCGCGACAGCGAGGCGGGATTGAATCCGGTGATCCCCTGTAACTACTTTCCGCAGGACAACCCGGCCCTGCCGCCGCGCGCCAGCTGGCGCAGCCACGGCAATTTGCTGTTCTCCAACTGGCTGAACTATTACGTTTACCAGATCACTCCTTATGACCTGCGCCATATGAATCCGACGCTGGAGTAAGCCTCTTTTCCTTACGCAATGCCGCACGCTGGCCGCGTTTCCTGCCGCGCGATCCTTGTCGGCTTCGCATCCGGCACGCTTCGGCAGGCGCTTGCGCAGAGCATCGGCAGAAACTTTGAGCAGTATAAAAACTATGCCAGACTGTGCCGCAGGCAGCGGCGGAACTATTGAACCAGGTGAGGTAAGAGTGAGTAGCAGAATTGACGCGCTGCATCAGCAGCTGGCGCAGCGCATCATGGTGCTGGATGGCGGTATGGGTACCATGATCCAGAGTTATCGTCTGGAAGAGAACGATTATCGGGGGGCGCGCTTCGCCGACTGGCCGAGCGACCTTAAAGGCAATAATGATCTACTGGTACTGACGCAGCCCGATATTATTCGCGCTATCCATAACGCCTATCTTGAGGCGGGCGCCGATATTCTGGAAACCAATACCTTTAACGCCACCACCGTCGCCATGGCGGATTACCATATGGAGTCGCTGTCGGCGGAGATTAACTACGAGGCGGCAAAGCTCGCCCGCGTCTGCGCCGATGAATGGAGCGCGAAAACGCCGCACCGCCCACGCTATGTTGCCGGCGTATTAGGGCCGACCAACCGCACCTGCTCCATCTCACCTGATGTCAACGATCCCGCCTTTCGTAATATCACCTTTAATCAGCTGGTCGCCGCCTATCGGGAATCGACTCGCGCGCTGATTGAGGGCGGGTCGGATATCATCATGATCGAAACCATTTTCGATACACTGAACGCCAAAGCCGCCATCTTCGCTATCCAAAGCGAGTTTGAGGCGCTGGGCGTGACGCTGCCGCTGATGATCTCCGGCACCATTACTGACGCCTCCGGCCGCACCCTCTCCGGCCAGACAACCGAAGCGTTCTATAACTCGCTGCGTCATGCTGAGCCGCTCTCTTTCGGCCTGAACTGCGCGCTGGGGCCGGATGAACTGCGCCAGTACGTGGCGGAGATGTCGCGCCTGGCGGAATGCTGTGTCACCGCGCATCCCAATGCGGGTCTGCCTAACGCCTTTGGCGAATACGATCTCGACGCTGCGGTGATGGCGGAGCAGATCGGCGAATGGGCGCGTGCCGGCTTCCTGAATATTGTCGGCGGCTGCTGCGGCACCACCCCGGCGCATATCGCCGCCATCGCTCAGGCGGTGGAAGGGGTCGCGCCGCGCGCGCTGCCGCAGGCTCCGGTCGCCTGCCGCCTGGCCGGGCTGGAGCCGCTGAATATCGGCGCCGATTCACTGTTCGTCAACGTGGGCGAGCGTACTAACGTCACCGGTTCAGCAAAGTTCAAACGGCTGATCAAAGAAGAGAAATATAACGAAGCGCTGGATGTGGCGCGTCAGCAGGTAGAAAGCGGCGCGCAAATCATCGATATCAATATGGATGAAGGGATGCTGGATGCGGAAGCGGCCATGGTGCGCTTCCTTAACCTGATCGCCGGCGAGCCGGATATTGCGCGTGTGCCAATCATGATCGACTCCTCGAAATGGGAGGTGATTGAAAAAGGGCTGCAGTGCATTCAGGGCAAAGGCATCGTTAACTCGATATCGATGAAAGAGGGCGTAGAGGCCTTTATCCATCACGCCAGGCTGGTGCGGCGTTACGGCGCAGCGGTGGTGGTGATGGCCTTTGACGAGGTCGGCCAGGCTGACACGCGGGCGCGTAAAATCGACATCTGTCGTCGCGCCTATCGCATTCTTACCCAACAAGTGGGCTTCCCGCCGGAAGATATTATTTTCGACCCGAATATCTTTGCCGTAGCGACCGGGATCGATGAGCATAACAACTACGCGATGGACTTTATCGGCGCCTGCGAAGATATCAAACGCGAGCTGCCCCATGCGCTGATCTCCGGCGGCGTCTCTAACGTCTCTTTCTCCTTCCGCGGCAACGATCCGGTACGCGAAGCCATCCACGCCGTCTTCCTCTATTACGCGATCCGCAACGGCATGGATATGGGCATCGTTAACGCCGGGCAGTTGGCGATTTATGACGATCTGCCCGCCGGGCTGCGCGACGCCGTTGAGGATGTGATCTTAAACCGGCGCGCCGACGGCACCGAGCGCCTGCTGGAGCTGGCGGAAAAATATCGCGGCAGCAAAGGCGCCGATGACAGCACCAAACCGCAGGCGGAGTGGCGCAGCTGGGAAGTGGCGAAGCGGCTGGAGTATTCGCTGGTTAAAGGCATTACCGAATTTATCGAAGAAGATACCGAAGCCGCGCGGCTGGAAGCCGATCGCCCCATCGAGGTGATCGAAGGGCCGCTGATGGCCGGGATGAACGTGGTGGGCGATCTTTTCGGCGAGGGAAAAATGTTCCTGCCGCAGGTGGTGAAATCGGCGCGCGTCATGAAGCAGGCGGTCGCCTGGCTGGAGCCCTATATTCAGGCCAGTAAAGCCGCCGGCAGCAGCAATGGCAAAATCGTGCTGGCGACGGTAAAAGGCGATGTGCATGACATCGGCAAAAACATTGTCGGCGTGGTGCTGCAATGCAACAACTATGAAATCATCGATTTGGGCGTCATGGTGCCGACGGAAAAAATCCTGAAAACCGCCCGGGATGAAAAGGCCGATATTATCGGCCTCTCCGGCCTGATCACCCCGTCGCTGGATGAGATGGTCAACGTGGCGAAAGAGATGGAGCGTCAGGGGTTCACTCTGCCGCTGCTGATCGGTGGCGCTACCACCTCCAAGGCGCACACCGCCGTCAAAATTGAGCAGAACTACAGCGGGCCGACGGTATATGTACAGAACGCCTCGCGCACTGTCGGTGTGGTTTCCGCGCTGCTGTCGCCGACGCAGCACGACGATTTTGTCGCGCGCACGCGCAAAGAGTATGAAACCGTGCGCATTCAGCATGGCCGTAAAAAGCCGCGTACGCCGCCGGTTACGTTGCAGGCGGCGCGCGAGAACGATCTGGCGTTCGACTGGGAAAGCTACACGCCGCCGGTTGCGCACCGGCTGGGGGTTAGCGAGGTGAAAGCATCCATCGAGACGCTGCGCCACTATATCGACTGGACGCCTTTCTTTATGACCTGGTCACTGGCAGGCAAATATCCGCGTATTTTGCAGGATGAGGTGGTGGGCGAAGAGGCGCAGCGCCTGTTCGCCGATGCCAACGCCATGCTGGATCGGCTGAGCGCCGACGGTAGCCTGACGCCGCGCGGCGTGGTAGGGATTTTCCCTGCTAACCGCGTCGGCGACGATGTGGAAATCTATCAGGATGAGTCACGCTCGCAGGTTATCGCCGTCAGCCACCATCTGCGTCAGCAAACGGAGAAGGTAGGCTTCGCCAACTACTGTCTGGCCGATTTTGTGGCGCCGAAGTCCAGCGGCAAAGCGGACTATCTTGGCGCGTTCGCCGTCACCGGCGGGCTGGAGGAAGATGCGTTGGCGGACGCCTGGGATCGCCGCCACGATGATTACAATAAAATCATGGTTAAAGCGCTCGCCGATCGCCTCGCGGAAGCTTTTGCGGAATACCTGCATGAACGGGTGCGCAAAGTGATCTGGGGCTACGCTGCCAATGAAAACCTCAGCAATGAGGAGCTGATCCGCGAAAACTACCAGGGCATCCGTCCGGCGCCCGGCTATCCTGCCTGCCCGGAACATACGGAAAAGGCCGCTATCTGGCAGCTGCTGGATGTAGAGCGCCATACCGGCATGAAGCTAACGGAATCCTTCGCCATGTGGCCCGGCGCCTCGGTGTCCGGCTGGTACTTCAGCCATCCCGACAGCCGTTATTTCGCCGTCGCCCAGCTACAGCGCGATCAAATTGAGGATTACGCGCGGCGTAAGGGGATGACCGTCAGCGAGGTGGAGCGCTGGCTGGCGCCTCATCTGGGTTATGACGCCGATTAAGAGCCGCCGCCCCGGCGGCAACGTATCCGGTGCCTCAGGCGGTGGATGCTTTTGCCTGTTCGTTCGGTGGCAATATCGTCCAGCGCCTCAGGCGGCCCTTATCCTTTTTCCCGTCTGGCCCGCTTTTCGGGGCGGCATCAGCGCTTAACTTTTCGCCTCCGCGCCGCGATTGGTCTACATTTAACACGACTGCCCCGCATTAACTTGCCTGAAAAATAAGCGAAAAGTGCGCCTTTACGGCGCGCGTAAGGGGCCGCGCATCCTTCATTTGTCGCTCTTTCGCCGGGCTGGCGGCAAATGCGGTTAAGGCCCGGCATGTAGGAGTCGATTGTTGTGTTAACCCTGCTTAATTTACTTTCCGCCGTCGCGCTGCTGGTGTGGGGCACCCATATCGTGCGCACCGGCATTATGCGCGTCTACGGCGCGGATCTGCGGCGCGTCCTCAGCCGCAGCGTAGAAAAAAAACCGATGGCGTTTATCGCCGGCATCGGCGTGACGGCGCTGGTGCAGAGCAGCAACGCCACCACGCTGCTGGTCACCTCATTCGTGGCGCAAAATCTGGTCGGGCTGACGCCCGCGCTGGTGATCATCCTCGGTGCCGATGTCGGCACCGCCATTATGGCGCGTGTGCTGACGTTCGATCTCTCCTGGCTGTCGCCGCTGTTTATCTTTTTCGGCGTGGTCTTCTTTCTCGGCCGTAAGCAGACGCGCGCGGGTCAGCTGGGCAGGGCGAGTATCGGCCTTGGGCTGATCCTGCTGGCGCTGCAGCTGGTGGTTGAAGCGGCGCGCCCCATCACCGAAGCGTCGGGCGTTAAAGTGATCTTCTCTTCGCTTACCGGCGATATCATGCTGGATGCCTTAATCGGCGCGGTGTTTGCCATTATCAGCTACTCCAGCCTGGCGGCGGTGCTGCTGACGGCGACGCTGACCGCCACCGGCGTTATCTCTTTTCAGGTGGCGCTCTGTCTGGTGATCGGCGCCAACCTCGGCAGCGGGCTGCTGGCGATGCTCAACAACAGCGGATCCAATGCCGCAGGCAAACGCGTCGCGCTCGGCAGCCTGCTGTTTAAGGCGATCGGCTGCGTCATGGTGCTGCCTTTCGTGCATGTGCTGTCGCCCTGGCTGGATAAGCTGCCGGTCAACGACGAAGAGCTGGTGATCTTCTTCCACGTTTTCTACAACCTGATCCGCTGCGTGATCATGGTGCCCTTTACCGATCCTATGGCGCGGCTGTGCAAACGGCTGATCCGCGACGATCAGGAAAACGATGCCCGCCTGAAGCCGAAGCACCTCGACCGTAGCGCGCTGGATACGCCCGCACTGGCGCTCGCCAACGCGGCGCGCGAAACCCTGCGCATGGGCGATGTGCTGGAGTTAATGATGGATAACTTCAGCAAGGTGATCCACGGCGAGCCGCGTCAGGAGCGTGAAATTCAGCGGCTGGATGACGATGTGGATGTGCTGTATACCGCCATCAAGCTCTACCTGGCGCGGATGCCGAAAGAGGATCTGCCGGAGGAGGATTCGCGCCGCTGGGCTGAAATCATCGAAACCGCCCTCAACCTGGAGCAGGCGGGAGACATTATCGAGCGTATGAGCGGCGATGTGGCCGACAAGTCGCTGGCCGCGCGCCGGGCCTTCTCGCCGGAAGGGGTAAAAGAGCTGGATCTGCTGCATGAACAGCTGCTGAATAACCTGCGTCTGGCGCTGTCGGTTTTTCTGTCGCGGGATATCGCCAGCGCGAAACGGCTGCGCCGCGCCAAACACCGTTTTCGCATTATGAACCGCCGCTTCTCCCATGCGCATGTCGATCGGCTGCATCAAAAAAACGTGCAGAGCATCGAAACCAGTTCGCTACATTTGGGGCTGCTGGGAGATATGAAACGGCTGAATTCCCTGTTTTGCGCGGTGGCGTACAGTGTACTGGAGCAGCCGGATGATGAGCGGGACGAAGAGTAACAGGGCGCCGGCCTGCGCGGCCGGCGCCTGGCCTTACGGGCGTTTCACCGGCTTGCCGGACCAGTAGCCCGCCAGCAGCGAACCGGAAAGGTTATGCCAGACGGAAAACAGCGCGCCGGGCAGCGCCGCCAGCGGCGAAAAATAGAGTTTGCCCAGCGTCGCCGCCAGCCCGGAGTTCTGCATCCCCACTTCCAGCGCCAGCGTACGGCAGGTTGATTCGTCGAAGCCGAACAGCTTGCCGCCCCAGTAGCCGCCAAGCAGGCCGATTGCGTTATGCATTACCACCGCGGCGATCGCCACCAGGCCCACCGAGCCGATAAAGCTCTGGCTGCCGGCCACCACCGCACTGATGATCAGCAGAATGCAGACCATGGAAAAGGCGGGCAGCCAGGGTTCGACGCGCTTCACCAGCCGGTTGAGGGTATGGTGAACCAGCAGGCCGAGCGCAATGGGGATCGCCACAATTTTAATGATGCTTAGCAGCATGCCCACCACGTCCACTTCCACATGGGTATCGACATAAAGGCGCGTCAGCAGCGGCGTGGCGAACACGCCAACCAGCGCGGAAACCGAGGAGATGGTCACCGACAGCGCTACGTCACCTTTCGCCAGATAGATCATTACGTTAGAGGCGGTGCCGCTCGCCACGCTGCCGACCAGAATCATGCCGGCCGCCAGATCGGGCGGCATCTGAAACAGCTTTGCCAGCAGCCAGGCGGCCAGCGGCATCACCAGATAGTGCAGAAAGGTGCCGGCGATAACCGGCGCCGGACGCACCAGTACCCGTTTAAAATCATCGATATGCAGCGTGACGCCCATGGCGAACATGATCAGCATCAGCAGCCATGAGACCCAGGGACCGATGCCGATAAAGGTACCGGGGGAATAGCAGGCCGCCGCGGAGAGCAGAAGCGCCCACACGGGGAACAGCCGGGTAATTTTGGCGAGCATAGCCAGACTTCCTTATAAGAATGTGATGGAGGTTTGCCACGGATAACCCTCGCTTTCGCCCGGAACGTGGGCAAAAGAGAGTGAAAAATCATAGCATTACGCGACCGGGGGTAAAGGGCGGCGGAACGCCGCCCGAAAAAAGCGTGTTTAACTCTTCTTTTACCGCGAAAAACGGTCAACCAAACCGTCTGCTGCGCCGTCAGCCAGCCGAATTAACCAGAACGACGGCCGGGCCGATGCGCCGCTGGCGCTGGCCGCCTGGCTGAAAGCGTCAGCCCTCAAACAGGTTGTGATGCAAAGTACGCACCACCTGCTCGGCATCATTGCCTGGCACCAGGAAGCAGAGGTTATAGCTGCTGGCGCCGTAACAGATCATACGCAGGTTAAAAGGCTCCAGCACGCCGAACACTTCCTTGCCGACGCCGCACGCCTGCGAGAGCTTGTTGCCGATCAGCGCCACCAGTGCCAGATTCTCTTCTACCTCTACGCGGCACAGCGAAGAAAGTTCGGTCAGCAGCGCCTGAGTCAGCAGGCTATCGCCGGTAGAGGTCGAGCCGGTGGTGTCCAGCGTCAGCGCCACGCTCACTTCCGAGGTGGTGATCAGATCGACAGACATATGGTGGCGCGCCAGAATGGCGAACACTTCGGCGAGGAAGCCGCGCGCATGCAGCATATTCAGGCTATGCAGCGTCAGCAGGGTCTGGCGGCGGCGCAGCGCCAGCGCGCGGAACAGCGGCGGGTTTTGCGTCTTGTTGCACACCAGCGTGCCGCCGGCGGCAGGATCTTTGCTGGAGCCGACAAAGACCGGAATATCGCTGCGCACGGCGGGCATCAGCGTAGCCGGATGCAGCACCTTGGCGCCGAAGGTCGCCATCTCTGCTGCCTCTTCGAAAGTGATCTCATCGATGCGCTGGGCGGCGGGCACCACGCGCGGATCGGTGGTGTAAATGCCCGGTACGTCGGTCCAGATATCGATGCGCCGCGCGTGCAGCGCCTCGCCGAGCAGGGCGGCGGTATAGTCGCTGCCGCCGCGGCCCAGCGTGGTGGTGCGGCCTTTGTGTTCACTGCCGATAAAGCCCTGGGTGATCACTCGTGCATTTTCCAGTCGCGGCTGGAGCTGTTGAGCGCAGAGCGCCGAGAGCGCCGCCACATCCGGCTCGGCGCGGCCGAAGCGGTCATTCGTGCGCATCACTTTGCGTACATCGAACCATTCGGCGGCGGCTTCACGCTCGCGCAGGATCTCTACAAACAGCAGGGATGACATCAGTTCACCGTGGCTGACCAGTTCATCGGTCAGGGCGGTGGAGGTGGCCAGCGCCGCCGCTTCGGAGAGCATGGTGATATTTTCCAGAATGCGGTCGATCTCCTCGCGGATGATCTCAGGCTGGCGGAGACGATCGATAATGGCGTACTGGATACGGCGGATCTCATCGAGTGAGGCAAGCCGCTGCGTCGGCTCCTGGCCTTCCGCCAGCGCAACCAGCAGGTTAGTGACGCCCGCCGAGGCGGAAAGCACCACCAGACGCACATTGGCGTTGGCCAGCACCACATCGGCGCTACGGTTCATGGCGGTGAAATCAGCGACGCTGGTGCCGCCGAATTTTGCAACGATCAGATCAGATTGAAACATGGTAATGCCTCGTGTCAGGTTCAATTCTATCAGCCTTGGCACAAGGAAAGAGCAGAGACGGGAGCAGACGTAGAGAGGAACAGCTACGAGCACCCAGAAGCGCCCCACCTTGCGGCGCGTCCGACTGTCGCACGCGCCTGGTGACAACCCAGAGGATTCAGCCCCTGCAGCCGACAAGCTCTCCGCCGTGGATCGCCCGCCTCGGCGTCGCTCCCCCTGATGTGTTGTCTGCGGATAACGGCTCCTCGAACACACTGCCTAGGCGACGCGCCTCTTCTGGCTTGCGCATTGCTGCGCAACTAACCGTTTACAAATATCGGGTTATTGCTCCGCTGTCAACGTCCGGTATTTGAAGAATTCTCATCTTGCACCAGCGCGATGAGCGTACAGGGCAGCGTCGGCGGCTGCGCATCCATGATCTCCAGCCTGCCGTTCTCTTTCAGCGCGAACAGCGGCACCACATCCTGATGGGTCTCCAGATAATCCTGCCAGCCGAAGTTTTCCGTCAGCTGCGTGGCTTTGATTACCGCGCCCTGCGCCAGCATCGCGCTGAGCCGCGCCCAGGTTTGCTCGGCGCCGAACAGCGTCTCGTGGCGGCGGAAACGCGGGCTTTCGCTATCGCGGCGTTCGCGCAGCGACGAGCCGGAGCGCACCGAGGCGACCTTACCGGCGCCGAAAATATGGCTGAAGTGATAAACCGCCAGCGCATTCTGATGGCGGTTCGGCGATAGCGCCAGCACCTGCGCGATATCGCTGAGATCGAGGTAGTTCTCCGCATGTTCGGACCAGGCGTTGCCGTAATAGGCAGGAATGCCCTCCATACGCGCCTGGCGGTAATACTCCCAGCTACTGTCGGTAAGCATCACCGGAATATCGAGCCGCTGCAGCGCCAGCGCCAGCGCGCGCGCCACGCTATTGGCGCCGATGATCAGCACGCCGCGCGGACGCTGCTGCTGCACCCGCAGCCAGCGGGCCAGGGGGGCGCTGGTCAGGCTCTGCAGCACCACGGTGCCGATAATGATCGCGAAGACCACCGTCACCAGCCGTTCGGCCTGCGGGTAGCCGCTGCGCGCCAGCGTCAGGGCGAACAACGAACTGACCGCCGCCGCCACGATGCCGCGCGGCGCAATCCAGCTCAGCAGCAGGCGGTCGCGCCAGCGCAGCGTCGAACCCCAGGTGGAAAACGCGATGCAGAGCGGACGGGCGATAAACTGCACCGCCAGCAGCACCGCCACCAGTGGCCAGCCCAGCGCCAGCAGCGCATGGATATCCAGCCGCGCGGCGAGAATAATAAACAGGCCGGAGATCAGCAGCGCCGACAGCTCTTCTTTAAAGGCGATAATGTCGCGCAGATCGACATCGCGCATATTGGCCAGCCAAATACCCATCACGGTGACCGTCAGCAGGCCCGATTCGTCGGCCAGCGCATTGGAGACGCCGAAGGTGGTCAGCACAATCGCCAGCACGCCGAAGTTTTGCAGATAGCCCGGCAGCCAGACGCGCTTCAGCGCAATGCCCAGCAGCCAGCCCGCCAGCGCGCCGACGCTCAGGCCGACCGCCACCGTGATGCCCAGCGTCCAGAACAGATGCGATAAAGATTCGGCATGCTGACGCAGCACAATGAATTCAAACACCAGCAGGGTAAAAATAGCGCCCACCGGGTCGATGACGATGCCTTCCCAGCGCAATACCTGGTTGATCGCCGCATTCGGACGTACCACGCGCATCAGCGGCGCAATCACCGTCGGGCCGGTCACCACCGTGACCGCGCCGACCAGCGCCGCCAGCTCCGGCGGGAAGTGCAGCAGCAGCCAGCAGGCAAGGCTTATCACCACAAAGGTGATCAGCATGCCGACGGTGATAAGGTTGCGCACCACGCCACCGAGGCCGCGAATTTCATCGAAGCGCAGCGTCAGGGCGCCTTCGAACAGGATGATCGCCACCGAGAGCGACACCAGCGGAAACAGCAGGTCGCCAAACAGCGCATCGGGTAGCAAAACATGCGTCATCGGACCCAGCACGATTCCGAAAACCAACAGCGGCAAAATTGCCGGAAGCCGCAGTAACCAGGCGATCCATTGGGCCATCAGTGAACTGAAGCCGATGATCACCAGCAAGAGTGGAGCAGAGAGCGGCATAAAAATTTTTCCTTTCAACGGTAAGAATCGTCATACTGAAATACCTGGCGGCCATCATCGCCGCAGCCTGAATTATAATGAGTCCCGGGCAAAGGGTGAGGAAATCAGCACGCCCTACGATAGTCGTAACCTGTTGCAGGAAAAGGAAAGTGAGTCACGGTCAACAGGTAAGATGACGTCCGGTCAGAATTACGGTTGTTAAAACATAAGAGTGTTGCCATGAAAAATATCAATCCGACGCAAACCGCTGCCTGGCAGGCCCTGCAGCAGCATTACGAACAGATGAAAGAAGTGCGCATCGCGGAGCTGTTTGCTCAGGAGAGCGATCGTTTTGCGAAATTCTCCGCCACCTTTGACGACCAGATGCTGGTGGATTTCTCAAAAAACCGCATCACTTCTGAAACCCTGGAAAAACTGCAGGCGCTGGCGAAAGAGACCGATCTGGCAGGCGCCATTAAATCGATGTTCTCCGGCGAGAAAATCAACCGCACGGAAGATCGCGCGGTACTGCACGTGGCGCTGCGCAACCGCAGCAACACCCCCATTCTGGTTGACGGCAAAGATGTGATGCCGGAAGTCAACGCGGTGCTGGAGAAGATGAAATCCTTCTCTGAGCGCATCATCAGCGGCGAGTGGAAAGGCTACACCGGAAAAGCGATCACTGACGTGGTCAATATCGGCATCGGTGGCTCCGACCTCGGCCCCTACATGGTGACCGAGGCGCTGCGCCCGTATAAAAACCATCTGAATATGCACTTCGTTTCCAACGTTGATGGCACCCATATCGCCGAAACGTTGAAAAAAGTGAACCCGGAAACCACGCTGTTCCTGGTGGCCTCTAAAACGTTTACCACCCAGGAGACCATGACCAACGCCCACAGCGCGCGCGACTGGTTCCTGAAAACGGCGGGCGACGAGCAGCATGTGGCGAAGCACTTCGCCGCGCTCTCCACCAACGCCAAAGAAGTGACGAAGTTTGGCATCGATACCGCCAATATGTTTGAATTCTGGGATTGGGTGGGCGGCCGCTACTCGCTGTGGTCGGCGATCGGCCTGTCGATTATTCTCTCTGTCGGCTTTGACAACTTCGAGCAGCTGCTGAGCGGCGCGCACGCGATGGATAAACACTTCGCCGAAACCCCGGCTGAGCAGAACCTGCCGGTGCTGCTGGCGCTGATCGGCATCTGGTACAACAATTTCTTCGGCGCGGAAACCGAAGCGATTCTGCCGTACGACCAGTATATGCACCGTTTCGCCGCTTACTTCCAGCAGGGCAACATGGAGTCCAACGGCAAGTATGTGGATCGCGACGGCAATCCGGTGACCTACCAGACCGGTCCGATCATCTGGGGCGAGCCGGGCACCAACGGCCAGCATGCGTTCTATCAGCTGATCCATCAGGGCACCAAACTGATCCCGTGTGACTTTATCGCGCCGGCCATCACCCACAATCAGCTGGGCGATCACCATGATAAGCTGCTCTCTAACTTCTTTGCCCAGACCGAGGCGCTGGCCTTCGGCAAATCGCGCGACGTGGTAGAGAAAGAGTTCGCCGACGCGGGCAAAGCGGCAGAATCGGTCGAGCATATCGTGCCGTTCAAGGTGTTCGAGGGCAACCGTCCAACCAACTCTATCCTGCTGCGTGAAATCACCCCCTACAGCCTGGGCGCGCTGATTGCGCTGTATGAGCATAAGATCTTCACCCAGGGCGCCATCCTCAACATCTTCACTTTCGACCAGTGGGGCGTTGAGTTGGGCAAACAGCTGGCGAACCGCATTCTGCCGGAACTGGCAGGCGCGGGCGACGTCAATAGCCACGACAGCTCCACCAACGGGTTGATCAACCGTTACAAATCCTGGCGTTAAGACAAGCTGCAGTTTATTCTCAGGGCGCCCACGCGGCGCCTTTTTTATTGCGTTTTTCCCGACGTGACCGGTGCCGATAGCGAAAGGCGCCGACGGGTAGTAACGCGATAAGAACGAAATCCGCCGTTTTGCCCTAAGCATATTCTTAAAATGTTAATCAGAGCCGAAAATTAACGCAGGATTACTCCTAAACGTCTCTGCTTAAAAATGGTCCTGAATTTTGGTTAGGTATGGCATAACCTGTTGAAATAAAATATTAACCACCGCTATTTACCCACTAAAATAGCTTGATGTGATGCTTTTTTAATCAAACAGGTCGCTTTGCTTTAATTATCTTTTTCTTAGCGTTATTTAAGCGATATCAACTACTTTTTTGCATTATATTGAAATATAAATTTATAAATCGCCCTTATTTGTAATATTTTATTCTGCTAAAAATCGCCGTTTCCTCTCCTCCCGTGAAGCCTGATTTCTGATAATTTGTTGCCCTATACTGGAGCCGCCTGAATCCATCCAGGCACATCATCCATTCATTTCATGAAGGGAAATCCAGTATGAAAAAAGTACTTTGTGCCACAGCAATGGCGCTGTTTCTGGCTTCCGGTCCGGCTGCTTTTGCCGCTCCGGTTGAAGCTGGCTCAGCCGCTGGCGCTGAAGCGGGCGCTATCTCAGCGGGCACCACGACCGCTGTAGGTATCGGCGCGGTCGGCGCGCTGTTGGGCGTCGGCTTAGCGGCGTCCGGCGGCGGCGACGGCACCAATACCGGCACCACGACCACGACCACCACAAGTACCACCCGTTAACGCGGGTTTTTAATCATAACCACACGCCCGTGTGGTTATTTTTCTGATTTGGCACTCTTCACACAGGGATACACAGGTGCGCCACATACCATTGCTGTTTCTTTGCCTGCTGTTACAAGCGTGTACACAAACGCAACAGGGGCTGGTCGATACCGCTAAGCTGGCGGTCATGGGGCCGGATGACATCACCGTTTCGGACGAAAAAATAGAAGCGCTGCCGTACGCCAGCATGTATTTGCGCATTAACGACGGCCAGCGCATCTTCCTGGTGCTTGGCTATGCGGAAAACGGGCAGCAGAAATGGGTCACGCAGGATCGGGCGATGCTGGTTACGCAGAAGGGCCGGCTGG